>NZ_JASCAR010000022.1:0-348474 GCF_029967715.1 Klebsiella sp. V115_8
TGCCCCGCAGGGGCGAGCGAAGCGAGTCAATCCCCCCCTCACCGCCATATTCGAGATGAGAGCCTGTACGCAAGTACGGGCTCTTTTCTTTTATATTCTCCGCCGGGGGGGATGAGAACCCCCGACCGGGGTTCGACAACTGGCGCAACCACCTGGACAGAACGAAAAAGACAATCCGAATGAAACTATCTCACTTCACGTCACTGGGATTTGTTAAGCAAAAATAAAACCAGATTCGCCATATCCTCTGCATAGGTATCATAGTCATCTTGCGCGAGTGATGCATTGTTAATATGATATTTCCCTGAAACATAAAAAGAAGGCGTACCACTTACTTTCATTTTTTCGACCAGATTGTCCTGTCTGGCAATTAAAGCTTTTACCATAAAATTACTTTGCATTTCGGCATATTTCTCGGACGTAATGCCAAGTTGATTAAATACCTTAACAATATCAGCTGTCGTTTTAATATCACGCTTAACCTGTAAGCCTTCAAACAATAACTTTTCCACCTTGCCATCTACCCCAGCATATTGTGCTACGGCCCATGCTTCTGTTAATGCTGGTCCTAAAGGTCCCATCTGGCTGACATGGTATTTTTCCAGTTTCATATCGGCGGGCAGGCGCTTTCTGATAGCTGTATCAACATTGATGCGCTCTGCAAACGCATAACAAGGTCCGCAGTAGAAGGAAAAAAACTCAACCAGTTGCGGCGGTTGCTTAACAGTAGAATTAATGACAGTGAAGTTTTTCCCTGCCTGATAATCTTTACTATAAGCAGCAGATGACAACCCCACCATCAAAATAGTAATTAATAACTTGATAACTTTCCCATGTACGACCATAGTGCTTCCCTTACAAGTATCCATACAATTAAATGAGTAAAACGGGGTAAGACGAAAGAAATTATTAGAAAGGCGCTTATGTATAGCAAAGCAGATATTCTTGTATTACAGAGAAGAAATTCTATCACCTACAGCGATGGATCCCTCAAAACAGAAATTTTATCCGCACTTCAGACTGTCGCAAAGATCAAAACAACAAAGCCCGGGCTAGCCCGGGCTTTGCTCACAGTATGACGATCAATAATAGGCTTTCAGCGTCCGCTGGCAGAGGGCCGAGCGAACGCAGTCATCGGTGGTGAAACGCACGATGCCGATCATCTCATCTTCCTCAAAACGCGCCAGCGCATCACTTAGGCCAGATCTCACACCAGAGGGCAAGTCGCACTGGGTGATATCGCCATTGACGATGACCGTCACGTTCTCCCCGAGGCGGGTTAAAAACATCTTCATTTGCGCTGCGGTCACATTCTGGGCCTCGTCCAGAATCACCACCGCATTTTCAAAGGTACGTCCGCGCATATAGGCGAACGGCGCGATTTCCACCTTGCCGATTTCCGGACGCAGGCAGTACTGCATAAAGGAAGCCCCCAACCTTTTCACCAGCACGTCATAAACCGGTCGGAAATAGGGCGCGAACTTCTCGGCGATATCTCCCGGTAAGAAGCCGAGATCTTCGTCGGCCTGCAGAACGGGACGGGTAACAATAATTCTGTCCACATCCTTATGGATCAGCGCTTCCGCTGCCTTCGCCGCACTAATCCAGGTCTTGCCGCATCCGGCTTCGCCGGTGGCGAAAATCAGCTGTTTATTGTCGATGGCATTCAGATAATGCGCCTGAGCCTCATTGCGCGCCTCAATTGGGGAAGTATCACGGCTGTCCCGCGCCATGCCAATTGCTTCTACGCCACTCATTTGCACAAGCGATGTGACCGATTCTTCTTCACGCTGCTTATGACTGCGTGAATCCCGTCTCAGCACACGTTTTGCTTCACGACGAGCTTTGATCACTGCTTTTTGTCTTCCCATGGATAGCACCTTGCGTTGTAGGTTTACATCACACGCGTCAACATCGACGCGACTATGCGCACGAACGATTGAGGTTTGGCTTCCTTGTAAGCCATTGCTTGCCGGTAGAACTGACAACGAGTCGCGGCTACGCGCACCGCGTACCCTGCCAAGGTGATAATAATTCGAAGCGGAGGGAGAAAGAGTGAGAAAATCGCTGCCGGAAGCGGGGCTTCCGTGCTGAAGAGTACGGTCTGTGGTTTTACGTTGTCCGGTACGGGACCTTACCATTCGCGATCTCCATAGTGAAACGTCACACTGCCGGGAACTACCGCGTATGTAATAAGTACATCAAAAAAGATTCTTAATGCAACTTATTTTTCACAATGACGCAACAAATAGTTCTTAAGCAAGTGTAGGAGACTATCGGTCATTTGTATTACAGAAATATAACACATGGCAGGAAATATAAGAAAAATGAGAAAAACAGCAGAAAACGCCCTGCCCTTGCGGACAGGGTCGGTATCAGGCCTGCAGCAGCGTCTGTCCCAGGTAGTGCTTGTCATCCACTACGCCGGGTAAAACAAAGAAGTAGCCCCCGCCAATGGGTTTGACGTACTCCTCCAGCGCCTCGCCGTTAAGCCGTTTCTGCACCGTCAGAAAACCCTTTTCCAGATCGTGCTGATAGCAAACGAACAACAGCCCCATATCCAGTTGCCCGGCGTTAGTGACGCCCAGCGAATAGCTGTAGCCGCGGCGCATCATCAGGCTGGACTGGGTTTCCGGCGTGCGAGGATTGGCCAGACGAATATGGCTATCCAGCGCGATCGTCTCGCCGCCAGGATCGTTGCTGTAATCCGGGGTATCGTGCTCGTTTTTCATCCCCAGCGGCGCTCCGGTGTGTTTGTCGCGGCCAAAGATCGTCTGCTGCTCTTTCAGCGGCGTCCGGTCCCAGAACTCGACGTGAAACTGGATGATGCGCGCCGCCTGATAGCTGCCGCCCACGGCCCAGGCCGGCTCGTCCTGATCCGCCGTTACCCACACGACCTGATCCATCAGCGCGCTGTCATGGCTCGCCGGATTAGCGGTGCCGTCTTTGAAACCCAGCAGGTTGATGGGGGTCTCTTTGCCTTTGCTGCGCGCCGCGCTATCGGAGATAAACCCTTCCCGCTTCCAGCGCACGCTGAGCAAATCCGGCGTATGTTTGATGACATCGCGCAGGGCGTGGATCACCGTATCCTGAGTATTGGCGCAGATCTGCAGCAGCAGGTCGCCATGGCACAGGGCGGCATCCAGCGAATCATTGGGGAAGCGAGTCATCGGCTGCAGTTTTCTCGGCACTTTATCCGCGAGACCAAAGCGCTCATCAAACAGCGAATGGCCGACCGAGACGGTGATGGTCAGGTTATCCGGGGCAATCCACGGCCCTAAGATGCCGGAATCCATCGGCGGCAGTCGGGGATTAGGCGTATCGGGCGCCGGGCCGCCGTGGGTTAAAAAGGCGATACGCTGGGTCAGCAGCCGGAACAGACGCTCGAGGTCGGCTTTATCTGACGCCAGCACGTCGAACGCCACCAGCATCATCGAGGCCTGCTGCGGCGTCAGAATGCCCGCCTGATGCCGGCCGTAGAATGGCTGTTTTTCCTGACGCGCGTCGGGTGCGAGCGTCCCGGGGGAGCTTTCCGCTTTTGCCGCATGCGCCACCGGGCAGCCGCCGGTGATGGCCAGCGCGCCGCCAAGCGCGCCGATCCCTTTCAGTAAGCGACGACGTGACGGCTCGTTCACGTCGTGTGGTTTCTGTTGTGCCATCGACTTAGTCCAGACCCAGGATCCCGCGCAGCTGAGCCAGATCTTCCGCCAGGGTGGTGATCGGCCCTTTCAGCGCATTACGGTCAGCGGTGGTCAGCTTATCGTAAGTTTCGAAACCGTCTTTGGTGCGGTATTTGCTGAGGATACTGTCCACTTTCTTAAAGTTGGCGTCCACTTTCGCCAGCAGCGCGCTGTTCTCTTTTTGCAGCTGCGGGCGCAGCAGGTCGACAATTTTCTGCGCGCCGTCAATATTGGCCTGGAAGTCCCACAGGTCGGTATGGCTGTAGCGATCTTCTTCACCGCTGATCTTGCTGGCCGCGACTTCTTCAATTAATCCTGCCGCACCGCCCACGACTTTTGACGGCGGGAACGCCAGCTCGCTGATGCGTTTTTGCAGCTCCAGCACATCGCTGTTCAGCTGATCGGCATATTTTTCCATGCCCTTGACGCTGTTATCGCCAAACAGCGCCTTTTCCAGACGGTGGAAACCGGTGAATTTCGGATCTTCCGCTTTTTTCTCGAAGTCGTCTTCGCGGGCGTCGATGCTGCCGTCAAGGTCAGAGAACAGCTCGGCGATCGGCTCGATGCGCTCGTAATGCTGGCGCGTCGGGGCGTACAGCGCTTTCGCTTTCTCGATATCGCCCGCTTTCACCGCGTCGGTAAAGGCTTTGGTGCCGCTGACCAGCCGCGCGGTTTCCGCCGTCACATAGGCTTTGTAAGCGGTGATCGCTTCGCCGAGGCTCAGCACCGCATCGGCTTTCGCCGCGTCTTTGGTGGCGGCGCCGGTGACGATCAGTTTGCCTTTCGGGTTGGTGAGCAGGCCGCAGGTCATGTCATATTCGCCCGGCTGCAGGTTCGCGGTGAGCTTCTGGGTAAAGCCCGGCGCGATGTTCTCACGCTCTTCCACCACCATGACCCCTTTCAGAATCTCCCACTCCAGCGCTTTCTGGCTGTGGTTCTGAATAATAAACTGGGTTTTACCCGCGTTAACGGTCACCTGCATCGGCTCGCACTGTTTATCGTTGACGGTGACTTTGACCTGCGGGATATCCGCAGCCTGAGCACCGAATGCAGAGCTGAGCAGCGCGGCCACGGTCACCCGCAGCGCATTACGGCGAAAATGAATCATCATGATCATCCCTTTCGGTAAGTAGAGTGTCGCTTATAAGCTCGCAGCGCCCGGTCAGGCAGCCCGCGAGGCAGTCGTATTATTTCGCGGCGGCAGCGCAAACAGCACCAGCGCCGGGATCAGATAAAGCAGATAGACAGCCACTTCGCTGACGCTTGGCGTCTCCTGGTAGCCGAAGATCCCTTCCAGCAGCGTGCCGAACAGCGTATGCGTCGACAGCACAGCGCTCAGATCGAAGGCGGTCTCCTGGAACAGGTTCCACAGGCCCGCCTCGTGGAAGGCGCGGATCGCCCCCGCGGCCAGGCCAGCGGCCACCAGCAGGATAAACAGGCTGGTCCATTTGAAGAACACGCCGAGGTTGAGACGGATACCGCCCCAGTAGAGCAGGAAGCCCAGCACGATAGCCGTGGCCAGCCCCAACAGCGCCCCCAGCGGCGGCCAGATGCCGACATCCTGCTGGAATGCCGCCAGCAGAAAGAAGACCGACTCCAGCCCCTCACGGGCGACCGCGAAAAAGACCATCATCACCAGCGCCCAGCCATGGTGATTGCCGCGCTGTAGCGCCTTGTCCACGGCCTGCTCCAGCTGCTGCTTGACGTTGCGTGAGACATTGCGCATCCAGAAGACCATCCACGTCAGGATCACCACCGCGATGACCGCGACGATCCCTTCGAACAGCTCCTGTTCACGCTGAGGAAATTCACCGGTGGTTTCGTTGATAAAAATGCCTAAGCCAAGACACAGCGCCGCCGCGAGGATCACGCCAATCCACATCACGCCAATCCAGTTGCCGCGCTGGGTGCGTTTCAGATAGCTGGCGATCAGGCTGACAATCAGCGCCGCCTCCAGGCCTTCGCGTAACATAATGAGAAATGGGACAAACATGCCAATACCCTTAAATGTAAAGCACCGTCAACGAATGCAAAAACAGGTAATATTTATGATAGTGATTATCATTACAATACTCAGAAACACAAGCAAAATGTGCAGAGAATGATGATCAGTTGTAAATAAATCGCTGGCAAATAATGACTTATGAAAATATTCGCCTGTTATGAGGGAAAAGAATAAGCAAAGGATTTTTTACGTCAGATATTTACCCGTCGCACCGGCTATGGCTAAATGGCGGCCTTATTGACCTGCGAAAAGAACAACATGACTGCATTTTTTCATTTCCTGCTGGCGCTGGCGGTGATCCTCGCCCTGGCCTGGCTTGTCAGCTATGACAGACAAAAAATTCGTATTCGTTATATTCTCCAGTTGATTATTATCGAAATAGCGCTCGCTTTCTTTTTCCTGCACGCCGAAAGCGGCCTGTGGCTGGTGAAAAATATCTCCGGCTTTTTTGCTTCGCTATTAGGCTTTGCCGCCGAAGGGACCAATTTCGTCTTTGGCGGCATGAGCGAAAAAGGCTTAGCCTTTATTTTCCTTGGCGTCCTGTGTCCGATTGTGTTTATTTCCGCGCTGATTGGTATTCTCCAGCACTGGCGGATCCTGCCGATTTTTATTCGCGTCATTGGCACCCTGCTGTCGAAGGTCAACGGCATGGGTAAGCTGGAATCTTTTAACGCCGTCAGCTCACTGATCCTCGGCCAGTCGGAAAACTTCATCGCCTACAAAGGCGTGCTGGGCGACCTCTCCTCGCGGCGTCTGTTCACCATGGCGGCGACGGCCATGTCGACCGTATCGCTGTCGATCGTCGGCGCCTATATGACCATGCTGGACGCCAAATACGTCGTCGCGGCGCTGATCCTGAATATGTTCAGCACCTTTATCGTGCTGTCGGTGATTAACCCAACGCGGCCGGGCAGCGAGCAGGAAATAAAGCTGGAGAAGCTGCATGAATCGCAGAGTTTCTTTGAAATGCTCGGGGAATATATTCTGGCCGGCTTTAAGGTGGCGATGATTATCCTGGCGATGCTGATCGGCTTTATCGCGCTGATCAGCGCCATTAACGCGCTGTTCGCTACCCTGTTTGGCCTCAGCTTCCAGCAGATCCTCGGCTACGTCTTCTATCCGCTGGCCTGGCTTATCGGCATTCCGCTGAGCGATGCGCTAAACGCCGGCAGCATCATGGCCACCAAGCTGGTCGCGAACGAATTTGTGGCGATGATTGAGTTGCAAAAGATTGCCGCCAGCATGACGCCGCGCGGGCTCGGCATTCTCTCGGTCTTTCTGGTGTCGTTTGCCAACTTTGCCTCGATCGGCATTATCGCCGGAGCGATCAAAGGCCTGAATGAACCGCAAGGCAATATCGTCTCCCGCTTCGGCCTGCGGCTGGTGTATAGCGCCACGCTGGTGAGCCTGCTTTCGGCCAGCTTCGCCGGGCTGGTGCTGTAAGACAAACGGCGGGGCTGCCCCCGCCGTTAACTCAGAACTGTACGCAGACCGGCTGGTCGACACGCATCACCGACTCCTGCGCGAACCGTAATTTATAGCCCTGGCGCAGCGCCTCAATACCGGCCTCGCTCTGCGCGTCGTTGCCATGGATCACCATCAGCGCCTTACTCTGCTCCCGCACCACCTGTCCATTCTGGCCCAGCCACTGGCCGCGAGCGTCAAACACCGTCAGCCCGTCGCGAAAACGCGGCGTGACGTCGCGGTCGACAAACTGTTGCCACTCATCAGGGGTGATGTCTTTCCCCGCCGGGCGGCTCAGGCCGAAGTAAAGCGTGGTTTGCACCATGGACTGATCCGCCGGGCAGGCGCCGGGCTTCGGCGCGCTGGTCGACGAACTTCCACCCGCCGCGCAGCCGCTGAGTAACCCTGCCAGCACCAGCGCCATTGCACCCTGTCTGAACGTCATCTTTGCTATCCTCATTGTTATTAGTCAGGAAATATCAGCGGATTTTCAAATAATTAGCAAGGGTTATAATATTCCGGTCCGGCAACACGCAAAAAAAAGCCCGCCAGCGGCGGGCTCGTGAACATCAGTTGATCTTACTCAGCCGTGGCGCGTACCGGCGGCGGCGTATGGTAGTGGGCATCCGCTTCGGCGAAGCGCTGCTGCATGCTGGCCGACGGCGCTTTATCCAGCAGGCTAAAGACCACGATCCCGATGCTGCCGAAGACAAAGCCCGGAATAATTTCATACAGGCCCAGCCAGCCAAACTGCTTCCAGACGATCACGGTCAGGGCGCCAATCACCATCCCGGCCAGCGCGCCGTTACGGGTCATGCGCGACCACATCACCGAGAACAGCACCACCGGACCAAAGGCGGCGCCGAAGCCGGCCCAGGCATAGCTCACCAGACCCAGCACGCGGTTTTCCGGATTGGCCGCCAGGGCAATCGCCACCAGGGCAACCACCAGCACCATCATCCGGCCCACCCACACCAGCTCTTTCTGACCGGCGTTTTTACGCAGGAAGGCTTTATACAGGTCTTCGGTAATCGCGCTGGAGCAGACCAGCAGCTGACAGCTCAGAGTGGACATCACCGCCGCCAGAATCGCCGACAGCAGGATCCCGGCAATCCATGGGTTAAACAGGATTTGCGCCAGTTCGATAAACACGCGCTCGGCGTTCTGGTTAACCGCGCCCGCCAGGCTCGGGTTGCTATTGAAGTAGGCGATACCAAAGAAGCCGACGGCCACCGCCCCGGCGAGGCAGAGGATCATCCAGGTCATACTAATGCGACGCGCGTGGACGATGCTGTGGTGCGAATCCGCCGCCATAAAGCGCGCCAGAATATGCGGCTGACCGAAATAACCCAGTCCCCAGCCCATCAGCGAAATAATCGCCACGAAATTCAGCCCTTTCAGCATGTCGATATTTTCGATGCTCTTTTGCTTAATGACTTCCAGCGAATCGCCAAAGCCGCCGACGGAAATAATCACGATCACCGGGGTGAGGATCAGCGCGAAAATCATCAGGCTGGCCTGCACGGTATCCGTCCAGCTGACGGCGAGGAAGCCGCCGACAAAGGTATAGATAATCGTCGCCGCCGCGCCGGCCCACAGCGCGGTTTCATAACTCATGCCGAAGGTGCTTTCAAACAGACGCGCCCCCGCCACAATTCCCGAGGCGCAATAGATGGTAAAGAACAGCAGAATAACCAGCGCTGAAATAATTCTCAGCACCCGGCTTTTATCTTCAAAACGGCCGGTAAAATAATCGGGCAGCGTCAGGGCGTTATTATTCACCTCGGTATGCACGCGCAGGCGCCCGGCTACCAGCTTCCAGTTAACCCACGCCCCCAGCGTTAAGCCGATGGCGATCCAGCTTTCGGAGATCCCGGAGAGGAAAATGGCGCCCGGCAGGCCCATCAGCAGCCAGCCGCTCATGTCCGAGGCGCCGGCGGAAAGCGCGGTTACAAATGGCCCCAGACTGCGTCCCCCGAGAATATAATCATCAAAGTTTTTGGTCGAACGCCAGGCAATAAACCCTATCAATACCATACCAAGAATATAAATAATAAATGTCACCAGCATCGGTGTGCTAATAGCCATGCAAAGTCTCCAGAATTTTTATCGACAGCGTCCAACTTCGTCGTTTTTTTCCACTACCGGAACGGGGTAATGGCGCATTGTTTAATTGGGCGACCGTATCCTGACGGAAGCTTCGGTTTTTCACAAACGATTTAACACAGCATTTACACGAAAAACCGACGGCGCAAAACGTCAATTTGCGAGAGGTTGCACTCTCTCACGTTTTTAAAGGTTGCACCAAACAAAAGTGTTAACTCACGCATACAAATACCCTATGAGCCCGGGGTTAAAATTCTGCTATTTTAGGCACTATTTTTAACAAATCCGCCATTTCACGGCTTTCGTCACACGCCTCAATTAACAAGGTTGCACAAAGTTGCAACATAGTGGATATTTCCAGGCAACCGCATAAGCCTAACGATAAATGACAGGAGTTTTGAGCATGGGCACCACCACCATGGGTGTTAAGCTTGACGACGCAACCCGCGAGCGCATTAAATCCGCCGCGAGCCGCATTGACCGCACGCCGCACTGGCTGATTAAGCAGGCCATCTTCAACTATCTGGAAAAGCTGGAGAACGACGAAACGCTGCCCGAACTGCCGGCGCTGCTCTCCGGGGCCGCCAATGAAAGCGATGAAGCGGGTTCCCCGGCGGAAGAGCCGTATCAGCCGTTCCTCGAATTCGCCGAGCAGATCCTGCCGCAGTCGGTAAGCCGCGCGGCGATCACCGCCGCCTGGCGTCGCCCGGAAACCGACGCGGTGCCGATGCTGCTGGAGCAGGCCCGACTGCCGCAGCCGCTGGGCGAGCAGGCGCATAAGCTGGCGTATCAGCTGGCGGAAAAACTGCGCAACCAGAAGACCGCCAGCGGCCGCGCCGGCATGGTGCAGAGTCTGCTGCAGGAGTTCTCCCTCTCCTCACAGGAAGGGGTGGCGCTGATGTGCCTGGCGGAAGCCCTGCTGCGTATTCCGGATAAAGCCACCCGCGATGCGCTGATCCGCGACAAAATCAGCAACGGCAACTGGCAGTCGCACATCGGCCGCAGCCCGTCGCTGTTCGTCAATGCCGCCACCTGGGGGCTGCTGTTCACCGGCAAACTGGTCTCCACCCACAACGAAACCAGCCTCTCACGCTCGCTGAACCGCATCATCGGCAAGAGCGGCGAACCGCTGATCCGTAAGGGCGTGGATATGGCGATGCGCCTGATGGGCGAGCAGTTCGTCACCGGGGAAACCATCGCCGAAGCGCTGGCTAACGCCCGCAAGCTGGAAGATAAAGGTTTCCGCTACTCCTACGATATGCTCGGCGAAGCGGCCTTGACCGCCGCCGACGCCCAGGCCTATATGGTCTCTTATCAGCAGGCGATCCATGCCATCGGCAAAGCTTCCAACGGCCGCGGCATTTATGAAGGCCCGGGCATCTCCATTAAGCTCTCGGCTCTGCACCCGCGCTACAGCCGCGCCCAGTATGACCGGGTGATGGAAGAGCTCTATCCGCGTCTGAAATCGCTGACCCTGCTGGCGCGCCAGTATGACATCGGCATTAACATCGATGCTGAAGAGGCCGACCGTCTCGAGATCTCCCTCGACCTGCTGGAAAAACTGTGCTTCGAGCCGGAGCTGGCGGGCTGGAACGGCATCGGTTTTGTTATTCAGGCCTACCAGAAGCGCTGCCCGTTCGTCATCGACGCGCTGATCGATCTCGCCACCCGCAGCCGTCGTCGCCTGATGATCCGTCTGGTGAAAGGCGCTTACTGGGACAGCGAAATCAAACGCGCGCAGATGGAAGGTCTCGAAGGCTACCCGGTCTACACCCGCAAGGTTTACACCGACGTCTCCTATCTCGCCTGCGCGAAAAAGCTGCTGGCGGTACCGAACCTGATTTATCCGCAGTTCGCCACTCACAACGCCCATACTCTGGCGGCTATCTACCAGCTGGCGGGCCAGAACTACTACCCTGGCCAGTATGAGTTCCAGTGCCTGCACGGCATGGGCGAACCGCTGTACGAGCAGGTGGTGGGCAAAGTCGCCGATGGCAAACTGAACCGGCCGTGCCGGATCTACGCCCCGGTGGGCACCCACGAGACGCTGCTGGCGTATCTGGTGCGTCGTCTGCTGGAGAATGGCGCCAATACCTCCTTCGTCAACCGTATCGCGGACAATACCCTGCCGCTGGACGAGCTGGTGGCCGACCCGGTCAGCGCGGTGGAAAAACTGGCGCAGCAGGAAGGCCAGGCCGGTCTGCCGCACCCGAAAATTCCGCTGCCGCGCGATCTCTACGGCAGCGGCCGGAGCAACTCCGCCGGTCTGGATCTGGCTAACGAGCATCGTCTGGCCTCCCTCTCCTCTTCCCTGCTCAACAGCGCCCTGCATAAATGGCAGGCATTGCCGATGCTGGAGCAGCCGGTGGCCGAAGGCGAGATGCAGCCGGTGGTCAACCCGGCGGAGCCGAAGGATATCGTCGGTTACGTCCGCGAAGCCAGCGATGACGAAGTGCAGCAGGCGCTGACCAGCGCTATCAACAACGCGCCCATCTGGTTCGCCACCCCGCCGCAGGAGCGCGCCGCCATTCTTGAGCGCGCCGCGGTGCTGATGGAAAGCCAGATGCCGACCCTGATGGGGATCCTGGTGCGCGAAGCGGGTAAAACCTTCAGCAACGCCATCGCCGAAGTGCGCGAAGCCGTTGACTTCCTCCACTACTACGCCGGTCAGGTGCGCGACGATTTCGATAATGAAACCCACCGTCCGCTGGGTCCGGTGGTCTGTATCAGCCCGTGGAACTTCCCGCTGGCGATCTTCACCGGGCAGATTGCCGCCGCGCTGGCGGCCGGCAACAGCGTGCTGGCGAAACCGGCGGAGCAGACGCCGCTTATCGCCGCTCAGGGCGTGGCGATCCTGCTGGAAGCCGGCGTGCCGCCAGGGGTGATCCAGCTGCTGCCGGGCCGCGGGGAAACCGTCGGCGCCGCGCTGACATCCGATGAGCGCGTGCGCGGCGTGATGTTCACCGGCTCCACCGAAGTGGCCACCCTGCTGCAACGCAATATCGCCAGCCGCCTCGACGCTCAGGGACGCCCAACGCCGCTGATCGCCGAAACCGGCGGGATGAACGCGATGATCGTCGACTCGTCGGCGCTTACCGAGCAGGTGGTGATCGACGTCCTGGCTTCCGCGTTCGACAGCGCCGGTCAGCGCTGCTCCGCCCTGCGCGTCCTCTGCCTGCAGGAAGAGGTAGCCGACCACACCTTAACCATGCTGCGCGGCGCGATGAGCGAGTGCCGGATGGGCAATCCCGGCCGCCTGACCACCGATATCGGCCCGGTTATCGATGCGGAAGCGAAAGAGAATATCGAACGCCATATTCAGACGATGCGCGCCAAAGGACGCACCGTCTATCAGGCGGTGCGCGAGAATAGCGAAGACGCCCGCGAATGGAACCACGGGACCTTTGTGCCGCCGACGCTTATCGAACTCGACAGCTTCGACGAGCTGAAAAAAGAGGTCTTCGGCCCGGTGCTGCACGTGGTGCGCTATAACCGTAACGAGCTGGACAAACTGGTGGAGCAGATTAACGCTTCCGGCTACGGCCTGACCCTCGGCGTACATACCCGTATCGACGAGACCATCGCCCAGGTCACCGGCAGCGCGAAGGTGGGCAACCTGTACGTCAACCGCAATATGGTTGGCGCGGTGGTCGGCGTGCAGCCGTTCGGCGGCGAAGGGTTGTCCGGTACCGGTCCAAAAGCCGGCGGTCCGCTGTACCTTTACCGCCTGCTCTCCAGCCGTCCGCAGGGCGCGGTTGGCGTGACCTTCGCCCGCCAGGATGCAGAGCGTCCGCTGGACGCCCAGCTGAAAACGCTGCTGGAAAAACCGCTGCAGGCGCTGCAGCAGTGGGCGGCGGGCCGTCCTGAGCTGCAGGCGCTGTGCCAGCAGTACAGCGAGCAGGCGCAAAGCGGCACCCAACGCCTGCTTCCGGGACCCACCGGCGAGCGCAACACCCTGACGCTGATGCCTCGCGAGCGCGTGCTGTGCGTGGCGGATAATGAGCAGGATGCGCTGATCCAGCTGGCGGCCGTGCTGGCGGTCGGTTGTGAAGTGCTGTGGCCGGACAGCGCCCTGCAGCGCGATCTGGCGAAGAAACTCCCGCGGGACGTCAGCGAGCGGATCCGTTTCGCCAAAGCGGATCAGTTGCCTGGCCAGGCCTTCGACGCGGTTATCTATCACGGCGACTCCGACCAGCTGCGCGAGCTGTGCGAGCAGGTGGCGGCGCGCGACGGGGCGATTGTCTCCGTGCAGGGCTTCGCCCGCGGCGAAACCAATCTGCTGCTGGAGCGGTTGTACATCGAGCGTTCGCTGAGCGTCAACACCGCGGCGGCAGGCGGTAACGCCAGCCTGATGACCATCGGCTAAGACGGGCTCCCCGGTGGCGCTGTGCGCCGCCATCCGGGAAATCGGCGATGCGATCAGCTAATGACAGCCGACGTCAGCTGTGCTTAATTAAGGCTCCCGGACGGGAGCCTTTTTTATGGGAGCAGAACAATGAAACGCATGTTATTTGCCGCGGCGGTCTTGCTGGCCAGCGGCGCGGCGCTGGCGGACGAGTGCAGCAACGCCAACACCCAAACCGAAATGAATCAGTGCGCGGCCGCGCAGTATCAGGCAGCCGACAAAAAGCTGAATGACACCTGGCAGCAGGCTCTGCAGCGTGCGGTGGGTAAACAGCAGACATTACTGAAGCAGGCCCAGCAGGCATGGATCGCCCTGCGCGACGCCGACTGCGCTTTCCTCGCGTCCGGAGCCGAAGGCGGCAGCATGCAGCCGATGCTGGTGAGCCAGTGCATGACCGATAAGAGCGTGGAGCGGGAATCTTTCCTCGCCTCGCTGCTGCAGTGCGAGGACGGCGATCAAAGCTGCCCGCTGCCGCCGGCCAATTAACGGACGCGAATGCCTTCGATAATCATCCGCTGGACATTATCGACCGTTTGCTCAAAAAAGGCCGCGTCCTGCAGCGTGGCGCCGGTGACCGCCTCCACCTGGGTGGCGAAGTCGGCGTAATGCTGGGTAGTGGCCCAGATCATAAAGATTAAATGCTGCGGATCGACCGGCGCCAGCTTGCCGCGGTCGATCCAGCCGGAAACAATCGCCGATTTCTCATCGACCAGCGCTTTCAGATCCCCGGTCAGTTCGCCCATCAGCAGCGGCGCGCCCTGCAACATCTCAAGGCAGAAGAGCTTCGAGGCCTGGGGGTGATCGCGGGACACCTCAAGCTTCAGACGAATATACTCGCGGATCGCCACCAGCGGGCTGATATCCTCGCGAAAGGCCTTCAGCGGCGCCAGCCAGATGGCGAGGATCTGCTGCAGAACGGCCACGTACAGCGCCTCTTTCGAAGGGTAGTAATAGAGCAGATTGGTTTTCGACACCCCGGCGCGCTCAGCCACCTGCTCCAGCCGCGTACCGTGAATACCAAATTGCGAAAATGCCTCCAGCGCGGCGGCCAGGATGGCCTCCTTTTTGGCGCTGACCGCTTGTGAACGTTTGCCGTTTTTCTTCACCGCGCCCTGTGCCATACATCCTCTCCTTCAGTTGACGCCACCAGCATAGCAAAAGCCCTTCGCCGACACGACCCCATGCACCCTGATTGCGCATGACTGCCGTTTTTTCGTGCACTGATTTTGACCATCCAGTCCACTTTTTTATCGTCCTTTTTAGCAACCCAATAGCAACACATTAATAACATTAGCATTTATAAAACTGGCATTGCGTTTGCTTTACCTCTTCTGCGAGGTGGTCCAGGGAGAGGCAGGATGCCGCGCCACCGCAACCCATCTTCCATGACTGTAGAGAGGTAGGTATGAAAATTGGTGTTTTCGTTCCCATTGGCAACAACGGCTGGCTGATCTCCACCCATGCCCCGCAGTATATGCCGACCTTCGAACTGAATAAGGCTATCGTACAGAAAGCCGAGCACTACCATTTCGACTTCGCGCTCTCCATGATCAAGCTGCGCGGCTTCGGCGGGAAAACCGAATTCTGGGATCACAACCTGGAGTCCTTCACCCTGATGGCCGGCCTGGCCGCGGTGACCTCGAAGATCCAGATCTACGCCACCGCCGCCACCCTCACGCTGCCGCCGGCGATCGTCGCCCGGATGGCCTCCACCATCGACTCCATCTCCGGCGGCCGGTTTGGCGTCAATCTGGTGACCGGCTGGCAAAAACCGGAATATGACCAGATGGGCATGTGGCCGGGGGATGACTATTTCGCCAGCCGCTATGACTATCTCACCGAATACGTTCAGGTGCTCCGCGACCTGTGGGGCACCGGGCGCAGCGATTTCAAAGGCGACTACTTCACCATGAACGACTGCCGGGTCAGCCCGCGCCCTTCGCAGCCGATGAAGGTGATCTGCGCCGGGCAGAGCGACGCCGGCATGGCCTTCTCCGCCCAGCACGCCGACTATAACTTCTGCTTTGGCAAAGGGGTCAACACGCCAACGGCCTTCGCGCCGACCGCGGCGCGCATGATGCAGGCGGCGGAAAAAACCGGCCGTGACGTAGGCTCCTATGTGCTGTTCATGGTGATCGCTGACGAAACCGACGAAGCGGCGCGCGCCAAATGGGAGCACTACAAAGCGGGCGCCGATGAAGAAGCGCTGGCGTGGCTCACCGAGCAGAGTCAGAAAGACACCCGCTCCGGCAGCGATACCAACGTGCGCCAGATGGCCGACCCCACCTCGGCGGTCAATATCAACATGGGCACCCTTGTCGGATCCTATGCCAGCGTCGCCCGTATGCTTGATGAAGTCGCGAGCGTTCCCGGCACCGACGGCGTGCTGCTGACCTTTGATGATTTTCTTGCCGGCATCGACGCCTTTGGCGAACGCATTCAGCCGCTGATGCGCTGCCGGGACCATATTGCTCCTGTTACCCGTGAGGTGGCCTGATGATTACCCTTCCCGCTCGCCCGGAATCCCTGACTTTCGCGCCGCAGCAGAGCGCGCTGATTGTTGTCGATATGCAGAACGCCTACGCCAGCCTCGGCGGTTATCTGGATCTCGCCGGATTTGACGTCTCCGCCACCCGGCCGGTTATCGACAATATTAATACCGCCGTCGCCGCCGCCCGCGCCGCGGGCATGCTGATTATCTGGTTCCAGAACGGCTGGGATGACCAGTATGTTGAAGCCGGCGGCCCGGGCTCGCCGAACTACCATAAGTCCAACGCGCTGAAAACGATGCGTCAGCGCCCGGAACTGCAGGGCAAGCTGCTGGCGAAAGGCGGCTGGGATTATCAGCTGGTGGACGAGCTGACGCCGCAGGAAGGCGACATCGTGTTGCCGAAACCGCGCTATAGCGGCTTCTTTAACACTCCGCTCGACAGCATTTTGCGCAGCCGCGGCATCCGTCATCTGGTGTTCACCGGGATCGCCACCAACGTCTGCGTCGAATCGACGCTGCGCGATGGTTTCTTCCTCGAATACTTCGGCGTGGTGCTGGAGGATGCTACCCATCAGGCCGGACCGGCCTTCGCCCAGCAGGCGGCGCTGTTCAATATAGAAACCTTTTTCGGCTGGGTCAGCGACGTCGAGAGCTTCTGCCGCGCGCTGTCCCCTGCCACCCCGTTGTCTTTAGCCAAGGAGAAACGTTATGCCTAAACAGGTGATTATTCCGCCAGGCACCACCACGCCGATTGCCCCCTTTGTTCCGGGGACGCTCGCCGATGGCGTGATCTACGTCTCCGGCACTCTGCCGTTTGATAAGCAAAACAATGTGGTGCACATCGGCGACCCAAAGGCGCAAACCCGCCACGTGCTGGAGACCATCAAGTGCGTTATCGAAACGGCGGGCGGGAGTATGGCGGATGTGACTTTCAACAGCATCTTTATCACCGACTGGACAAATTACGCCGCGATTAACGAGGTTTACGCCGAGTTCTTCCCCGGCGATAAACCCGCGCGCTTCTGCATTCAGTGCGGGCTGGTGAAGCCCGATGCGCTGGTGGAAATCGCCAGCGTCGCCCATATCGGCACTCCGACATGATGAGGCTCAATATTGCTCCGGCCCCATGGCCCGGCGCGCCGGTGGTGGTCCTCAGCGCAGGTCTGGGCGGCGGCGGCGGCTACTGGCTGGCGCAGCGCGCGGCGCTGGAGGAACAGTATCAGCTGGTAAGTTATGACCATAACGGGACCGGGGAGAACGCCGGTCCGCTGCCCGCCGACTACAGCATGGCGACGATGGCCGGGGAGCTGTTCAGCGCTCTGCAGGCGGCGGGGATCGCCCGCTTCGCGCTGGTGGGCCACGCGCTGGGGGCGCTGATTGGCCTGCAGCTGGCGCTCGATCGCCCCGAGGCGGTGAGCGCCCTGGTGCTGGTCAACGGCTGGCTGTCGCTGTCGCCGCACACCCGCCGCTGCTTCCTGGTGCGCGAGCGTCTGCTGCATGCCGGCGGCGCGCAGGCGTGGGTCGAAGCGCAGCCGCTGTTTCTCTACCCGGCGGAATGGATGGCCGCGCGCCTGCCGCGCCTCGAAGCCGAAGATGCGCTTGCCATCAGCCATTTTCAGGGCAAGGAGAACCTGCTGAAGCGGCTGCAGGCCCTGAAGCAGGCTGATTTTTCCCGTCGCGCGGCGGCCATCGCCTGCCCGACGCTGATGGTTAGCGCCGCTGACGACCTGCTGGTCCCGGCCTCCTGCTCCCGCGTGCTGCAGACGGCGATCCCCGGCAGCCAGCGCGTGGAAATGCCGTGGGGCGGGCATGCCTGCAACGTCACCGACGCCGATACCTTTAATACCATTTTACGCGACGGGCTGGCCGCTATGCTGCCGGTCGCCAGGGAGACCCGATGAACGACGCGATAAACCAGACGGCCTGCGAGACGCTGTTTACCCAGGCCCGGACCCACAACGGCTGGCTGGATAAGCCAGTGAGCGATGCGCAGCTGCAGGCAGTCTGGGACCTGATGAAAATGGGGCCGACTTCCGCCAACTGTTCGCCGGCGCGCATCGTGTTCGTGCGCAGCGCGGAAGGCAAAGAGAAGCTCCGCCCGACGCTCTCCAGCGGCAATCTGCAGAAAACCATGCAGGCGCCGGTGACCGCCATCGTGGCGTGGGACAGCGCCTTTTACGACCGGCTACCGACCCTGTTTCCCCACGGCGATGCCCGCAGCTGGTTCACCTCCAGCCCGCAGCTGGCGGAAGAGACCGCGTTTCGCAATAGCTCCCTGCAGGCGGCGTATCTGATTTTCGCCTGCCGGGCGCTGGGACTCGACACCGGGCCGATGTCCGGTTTCGATCGGGAAAAAGTCGATGCAGCGTTTTTCGCCGACAACGGCTGGAAAAGCAACCTGCTGGTGAACATCGGCTATGGCGACCCCGGCAAACTGTATGGCCGCCTGCCGCGTCTGTCCTTTGATGAAGCCTGCCTGCTGGCATAAGGAGTTGGCGATGAAGTTAGCGGACAAAGAGAGTTTTCGTGACGCCATGGCCCGCGTCGGCGCCGCGGTTAACATTATTACCACCGATGGCCCGGCGGGCCGGGCGGGCTTTACCGCCAGCGCGGTCTGCAGCGTGACCGACACCCCGCCGACCCTGTTGGTCTGTCTGAACCGCTCAGCCTCCGTGTGGCCGGTGTTCAGCGAACACCACACGCTGTGCGTCAATACCCTGGCGGCGGGACAGGAGGCGCTGTCAACGCTGTTTGGCGGTAAAACGGCGATGGACGAGCGCTTTGCCGCCGCCGACTGGCAGACCGGCGCCACCGGCTGCCCGCGGCTGGAGGCGGCGCTGGTCAACTTTGACTGCCGCATCGACCAGCGCGTCAGCGTCGGCACGCACGACATTCTGTTTTGTCACGTCGTGGCCATTTCCCGTCACCCGGAACCCCGGGGTCTGATGTGGTTTGACCGCGGCTATCACACGCTTATGCGACCCGCTTGTTAACCTTTAACCCGGGATATCATCATGGCACTCTTCGATTTTCCTCGCTGGAAGCTGACCTCCCCCGCCGCCGAATCCGGCGTTGTCGCGCCCGATGAACGCTTATCGGCCGGGCAAACGCTGGTGATGGGCGTGCAGCACGCCGTTGCGATGTTCGGCGCGACGGTGCTGATGCCGTTGTTGATGGGGCTCGACCCAAACCTGTCCATACTGATGTCGGGGGTCGGCACCCTGCTGTTCTTTGTCGTCACCGGCGGACGGGTGCCGAGCTATCTCGGCTCCAGCGCCGCCTTTGTCGGGGTGGTGATCGCCATTACCGGCTTTAACGGCCAGGGACTCAACCCTCACCTCAGCGTCGCCCTTGGCGGGATCATCGCCTGCGGGCTGGTCTATACCCTGATCGGTCTGGTGGTGATGAAGATCGGCACCCGCTGGATCGAGCGCCTGATGCCGCCGGTGGTGACCGGGGCGGTGGTGATGGCTATCGGCCTGAACCTGGCGCCGATTGCCGTGCGCAGCGTCTCCGCCAGCGCCTTCGACAGCTGGATGGCGGTGTTAACCGTGCTCTGTATCGGCATAGTCGCGGTATTTACCCGCGGGATGCTGCAGCGTCTGCTGATCCTGGTCGGCCTGATCGTCGCCTGCGCGCTGTACGCCCTGCTGGCTAACGGCTTTGGCCTCGGCAAACCGCTGGACTTCTCTCCCCTCGCCCAGGCGGCGTGGTTCGGGCTGCCGCACTTTACCACCCCATCCTTTAACGGCCAGGCGATGATGTTGATTGCCCCGGTCGCGGTGATCCTGGTGGCCGAGAACCTCGGCCACCTGAAGGCCGTCGCCGGGATGACCGGGCGCAATATGGATCCGTACATGGGGCGCGCCTTCGTCGGCGATGGTCTGGCGACCATGCTCTCCGGCTCGGTCGGCGGCAGCGGGGTCACGACCTATGCGGAGAACATCGGCGTCATGGCGGTGACCAAGGTCTACTCGACGCTGGTGTTTGTCGCCGCAGCGCTGATTGCCATGCTGCTGGGCTTCTCGCCGAAATTCGGCGCATTAATCCACACCATTCCCGGGCCGGTGATCGGCGGCGCCTCGATCGTGGTCTTTGGCCTGATCGCCGTCGCCGGGGCGCGGATCTGGGTGCAAAACCGCGTCGACCTCAGCCAGAACAGCAATCTGATCATGGTGTCTGTGACCCTGGTGCTGGGCGCCGGCGATTTCGCGCTGTCGCTGGGCGGCTTTACGCTGGGCGGGATTGGTACCGCCACCTTCGGGGCGATCCTGCTGCACGCGCTGCTTCATCGCGGGACGCGTGAGGCGAAGGAGGCCAGGGTAACGCCGGTTTAAGCCACATTAGCGCGGCGTTGGCGCAGGGAGCGGTGGGGGCCGGATAAGTCGATACAGTTATCGGTTTGCAACGGTTTCGCCCCGGAAAAACGGCTGTTCTGGGTTATATCCAGGCAGATGGCGCTCCCGATATGTCTTCTGCGTTATGTCTCTCATGGCGCCGGGAGCGCACAGGGGGCGGCCAGTCGCCGCCGCCCCCTGTACCCCCGGGCTCCGGCCAGCAAAATCGCCACTGCGTGGTCCCTTCGACTTATCCCTGCAGGCTTCGGGTCGGGCCGAGGCAGCGTCCATGCAAAACACGGCCCTCAGCCCGCATCCATGCGGGCTGCCCCGGCCTTCCGGGAACGTCTCAGCGATTTTGAGGCCGTCAGCACCGGCAGTTTCAGCAACAATGGTGAATAAATTAACGGCAGGTCGTACGAACGTAGGCCGGGTAAGGCGCAACCGCCACCCGGCATAAAAGCGCCGCCGTGCCTGATGCCATCGCCCGGCGGCGCTGCGCTTGCGCGGGCCTACGATGAGAGTTAACCAACTGATATAGAGATGGTTATGTAGGCCGGAGAAGGCAGTTATGCCGCCATCCGGCACCAGGACGGGTACAACGGCTGAGGGATATGGCCTGATGGAACCTCGCCATTTGCCTGGCAGAATAAGCGCCGCTGCCGGGACAGAAGGAAAGATTACGGCTCGCGACGATCGGCTAGGTCCGGGAGCGGCTGCGCATCGTTATTCGTTGACATCTGCGGCGGCGGTTTGCGCTTCCACTTCAGCTCGCTCACCAGCACCCCCGCGAGGATAAAGACGCAGCCGAGGAGGGCCAGCAGCGGCAGACGCTCACCGGCCAACCGGCCAAAAATACCGGCCCACACCGGTTCGCCGGTATAGATCAGCGTGGCCCGCGTCGGCGAGACGCTGCGCTGCGCCCAGTTCATGGTCACCTGAATGATCGCGCTGAAAATGCCCAGCCCCAGCGCCACGCCGAGCAGCGCCGGCGTCAACGGCGGCACTGACTCACCGGCCGGCTTCATGGCGGCGAAAGCCACCAGCGACGCGGTCGCCAGCTGCACCACCGTCACCCGCCGAACATCCACTTTCCCGGCCCAGGCGCTGATAAGGATAATCTCCGCGGCAATCGCCAGCGCGCTCGCCAGCGTGATCATCTCCCCCACGCCAAGCGCCAGCAGATTGTTTTCCGGCCCGGCCAGCAGGATCAAACCGATAAAGGCCAGCACAATCCCCACGCAGGACATCACCCCCGGCATACGACCCAGGCACAGCCACTGCAGCAGCGGCACCAGCGGCACATACATCGCCGTGATAAAGGCAGACTTACTGCTGGAGATCGACTGCAGTCCCCAGGTCTGCAGCCCATACCCCAGCGCAATCGCCACGCCAATCGCCACCCCCGCCTTCACCTCCAGCCATGTCATACCGCGCAGGGTGCGCAGCGAGAGCAGACCCACCGCCAGCGCGGCGGTCGCGAAACGCAGGCCGACAAAAAACAGCGGCCCGCTGAGGCTGACCGCATACTGCACGGCAAGGAAGGTCCCTCCCCAGAACATGGTGATCATGATAAGGAGCGCTTCCTGGCGGCTAACGGAGAATTTTAACGAAGACATAAAACAGCCATGACGATTAACGGGCGACCAGTGTGCAATCGGCCCGGCGGGAGCGCAACCTCCGACTGCTAAAAAAAACCGCCGGCTGATGCCGGCGGCGAGGGCGATGCGGTTGGGTCGGGGAGATTAACACCGCATCAAAGAGAACAGTGCGAGTCGCGCGTTAACTCTCACGACTACCGTGACTGTTTTTACCCCCTTTTTTACCAGCCTCTGAGGCGCGCTGAGGGTCATTTTTAAAATTCCCCCCGCTATGCTGGCCACCTTTACGTCCTGCTTCTGATGCTCTTTCACGGTCTTCAGCAAAGTTGCCAGAACCGCCACGATGGTTTGCCATTACTGACCTCCATTAGGTTAGACATCATAGTGCATTACGCGGGAGCGGCGACGCCGCTGTCCTGCCGCGTATCTATAAGGTTAGTGAATGACTGCCGCTGACGATGGCAAATGTCACATTCAGAAACAAAGCCTGGCGAAAAAAATCCCCTCGCGCCGCGGGATGGCGCTAACCTCCTCTGCTGACGAAGAAAAAATAGTTAGCGAAAATGTATCCTGATGCTACATCCTCGCCGCACCGGCCAGAATGGCGGAGGCATCGCTTCCCGCTTCTCCGCCGCTCAGGCCGCGCTGCGCAAGGAAAAGTAAATAATGCTTTGTCATTTTGTTATAAATCAAATAAATGCCCGTTGGATTTGCACTCTTCGGCAGAGGCTTTATCTTTAAAGGTACCAGCTATTTGGCTGGCTTATAATGCAACCGAGGAGTGATGGAAATGGCTAAAATTCTGGTGCTTTATTATTCCATGTATGGACACATTGAAACCATGGCTCACGCCGTCGCCGATGGGGCGAACCGGGTGGACGGCGTTGAGGTGGTTGTGAAGCGCGTGCCGGAAACCATGCAGGCAGAAGCGTTTGCCAAAGCAGGCGGTAAAACGCAAAACGCGCCTGTCGCTACGCCGCAGGAACTGGCTGAGTATGACGCCATCATCTTTGGTACCCCGACTCGTTTCGGCAATATGTCCGGACAAATGCGCACCTTCCTCGATCAGACCGGCGGCCTGTGGGCATCCGGCGCGCTGTATGGCAAGATCGCCAGCGTATTCAGCTCAACCGGCACCGGCGGCGGCCAGGAACAAACCATTACCTCCACCTGGACGACGCTGGCCCACCACGGCATGATCATCGTGCCGATCGGCTACGGCGCCCAGGAGCTGTTCGATATCTCCCAGGTCCGCGGCGGGACGCCTTATGGCGCAACCACTATTGCCGGCGGCGACGGCTCGCGTCAGCCAAGCGAGGAAGAGTTAGCCATCGCCCGCTATCAGGGTGAACATGTCGCCAAACTGGCCGTTAAACTGCACGGCTAATCTTCCGCAGGAGGAGCACTATGCCAACTCAAGAAGCAAAAGCACATCGCGTCGGCGAATGGGCAAGTTTACGTAACACCTCGCCGGAGATCGCCGAGGCGATTTTCGAAGTCGCCCACTATGATGAAAAACTGGCGGAGCAAATCTGGGAGGAAGGCAGCGACGAAGTGCTGGCGCTGGCCTTTGCCAAAACCGATAAAGATGCGCTGTTCTGGGGTGAACAGACGATTGAGCGTAAAAACGTTTAGGACGTTTATCCCTGCCGAGTCTCACCCTAACCTGCTAAAAAACCCGGATTGCTCCGGGTTTTTTTCGTTATTTCGCCGCCTCGTTGATCACCTTTTTAAAGGTCTCCAGCGGGCAGAAACCCTGGTCATCGACCGGGCAGCCGTTAAGCGCCAGCGTGACCCGCTGCGGCGGGGTCTGCAACGTCAATGGGTCGGCGTTACGCAGCTGCTCGGTGCTCTGGTAGACATACTCAATCTTCATCAGATCGCGGTTGCTGCCGCTGTCGTGCCAGCGTTGAAACAGCAGTTTGCCGCCGATAGGCGTGCGCTCATACTGGCCGGGCAGTTGATAGGGCTTAAAGTCCAGCGCCGTCAGCAGCGAGGCAATATTCGAGTCGTGTCCCACCAGCAGCGTGACTTTCGCCTTGCTGGCCCCCTCGCCCACCAGCGCGTTATCGATATAGTTGACCAGCGGCTTGGCCACGTTTTGCGCCACCGCCACCGAAGTAAACAGACTATCCTGATAGCCGTTTTTCAGCTTCGACAGCACCTGCCACTGCTTATCGCTGGCGATCTCCCCCCACGCCACCTGGTCTTTGGGGAAGCCTTCATAATATTGCAGGGTGAAGGCGTCCACCAGCGAGTTGCCCACCTTCAGCGGCCCGGACACCCCCGGCTCCTGCTGATAACCGGCGCTAAAAGTATCTTTACCCTCGCTCAGGGAACAGACCTGCTTCTCTTTGCAGGAGGGCGAGTTGCGGTAATCGATCATCGTCTCCAGCAGCTTGTAACTCTCGGTCAACTGCAACCCCTGGCGCTCTTTTTCCATCGCCTGCAGCGCTTTCTCACGAAACGCCGGGGAGTCGTCGGTGATAACCGGGTTGAAGGTCGGGTCCATGGTGCCCATCTGCGGCTGATGATGCACCGCAATGCCGCAGCCCGGGAACGCGCCGGTGATAAAGAACTGCGCGGTGGCGACGGTGCGCTGCAGGCTGTTAGCGTAGGCGTAAACGGCGTTTTCCGGCGGGCACTCGCCGCTGGTCACCAGCTTCTGCTGCGCCAGCCATTCGCGCATATAGTGGCCCATATACACCTCCAGCACGCCACCCTTGGTGGTCAGCTGGCCGCCCGGCACATCCCATTGCGGCCAGGCTTTGGCGGTGGACTGCTCCAGCACGCTACCGTTATTGGCCAGCGGCGCGCGCAGGTTGTGACGACTCATGATCAGCACCTGCTGCAGCTGATACCCCTCCGGGGCGGCCGTGTCCTGCGCCAGAGCGCCGGCGGATAACATGACCGCGCCGGCTACGGCGGCGGCGAGTAGACGTTTTTTCATCCCTTCATCCTTAGTCATTTATTATCATCGGGTTAATTGTGACGGATTTATGCCATTTTTCCTGGCATTCGCTCGCAAACTTAGACCGCCGCCGAAAATTTCCTCTGCCGACCAAATAGTTTTATAATGAAACAACTAACCCGGAGGCTTTCGTGAAACGTACCCGTCTTGAAAACAGCTGCTGTCCTGTCGCCCGCTCCCTCGACGTTATCGGTGACTGGTGGTCGCTGCTTATCGTCCGCGATGCCCTGCGCGGGGCGTGCCGTTTTAGTGAATTCCAGAAAAACCTCGGCATTGCCAAAAATATGCTCGCCGGACGCCTGAAAATGCTGGTGGATGAAGGCATCCTGCGTCTGCAGCCGGCCTCCGACGGCAGCGCCTGGCAGGAGTACGTCCTGACGGATAAGGGCCGCGCCCTGCAGACCGTGCTGGTCGCCCTTTCCCAGTGGGCGGATGACTATCTGTTCGATCCTGACGAACCGGCAACCCGGCTTATTGACCGCCAGCAGCGCCAGCCCCTGCGTAAACTGGTCCTGCAGGCGGCGGATGGCCGTGAGCTGGCCCCGGCGGATATCACCATCGCCGTTCCGCTGAACGACTAATCGCTGCCCGCGGCAGGCAAAAATAAAAAAAGCCCGGCAAAATGGTTGCATTATTAAACCAAGTGTCTCATGCTGAATTTGGTTTAATAATGCAACCTTTTAAGAGGCAATACTCATGTCCCAGTCATCGCACACTGCTTTTATCACCGGCGCTTCCTCAGGTATCGGCGCGATCTATGCCGAACGACTCGCCGCTCGCGGCTACGATCTGATCCTCGCCGCCCGCCGTGAAGATCGGCTGCAGGCGCTCGCCGGGCAGCTGCAGGCGCGCTACGCCATCCGGGCCAGCATCGTCAAGGCCGACCTGAGCGAGGAGCAAGGCATTGAAGCCGTGGAGCAGCGTCTGCAGCACGATCCCTCCATTGACCTGTTCATCAACAACGCCGGCACGGCAAAAATGGCGGGCTTTCTCGCCAGTACGCCGCGCGAGCACCAGGCGATTCATACGCTCAACACCACCGCGCTCCTGCGCCTGAGCTATGCCGCGCTGGCCGCTTTCGCTCCCCGGGGCCGCGGAACGCTGATCAATATTGCCTCTATTCTCGCGCTGCATACGCTGCCGGGCAGCGCGGTCTACAGCGCCAGCAAAGCGTGGGTGTTGAGCTTTACCCGTGGCCTGCAGGATGAGTTTGCCGACAGCGGCGTGCGTATTCAGGCGGTATTGCCGGCGGCGACCGCCACCGATCTGTGGCCGACCTCCGGCGTGGCGCTGGACGCCCTGCCCACCGGTACGGTCATGACCACCGAGGATCTGGTTGACGCCGCCCTCAGAGGACTGGAGATGGGGGAAAAGGTCACCTTACCGCCCGTGCATGACCTGGGATTGTGGGAGGCTTTCGAGCAGACGCGACTGGCGCTGTTTACCAGCGCGCGAACCGGGCAACCGGCGCCGCGATATCGCTAACTCACTCCGGCAGTGGAACCGCCGCCAGGGTACAGATCGCCTCGTGCTCACCGCCGCGGCGATCGGTGATCACCACCTTATCGCCCGCTTTTTTACCTTCACACGGTTTCAGGACCTGCTCCACGATCCGCTCGCGGATCGCCTGACGTTCATTTTCAGCCTGACTGGCGAAGGCCGTCAGCGCCAGCGCCACGCCCAGCAGGCTGAGGGTTTTCTTATACATGTCTTGCTCTCAGATCATTCTAATTCGCGGTCAGCGTAACCCGCTGCTGGCCGCACTTCTGTAAAATCACTTAACGGAGTGTTACGCCCTTTCAGCTGAAACCCAGGCTGTCACATTCCTGCGGGAAATATTTTATCACAACCCCTGCGGCGGATATTCCCGCGATGAGGCGTCATCTTTCAGACATATCCCGATGTTATCTTCAACTGAGCCCTGTATCTTTTTCCCTTTCTAAACAGAATTTTAGGTTGGTCTATGTCGGGTCTTATTCTCTTTATCGTCGCGGTGGCGCTGCTGGGCGTCGCCATCTACAGTCTGGTGTCGTACCTCAAAGAGCGGCGCGCCAGTCAGTTACCTGTCCATAAAAAGAAGAAATAATACCTTCCGTTCTCCGCCGTTTTCTGCTGATTTCTTTACCATCCTGTACTGTCCCTTACCGATGCCATAACAAAGGCAGGCCTGCGGGCCTGCCTTTGTTCGGTTTCTGCGTCAGGCTCTAGGACTCCCAGGCCTGCTCCGCCTTGGCGGCATCGAACTGCGGCGGCGGTTTACGGAAGCGTCGGGTCAGATAAGCCAGATACAGCAGACCAAGCGCCGCCCACACCAGACCGAGCGTCAGGGAAGTGGCCTCGAGGTTGATCCACAGCACCCCTACCGTCAACGCCCCGACCATCGGCAGCAGCAGATAGTGCAGTCGATCCTTCCAGGTTTTGTTGTACCCTTTGCGCCGCCAGAAGTGGTTGAACACCGACAGGTTAACGAAGGTGAAGGCCACCAGCGCGCCGAAGTTAATCAACGCGGTGGCGGTCACCAGGTCGAAGAACAGCGCCGACAGCGCGACAATACCCACCATAATCACGTTCAACGCCGGGGTGCGCCATTTCGGATGCACATAGCCGAAAATGCGCTCCGGGAAGACGTTATCGCGGCCCATCACGTACAGCAGACGGGAGACGCTGGCATGGGACGCCAGGCCGGACGCCAGGGTGTTAACAAAGGTGGTGCAGAGGAAAATTGACTGGAACAGCTTGCCGCCCACGTACAGCGCAATCTCCGGCAGCGCGGCGTCCGGGTCTTTAAAGCGATGAATATCCGGGAAAAACAGCTGCATAAAGAACGACGCGACGATGAAAATAATGCCGCCGTACATCGCGGTGAGAAAAATCGCCTTCGGGATCACCCGCGCGGCGTCAGGCGTCTCTTCCGACAGCGTGGTCACCGCGTCGAAGCCGAGAAACGAAAAGCAGACGATGGTCGCCCCGGTAATAATCGGGATCAGATGCGCATTCTGGCTGATAAACGGCTGCAGCGACCAGACGGTCCCTACCCCCTCGCCTTTGTGCAGCCCCTGGACCACCAGAATGACAAACACCACCATAATCGAGATCTGCACCAGCACGAACAGGGTGTTGAAGTTGGCCACCAGGTTAACGCTTTTCAGGTTCGCGGCGGTCAGAATGGCGACAAAGGTCACCACCCACACCCATGGCGGCACTTCCGGGAACAGCGCCGAGAGATAGATCTTCGCCAGCAGGACGTTGATCATCGGCAGGAACAGATAATCCAGCAGCGACGACCAGCCGACCATAAAGCCGACGTGCGGGCTGATGGATTTTTGCGCGTAGGTGTAGGCGGAGCCGGCTTCAGGGAACTGGCGCACCAGTTTGCCGTAGCTGATGGCGGTGAACAGCACGCCAGCCAGCGCCAGCAAATACGACGCCGGGACGTGGCCGTTGCTGATGCCGGAGACAATGCCGAAGGTATCAAACACCGTCATCGGCGTCAGATAGGCGAGCCCCATCATCACCACTTGCCAGAGTTTGAGGGATTTACGCAGACGCGGTCTGCCCGCCTGAGCGGCGTTATGCGCAGGAAGATTAATTGCCATCGACCATTCCCCCCTTGCGGATAACAGTTTGCGGGCACAACGTTCGCGTGACAAACCTGCTTAGCAAGGGGGTAAGGCATAAATAAAAGGGTAAGACGGACCGGTGAGCGGTTGCTGGCTGGCATCCAATGCGGCCTGAGCGGCCTCCCTCTCCCTGCGGATATTTGAACATCTGCATCATCTCATTTCCTCGTCACACACTGTGTCGTTAACTGAAGCCCCGTTGCCGCCTGCGCTCCTTAACGCGACATCCGGGAAATGGCTGGGCTCCCAGCAAAAAGGACGACCAGGCTCCGCTCAGGCCGTATGATGCTACTCATGACTCAACTCATGCGCCCCTCGCGGGGCGACCATCAGGCGTTTTTCAACATCCACTCAATTTCAGTTTCTGTGATAAGACGCTCAAACTGCAATAATTCATCATGCTTGCAGGCATGGAAAACGTGGCAGAAACGCTCGCCGAGACGCTCACGCAGGTGATCGTTCTGCATAAACTCCCACAGCGCGTCGCTCTGACGGATCGGGAACGGCAGCCCTTCTTGTTCCAGGCCGTTACCTTCCACCTCTTCCTGCAAAGGCAGCTGAGGGTTATCCAGCCCGTGCAGGATACCGGCGAAAATCGCCGCCATCACCAGATACGGGTTGGCGTCCGCTCCCGCCACGCGATACTCCACACGGTGGTTCTGCCGCTCGCCGCACGGGATCCGCAGCGCCACGGTACGGTTGTTATGGCCCCAGGAAGCCTGCGTCGGGACATACATCCCCGGCTGGAAGCGGCGATACGAGTTCACGTTCGGCGCCAGCAGCGCCATCGAGGCCGGCATCAGATCGATCATCCCGGCCAGCGCGCGTTTGAGCAGCGCGGAGTCTTCCCCGTCGCCGTCCACCAGCACGTTTTCCCCTTTATTGTTCAGCATGCTGATGTGGATATGCATCCCGCTGCCCGCATGCTCTTCATAAGGCTTGGCCATAAAAGTGGCGTGCATCTTATGCTTCTCCGCCATTAAACGCACGAGACGTTTTAACGCCAGCGCATCATCGCAGGCGTCCAGCACGTTATCGGTATGGTGGAGATTGATTTCAAACTGGCCCGGCGAGGCTTCGGCCACCGCGCCGTCGGCGGGGATCAGCTGCAGTTTCGCCAGCTCGTCGATGTCGTTGAGCACGTCGGCAAAGTGGTTCAGGTTATCGACCGAGTAGACCTGGCTTTGGGTGTTGCGATCGTCGGTGCCCGGCGCGCACGGCGGCTGCAGGTAGCCTTCGGCATCGCGTTTGCGGTCCAGTAAATAGAACTCCAGCTCTACCGCTACCACGGGGAACAGCCCGCGCTGGCGCAACTGCTGCCAGAGGCGGTTGAGTACGTTCCGCGGCTCAACGTCAAAGGGAGCGCCATCTTCATCAACCATGGTCAGCTGTACCTGGGCTATCGACTGCGGATCGGCCGCTGAAGGCGTTAAGGTACCGGGCACCGGGATGCAACTGCGATCCGGCTCGCCCATCTCCTGGCCCAGACCGGCCTCTTCCACGACGTTGCCGAGAATATCCATCGCAAACACCGAGGCCGGAAAATAACAGCCTTTCTCCAGCTTGCTCAGGCCGGCAACGGGGATGCGCTTGCCGCGGAAGCAGCCGTTCAGGTCAGTGAGGAGGACATCGACATATTGGGTATCAGGGTAGGTTTCGAGGTAGCGCTTCACTTCTTTCGCGAACGCGCTGACCCGTCTCTCTTCCGTTTGCTGAACAAAATTCTCAACTTCTACGATATTGGTTTCCATGATTCACCGCCGTTGGTTTGGTTTCGGTCCTGCACTCAGACCGTTAAATATAATGTCCACCCCATCGACTGTGTATGCAAATAAATTGTTTGTCAAATGTTAAATTAAGTTTGCAAAGGGCTATTTCCACTGCTAGATTGAGAAAATATTGAACGATATGGCCGTTAAACCCGCTATAGCGGTCATAATTTAGTCCACTTTGTGAGGGCGATCATGGAAAATATAATGTACAAGCCAGTTATTGGCGTCGTGATGTGTAGAAACAGGCTTAAGGGTCACCAGACCCAGACCTTGCAAGAAAAGTACCTGAATGCAATTGTTAACGCCGGCGGACTGCCGATCGCCCTGCCGCATGCGCTGGCGGAGCCGGAGCTGCTGAACGCGTTAGTCGATAAACTGGACGGGATATACCTGCCAGGCAGCCCCAGTAACGTGCAGCCGCACCTTTATGGTGAAAACGGCGATGAGCCTGACGCCGACCCCGGGCGTGATCTTCTGAGCATGGCGCTGATTAACGCCGCACTCGAAAGGCGCATCCCCATTTTCGCCATCTGTCGTGGACTGCAGGAACTGGTTGTCGCCACCGGTGGGACTCTGTATCGTCGTCTGTTCGAGCAGCCTGAGCTGCTGGAGCATCGCGAAGATCCTGAACTGCCCGTCGAGCAGCAGTATGCCCCGTCCCATCAGGTTGAGGTTCAGGAAGGAGGATTGCTGTCGCAATTGATACCGGGCTGCAACACGTTTTGGGTAAACTCGCTACACGGACAAGGGGCAAAAACCCTGAGTCCGCAGCTGCGCGTGGAGGCGCGAGCGCCGGATGGACTGGTGGAAGCGGTCAGCGTGAACGATCACCCTTTCGCGCTGGGCGTACAGTGGCATCCTGAATGGAACAGTAGCGAATACGCCCTGTCGCGTATGTTGTTTGATGGTTTTATCACCGCCTGTCAGGGCCATCATGCTGAAAAGCGGCGGCGCTGACCACTACCGTTAAGGAAATGCAAATATGAGCGATGACGGACTGGCGCCAGGGAAACGTCTGTCAGAGATCCGCCAACAGCTGGGTCTCTCGCAGCGTCGTGCCGCCGAACTGTCTGGGTTAACACATAGTGCCATCAGCACCATAGAGCAGGACAAAGTCAGTCCCGCCATCAGTACGCTGCAAAAGCTGCTGAAAGTCTATGGGCTGTCGCTCTCGGAATTCTTTTCTGAACCCGAAAAGCCGGACGAACCCCAGGTGGTCATTAATCAGGATGACCTTATCGAAATGGGCAGTCAGGGCGTTTCCATGAAGCTGGTTCATAACGGAAATCCGAACCGTACGCTGGCGATGATTTTTGAAACTTACCAGCCTGGAACCACGACCGGGGAGAGGATTAAGCATCAGGGTGAGGAGATAGGCACCATACTGGAGGGGGAGATCGTGCTGACCATTAACGGTCAGTCGTACCACCTGGTGGCTGGACAGAGCTATGCCATTAACACCGGCATCCCGCACAGCTTCAGCAACACCTCGGCAGGCATCTGCCGCATCATCAGTGCCCACACCCCCACCACATTCTGAATAGTTAGCCTGAACGAGGTTCAGGCTTTCTTCAGACCTGCGACGGCGGAAATTTTATTTTCGTCGCCGCGAAAAACTCGCCGTCATAACGTTTGTGCCGGAAGGGAATCCTATTTCCTGCTGGCCCTGAAATAATTAACGCCGTGAATGGCGACTCGTCCCTGAATTATTCGGCATGCAGACAACCTGCCGAAATTTAGGGCAATAAAACGGTATTCAACTCCGGGGATTCACGATGCCCTGCGCCTGGCGCAGCGCCCCCGTGCAGCCTGAAAACGCCGAAATGATTAATTTGCCGATAATGTTTTTAAGGAGTCATGATGAATTTTCAGCACCTGGCTTACTGGCAGGAAAAAGCGAAAAGCCTGGCCATTGAAACACGATTATTTATTAACGGCGAATATTGCGCCGCGGTCGATAATACCACCTTTGAAACCATTGACCCTGCCGCGCAGCAAACGTTAGCCCATGTCGCCCGCGGCAAAAAAGCCGACGTCGAGCTGGCGGTGAAGGCCGCGCGCCGGGTCTTTGATAACGGCGACTGGTCACAGGCCGCCCCCGCGCAGCGTAAAGCGGTTCTCACACGCTTCGCCGACCTGATGGAGGCCCACCGCGAAGAGCTGGCGCTGCTGGAAACGCTGGATACCGGCAAACCGATTCGCCACAGCCTGCGCGACGATATTCCCGGCGCCGCCCGCGCCATCCGCTGGTATGCCGAAGCGCTGGATAAAGTCTATGGCGAAGTGGCCCCCACCGGCAGCAACGAGCTGGCGATGATCGTCCGCGAACCGATTGGCGTCATCGCCGCGGTGGTGCCATGGAACTTCCCGCTGCTGCTGGCCTGCTGGAAGCTCGGTCCGGCGCTGGCGGCAGGCAACAGCGTGATCCTTAAGCCGTCGGAAAAATCGCCGCTCACCGCCCTGCGCCTCGCCGGGCTGGCGAAAGAGGCTGGCCTGCCGGACGGCGTGCTGAACGTGGTCAGCGGCTTTGGTCACGAGGCCGGACAGGCGCTCGCCCTGCATCCTGACGTGGAGGTCATTACTTTTACCGGCTCCACCCGCACCGGCAAGCAACTGCTGAAAGACGCCGGCGACAGCAATATGAAGCGCGTGTGGCTGGAAGCGGGCGGCAAGAGCGCCAACATCGTCTTCGCCGACTGCCCGGATCTGCAAAAAGCGGTCAGCGCCACCGCCGGCGGCATCTTCTACAACCAGGGCCAGGTGTGCATCGCCGGCACCCGCCTGCTGCTGGAGGAGAGCATCGCCGACGAGTTCCTGGCGCGACTGAAAACCGAAGCGCAACACTGGCAGCCGGGCAACCCGCTCGACCCAAACACCACCATGGGCATGCTGATTGACAACACCCATGCCGACAGCGTGCACAGTTTTATTCGCGGCGGCGAAAGTAAAAGCACCCTGTTCCTCGACGGGCGGAAAAATCCATGGCCTGCCGCCGTCGGCCCGACCATTTTCATTGACGTCGACCCGGCCTCCACCCTCAGCCGGGAAGAGATCTTCGGCCCGGTGCTGGTGGTGACGCGATTCAAAAGCGAAGACGAAGCCCTGCGGCTTGCCAACGACAGCGACTACGGCCTCGGCGCCGCGGTATGGACTCGCGATCTCTCACGCGCCCACCGCATGAGCCGCCGCCTGAAGGCCGGTTCGGTCTTCGTCAACAACTATAACGATGGTGATATGACCGTCCCCTTCGGCGGTTACAAACAGAGCGGCAACGGGCGCGATAAGTCGCTGCACGCCCTGGAAAAATTCACCGAACTGAAAACCATCTGGATTGCCCTGGAGTCTTAATCATGACCGAACATACCACCAGCTATTACGCCGCCAGCGCCAACAAATATGAACCCTTTCCGACGCTGGACGAATCGATAAGCTGCGACGTCTGCGTCGTCGGCGGCGGCTACACCGGCCTCTCCTCTGCCCTGCATCTTGCCGAAATGGGCTACGACGTGGTGGTGCTGGAAGGGGCGCGCATCGGCTTCGGCGCCAGCGGCCGCAACGGCGGTCAGCTGGTTAACTCCTACAGCCGCGATATCGACGTGATTGAAAAAAACTACGGCCCGGATGCGGCGAAAATGCTCGGCAGCATGATGTTCGAAGGCGGCGATATTATCCGCGAACGCATCCAGCGCTATCAGATCCAGTGCGATTACCGACCGGGCGGCCTGTTCGTGGCGATGAACCATAAACAGCTGGAGACGCTGGAAGAACAGAAAGCCAACTGGGAGCGCTACGGCAACACGCAGCTGGAGCTGCTGGACAGAGAGGCGATTCGTCGCGAAGTGGACAGCGACCGCTACGTCGGCGCCCTGCTCGACCACAGCGGCGGCCATATTCACCCGCTCAACCTCGCCATCGGCGAAGCGGACGCTATTCGTCTGAACGGCGGCCGGGTGTATGAGCAGTCGCCGGTCACCCGCATCCAGCACACCAGCCCGGCAGTGGTCAGCACCGCCCGCGGCCAGGTCACTGCCCGCTATGTGATCATCGCCGGCAACGCCTATCTCGGTGACAAACTGGAGCCGGAGCTGGCGAAGCGCAGCATGCCGTGCGGCACCCAGGTGGTCACCACCGCGCCGCTGTCGGAGGAGGTCGCCCGCTCGCTGATCCCGAAAAACTACTGTGTGGAAGACTGTAACTACCTGCTGGACTACTACCGTCTGACCGGCGACAACCGCCTGCTGTACGGCGGCGGCGTGGTCTACGGCGCCCGCGACCCGGACGATGTGGAGCGGCTAATTATGCCAAAGCTGCTGAAAACCTTCCCACAGCTGCAGGGGGTGAAGATTGACTACCGCTGGACGGGCAACTTCCTGCTGACCTTGTCGCGGATGCCGCAGTTTGGTCGCCTGGATAGCAACATCTACTACATGCAGGGCTACAGCGGGCATGGGGTCACCTGTACCCACCTCGCCGGACGATTGATTTCGGAACTGCTGCGCGGCGACGCCGAGCGTTTCGACGCCTTTGCCAAACTGCCGCACTACCCGTTCCCGGGCGGCCGCAGCCTGCGTATCCCCTTTACCGCGATGGGCGCCGCCTACTACAGCCTGCGCGACCGCCTTGGGGTTTAATCGTCTTTGCCGACGGCCCTGGCCGTCGGCTCATGCTGCGGATAGTGTTGCTGGAAATAGTGGCGCAGAAACTCCACGGTGGTGCGAATTTTAGCCGACGTCGCCAGGCGGGAGACGTAAACCGCCCAGACGTTGGCCGGTTGCCAGTAGTCCGGCAGCACCTGCACCAGATGCCCGCTGGCGATATTCTCCCTGACGTCCCACCACGAACGGAGCGCAATCCCCTGCCCGTCCAGACACCACTGATGAACAATTTCGCCATGGTTGGACGACAGCGGCCCGGTCACTTTGATGGCGTGCTGGCCCTCTTTGCTATGCAGCTGCCAGACGCCGAACGGATGATCCCGCTCTTTAATCACCAGGCACGGCAGAGCCGCCAGATCGCTCAGCTGTTTCGGCGGCGCATGGCGGGCGAGGAACTGCGGCGACGCGCAGAGCACGCGGTGATTGCGCGCCAGCTGGCGGGCAATCAGATTCGGCGCGATATCGTCGCCGAGGCGAATATCGAGATCCACCCCTTCATTGACTAAATCCACCAGCCGGTCCTGAACATCAAAACGCAGCTCCAGCTGCGGGTACTGAAGCGCCAGCGCCGACAGCGCGGGGGCCACCACCCGGCGGCCAAAGCCGAAGCTGCTGATAATCCGCAGCGTTCCCTGCGGCACCTGACGCACGTCGGAGAGCTCGTCCATCATCTCATCGACATCCTGCAGAATGCGCTGCGCCCACTCGTAGATCCGCTCTCCCTCTTCGGTAATGGTGACCCGGCGGGTGGTCCGGTGAAGCAACATCACATTCAGGGTTTGCTCCAGCAGCGAAACCCGCTTGCTGACAAAAGCCGGCGATACGCCCAGCTCCTCAGCGGCGGCGGCAAACCCGGCCCGGCGGGCGACCAGCATAAAAACGCGTAAATCATTCAGCAGCGGCAGATTATTCATGATCTGTGTTTTATGTTTCACCAGTTAGCGTGATTAATTATGAATCAGTCAATTATAGGATAAGCAGGTGGTCAAACATCATCGCTAAAAAGTGAGAACCGGAATGAAAAAAACCTGTCGTATTGCCGCCATCCCGGGTGACGGAATTGGCAAAGAAGTCCTGCCTGAAGGGATCCGCGTACTGAAAGCCGCCGCGCAACGGTGGGATCTGGCGCTGAGCTTCGAGCAGATGGAGTGGGCAAGCTGCGAATATTATGCTCATCACGGTAAGATGATGCCGGACGACTGGCGCGAGCAGTTACAGGGGTTCGACGCCATCTACTTTGGCGCCGTCGGCTGGCCGGATACCGTCCCGGATCATATCTCGCTGTGGGGGTCGCTGCTGAAGTTCCGCCGCGAGTTCGATCAGTACGTCAACCTGCGCCCGGTGCGCCTGTTCCCCGGCGTCCCCTGCCCGCTGGCGGGGAAAAAGGCTGGCGATATCGATTTCTACGTGGTGCGCGAGAACACCGAAGGCGAATATTCCGCTCTGGGCGGGCGCGCAAATGAAGGCACCGAGCATGAAGTGGTGATTCAGGAGTCGATCTTTACCCGCCGGGGCGTTGACCGTATCCTGCGCTACGCCTTCGAGCTGGCGCAAAGCCGCCCACGCAAAACGCTGACCTCGGCGACGAAATCCAACGGGCTGGCCATCAGCATGCCCTACTGGGATGAGCGGGTGGAGGAGATGGCCAAAAACTATCCCGAGATCCGCTGGGACAAGCAGCATATCGATATTCTCTGCGCCCGCTTCGTGCTGCAGCCGGAGCGGTTTGACGTGGTCGTCGGCTCCAATCTGTTCGGTGATATTCTCTCCGATCTTGGCCCGGCCTGCACCGGTACCATCGGTATTGCGCCATCGGCCAATCTCAACCCGGAGCGCACCTTCCCGTCGCTGTTCGAGCCGGTTCACGGTTCAGCGCCGGATATCTACGGGAAAAATATCGCCAATCCGATCGCCACCATATGGGCCGGGGCGATGATGCTTGATTTTCTCGGGAACGGCGATGCGCGCTATCACGCTGCGCACAACGGCATCCTGGCGGCAATTGAGCAGACGATCGCCAGCGGGCCGAAGACGCCGGATATGCAGGGCAGCGCGTCAACGCAGCAGGTCAGCGACGCCGTCTGCAAAGCAATTTTGGCATAATTATCCCGGCCGCTCCCAGGTCGCGCTACGGCTGACCTGGGCTACAAAAGGCACGATAATGGAGTAAGTAGGCCGGGTTAGGCGCAGCCGCCACCCGGCACAAAATCGTCTCCGCGCCTGATGCCATCGCCCGGCGGTGCGGCGCTTGCGCGGGCCGACTGACGGTCAGAGCCGGATTAATCGATATAGTTATCAGTTTGCAACGGTTTCGCCCCGGAAAAACGGTTGTTCTGTGTTATGTCCGGGCAGATGGCGCTCCCGATATGTCTTCTGCGTTAAGTCTCTCCTGGCACCGGGAGCACATAGGGAGAGGCCCGTCGCCACCTCCACCAGCATCCACGGGCTCCGGCCAGCGGCGCGGGCCGGATAACCGATCACAACTCCAACTCGCGGCGCAGCAGTTGCGCGATAGCCTCGCTGCTCTCTGCGGATACCAGCGCCTGGCGGAACTCGGCGTGCATAATGCGCCGCGCCAGGCGCGAGAAGATGCGCATATGCTGGTCGCCCGCCGAATGCTTGTTTAGCGTCAGCATAATCACAAACTGCGCTTCTTCATCACCCCACTTCACCGGCTGCGCCAGGCGGGCGACGCTAATGGTCGACTGCTCAATATGCTCGGATTTACTGTGCGGAATGGCAAAACTGAAGCCCAGCCCGGTGGAGAACACCGCCTCGCGGGCCCAGAGATCGGCCTCCAGCTTGCGCGGATAGCGGCAGCGCCCGGCCAGCAGCAGGTTATCCGTCATCCCCTTCAGCACCTCCTCCTTGCTGCGCCAGTCGCTGTTGAGGGTGATGCACTGGCGGCTAATCAACGGCACATCCTGCTGGCGCATGCGGAACTGGGCCAACAGATGCTCCACTTCCAGCGAAGTACGGCACTGCATCGCCTGATTCAGCAGCTGACGGCAGGCGCGGCTGTCCAGCTGCGCCAGACGCGCTTTGGTCGCCGGGATCGCCGGCGCGCTCATGCTCAGTTCATCCAGGCCGAGGCCGACCAGCAGCGGCAGCACCGAACCTTTGGCCCCCAGCTCGCCGCACAGGCCGATCCATTTCCCCTGCCGGTGCGCCGCCTGCACGGCATAGTCCAGCGCACGCAGGAAGGCCGGGTTGAGACTGTTGTAATGGCGCGTCACTTTCGCATTATCGCGATCGACCGCCAGCAGATACTGCGTTAAGTCATTGCTGCCGATGCTAAAGAAGTCCACCTCTTCGCAGCACTGATCGATGATGAACATCACCGACGGCACCTCCAGCATGATGCCCAGCGGGATTTTTTCATCAAACGGGATCTGTTCGACGCGCAGCGACTGTTTGGCCTCCGCCAACCGCTCTTTCACCCACAGGATCTCTTCCATTGAGGAAATCATCGGGATCATGATCTTCAGCGAGCCGTGCGCCGAAGCGCGTAGAATCGCCCGCAGCTGAGTATGAAACAGCGCCTGGTACTCTTCATAGATGCGCACCGCGCGGTAGCCGAGGAAAGGGTTATTTTCCGCCGGAATGTTGAGGTAGGCCACCGGCTTATCACCGCCGATATCCATAGTCCGCACGATAATGCTGCCCCCGGCGGCAGGCTCCAGCGCCTGGCAGAAAATGTTGTAGAGTTCGTCTTCCGATGGCGCGCCGGGCCGGTCCATATAGAGCATCTCCGTGCGGAACAGGCCAACCGACTGCGCGCCGTTGTTGAAGGCCGCCACCGCCTCTACCGAATGGGCGATGTTCGCCGCGATCTCGACGCGGATACCGTCTTCCGTCTGCCCCGCCTTATCCAGCCATACCTGCTGCTGTTGCTGGATCTGCGCCTGAACCCACGACTCCTGCTGATAGTAGCGCGCCACCGCCGGACTCAGGTCGACCACCAGCAGCCCCGCGTTGCCGTCGATCTGCACCTGGGTATCCTCCCAGGGCAACAGTGCGTCGAGGTCAACCCCCACCAGGGTCGGGATATTGAATGAGCGGGCAAGGATCACGGTGTGCGACGTAGTGCCGCCGCTGCGCAGCAGCAGCCCTTTGAGATGCGTTTTATCCAGTTCGAGGAACTGGCTGGGGGTGAGTTCGTCGGCAAGGCAAATGGCGGCTTCCCGCAGTTGACCCGGCGCCGGGAAACGGGCTTCGCCGTAGATATGCTGCAACAGCTGGAAGCAGACATCGCGCACATCCAGCACTCGCTCCTGCAGATAGCTGCTGCCGGAATCGCGGAACTGGGCGCAGAAGTGGTCGCTGGTGGCGACGATCGCCTGGGCGCAGCTGAGACCGGTGAGGATCCCGCCGAGCAGATGCTGGCGCAGCGAGGCATCCGTCGCCAGCGAACGGTGAGCTTCCAGTATCGCGCTGGCGGTACCGTCATTGTCCAGCAGCCGCAGTTCGATATCTTTCACCAGCAGGCGCAGGCCGTTATCCAGTGCCGCCTGCTCCTGTTCAGGACTGCTGGCGACGGGCAGTGCGCCAAGCTCGTGCAAATCGCGGGATTTTAGATGGATGAGTCTGCCCCCCGCGCTGCCGGCGCAGACCGGACTGGCATGGAACAGCGTCGGGTTCAGGCGTGAGAGTGACTCCGGCACCGGCTGGACGTCCAGCGCTTGTGCCGTAGGCAGCGGCGCGTCGCAGTGAGGAAATTCATCACGCAGAAAGGCCGTTAACGCGGCGTAAGCCTCGGCTTCATCTTCGCCGCTGATAAGCAGCTGGCAGGTGTCGCCCTTCAGGGTGTTCGTGCCGATGACCGCCAACGCGCTTTTGGCATTGCCACCGGTATCGCAGCGCAGGTTCCGCCACTCAATTGCCGATGAAAAACGGTTACACAGCGTTTCGACCAGACTGGCCGGACGCGCATGCACGCCGTTGGGCAAATCACATGTAAATTCAATGACCAGAGCCATCGCCTTCCTCCTGAGTAATCCATTAATTCCCCAAAAGGTAATGAAAGATGGTCAAGTGGACTAGGTGACAAAACTGGCAATTACTGGACTATTGTACACACGATACTTTTTTATGCCCGCCATCACAATTCCACCCTTTTAGCGCTCACTCCTCCTGTCATCACTAAGATTTGAGGTGGATCGCAATTCTTTTCTAACCTTACAAATATCCAGTAAATGCACTTTTTCTCTACTGTTTTATGCGGCGCCCTTTTTCTAATGTTGAGCCATCAATACTGTCACGGGCCCTACAGCGCTCAGGAGCAAGCAATGAACGAACTGGTGCAAATACTAAAAAATACTCGCCAGCATCTGATGACCGGCGTGTCACATATGATCCCCTTCGTGGTCTCCGGCGGGATCCTGCTGGCGGTGTCCGTCATGTTGTATGGCAAAGGTGCGGTTCCGGATGCCGCCACCGATCCCAACCTGAAGAAACTGTTTGATATTGGCGTCGCCGGCCTGACGCTGATGGTCCCTTTTCTCGCCGCCTACATTGGCTACTCCATCGCCGACCGCGCCGCGCTGGCCCCCTGCGCCATCGGCGCCTGGGTAGGTAACAGCTTCGGCGCCGGCTTCTTTGGCGCGCTGATCGCTGGGATGATCGGCGGTCTGGTGGTCTATTACCTGAAAAAAATACCGGTCCACAAGGTGCTGCGCTCGGTGATGCCGATATTCATTATTCCCATCATCGGCACCTTTATTACTGCCGGGATCATGATGTGGGGGCTCGGCGAACCGGTAGGCGCGCTCACGGCAAACCTGACCAACTGGCTGCAGGGCATGCGCGAAGGCAGCATCGTGGTGCTGGCCATCATTATGGGCCTGATGCTGGCGTTTGATATGGGCGGCCCGGTGAACAAAGTGGCCTACGCCTTCATGCTGATCTGCGTTTCACAGGGGGTCTACAGCGTAGTGGCTATCGCCGCCGTCGGCATCGCCGTACCGCCGCTGGGGATGGGACTGGCGACGCTGATCGGCCGCAAATATTTCACCGCCGAAGAGAGGGAAACCGGCAAAGCGGCGCTGGTGATGGGCTGCGTCGGGGTCACCGAAGGGGCGATTCCCTTTGCCGCTGCCGACCCGCTGCGCGTTATTCCGGCCAATATGATTGGCGCGGCCAGCGGCTGCGTCACCGCGGCGCTGTTGGGCGCCCAGTGTTACGCCGGCTGGGGCGGGCTCATCGTGCTGCCGGTGGTCCAGGGCAAACTCGGCTTTATCGCCGCGCTGCTGGTCGGCGCCTGCGTCAGCGCCGCCTGCGTCATTGTGCTGAAAGCGCTGGCTAAAAAGAAATCGTCTGACGCCAAAGCCGACGACGAATTAGACCTTGATTTTGAAATTAACTAACAGACTGGAAGGAACAGATTATGACCCACATTATCGCTGTCACCGCCTGCCCGTCGGGTGTGGCTCACACCTATATGGCCGCCGAATCGTTAGAAAGCGCCGCTAAGGCCAAAGGCTGGCAGGTCAAAGTTGAAACCCAGGGTTCTATCGGCATTGAAAACGAGCTGACCGCGGAAGAGATCGCCGCCGCCGATATGGTCATTCTGACCAAAGATATCGGTATCAAATTCGAAGAGCGTTTTGCCGGGAAAACTATCGTACGCGTCAATATCAGCGATGCGGTCAAACGCGCCGACGCCATCATGAACAAGATAGACAGCCACCTTTCCCAACGAGCCTGAAGCCTTAAAAGGGGCGCCCGCGCGCCCTTCGCCACAACATGGAGTTTGTCATGACGAATCGTACTCAACGCCTGAAAGCCAGCCTGTTCGCCCAACCGCGCGAAATATCACTTGAACGCGCCCTGCTCTATACCGCCAGCCATCGGCAAACGGAGGGCGAGCCGGTGATTATTCGCCGGGCGAAGGCCACCGCCTGGATCCTCGATAAGGTAGACATTTCGATTCGTGATGATGAACTGATTGCCGGCAACCGTACCATCAAACCGCGGGCCGGCATTATGTCGCCGGAGATGGATCCCTACTGGCTGCTTAACGAGCTCGACACCTTCCCGACCCGACCGCAGGACCGCTTCGCGATAAGCGAAGAAGATAAGCGCGTCTATCGGGAAACGCTGTTCCCCTACTGGGAAAAGCGCTCAATGAAAGATTTCATCAACGGCCAGATGACAGACGAGGTCAAAGCCGCCGTCAGCACCCAAATATTCAGCGTGAACCAGACCGATAAAGGCCAGGGCCATATCATTATCGACTATCCGCACCTGTTGAATAATGGCCTGGACGCGCTGGTTGCGGAGATGCAATCACACTGTGCCCGGCAGCCTGATAACCCTTTTTATCAGGCGGTATTGATCCTGCTGGAGGCCTCTCAGCGCCATATTCTGCGCTACGCCGCGCTGGCCGAGGAGATGGCTGGACACTGTCAGGATCCGCAGCGTCAGCGGGAGCTGTTAACCATCGCCGCGATTTCGCGCCACAATGCGCAGCACCGGCCAACGGACTTCCCCCAGGCCTGCCAGCTGTTCTGGTATATGAACATCATTCTGCAGTACGAATCCAATGCCAGCTCCATTTCGCTCGGCCGTTTTGACCAGTACATGCTGCCGTTTTATCAGGCGTCGCTGAATCAAGGACAGGATCCGGCGTCGCTCAAGGAGCTGCTGGAGTCGCTTTGGGTAAAATGCAACGACATCGTCCTGCTGCGCTCCTCCAGTAGCGCACGCTATTTCGCCGGTTTTCCCACCGGGTATACCGCCCTGCTCGGTGGGCTAACGGAAACCGGGCGCAGCGCGGTCAATGTGCTGTCATTTTTATGCCTCGATGCCTATCAAAACGTGCAATTGCCGCAGCCGAATCTTGGCGTGCGGGTGAACGAGCTGATTGACCGCCCGTTCCTGCGTAAAACCGCCGAAACCATCCGCCTGGGCACCGGCATTCCACAGATTTTCAACGACGAGGTGGTGGTCCCCGCCTTCCTCAATCGCGGCGTGTCGCTGGAAGACGCCCGCGACTACGCGGTGGTCGGCTGCGTCGAGTTGTCGATCCCCGGCCGCACCTACGGCCTGCATGATATCGCCATGTTCAACCTGCTGAAGGTCATGGAACTTGTCCTGCAGGAAAATGAAGGACAACCGGAGGTCAGCTGGGAAGGGCTTATCCGCCAGATGCGCGACAAAATTCGCTATTACATCAAGCTGATGGTCGAGGGCAGCAATATCTGCGATATCGGCCATCGCGACTGGGCGCCGGTGCCTCTCCTCTCCTCGTTCATTAAAGATTGCGTGCAGCACGGTAAAGACATCACCGCCGGCGGAGCGCGCTATAACTTCTCCGGCGTCCAGGGCATCGGGATTGCCAACCTGAGCGATTCGCTTTATGCCCTGAAGGGGATGGTCTTTGACCAGCAGCGCCTTAGCTTTGACCAACTGATGGCGGTACTGAAAGCCAACTTCCAGACGCCAGAGGGAGAGAAAATCCGCGCCCGGTTGATCAACCGTTTTGAAAAATACGGCAACGATATCGACGACGTCGATAATATCAGCGCCGATCTGCTGCGCTTTTACTGCAAAGAGGTGGAACAATATCTGAATCCGCGCGGCGGGCGTTTTACGCCCGGCTCCTATACCGTCTCGGCGCACGTGCCGCTGGGCTCGGTGGTGGGGGCTACCCCGGACGGGCGGCTGGCTGGCGAACAGTTAGCGGACGGCGGCCTGTCGCCAATGGTCGGCCAGGATGCCCAGGGGCCGACGGCAGTGCTGAAATCAGTCAGCAAGCTGGATAACTATCTGCTGTCGAACGGTACGCTGCTCAACGTTAAATTCACCCCGGCGACGCTGGCCGGCGACGGCGGGCTAAACAAGCTGGCAGACTTTTTACAGGCTTTCTGCAAGCTCAAGCTGCAGCATATTCAGTTTAACGTGGTCAATGCCGACACCCTGCGTGAAGCGCAGCAACGGCCGCAGGACTTTGCCGGCCTGGTGGTGCGCGTCGCGGGCTACAGCGCCTTCTTTGTTGAGCTGTCGAAGGAGATTCAGGATGACATTATCCGCCGCACCGCGCATCAGCTGTGAGGTGATGGAGACGCGCGCCGACCGGGCGCGCATTTTTAATCTGCAGCGCTACTCGCTCAACGATGGCCAGGGGATCCGCACGGTGGTCTTTTTCAAAGGCTGCCCCCACACCTGCCCGTGGTGCGCCAACCCGGAGTCAATGTCACCCAGGATCCAGACCCTGCGCCGGCAGAGTAAATGCCTGGGTTGCGCCCGCTGCCAGCAGGATGTCGCCGAGTGTCCCTCCGGGGCATGGGAGCAGATCGGTCGCGACATGACGCTGGATAACCTCCTTCAGGAGGTGCTGAAGGATGAAGTCTTCTTCCGCGCCTCCGGCGGCGGTGTCACCCTCTCCGGCGGTGAAGTGCTCATGCAGGCCGAATTTGCCGCCCGCTTTCTCCAGCGCCTGCGCCAGTGGGGGATCCGCACCGCCATCGAAACCGCTGGCGACGGGCCCTTCAACCGTTTTTTACCGGTGGCTGAAGCCTGCGACGAAGTGTTATTTGATTTTAAAATCATGGAACCTGAGCGGGCATTGTCGCTACTGCGAATCAATCAGCCGCGGGTACTGGATAATTTTCGCCAGCTGGCGGCTAGAGAGATCAACCTCATCCCACGCGTGCCGCTGATCCCGGGCTATACCATGAGCGTCGATAATTTTCGCCAGATTCTGAACTTTCTCGCACCTTTTAATCTTACAGAATTGCACCTGCTGCCATTTCATCAATACGGCGAGCCCAAATACCGTCTGCTGGGCAAACCCTGGGCGCTGGCCAGGGTGAAAGCGCCTGACGAAGCGGACATTCAACCTTATCGGGTAATGGCCGAAGCGGCCGGATTCCACGTCACTATCGGCGGTTAACGCCAGGAGGATGTTATGGACTTCAATATTATCGCCGTCACCGCCTGCGTCAGCGGAGTGGCGCACACCTATATGGCTGCCGAACGGCTGGAAAAGGTCGGTCATCATGAAAAATGGCATCTGAAGGTGGAAACTCAGGGCGCGCTCGGCGTTGAAAATCGCATTACCGCAGAAGATATCGCCCGCGCCGAAGTGGTGCTGCTGGTGACGGATATCGAAATTGACGACGCCCAGCGCTTTCGCGGCCTGCGGACGATTAAAACCAGCATCAAGAGCTTCCTGCTGCAGCCGCAGCAGATCGTCGAGGCCGTGAAAAGCATCATGAAAAAGCCGGTCGTCTATGTTGAACTTCCCTGACCGGCGACGGGCCTTACTCTACATCCAGCAACCACTTTTGCGCTGGCGTCAGGCGGCTGGCCGTCTCGGGCGTCAGCCAGCGCCGCTGGTCCTGCTGCGGCGTATCCGCGCGATCGATGTATAACCCATGCAGCACACGTCGTCTGCTGCCCTCACGATTACGCGTGCCGCCGTGCCAGGCGTGAGCGTTGTAAATCATCACGCTCCCGGCCGGCGCAGCAAACACGATTTCATCAGGGTGGGCCTGCTCCGGGTCGGCCAGTACCTCTTCCGGGAGCTCAGGACGCAGGTGGGTACCGGGGATAATCCGCGGCGCGCCGTTGGCGGCGCTCAAATCGTCTATCGCCCAGATGGTATTCACCAGGTGGACTTTGGGAAAATCCGGGCGCGGCTTTTTCCAGTCGGCGTGCAGCGGCTGGTGGCCGCCGTTATATAACGCCTCGCGCGCGTTGAGGCTGGAGACTTTAAAATCGCCGTCGAAGATATAGCGGCAGGCGGAGAGGATCAGCGGATGAGCCCAGACTTTCTCCCAGATAACCCCCTTATTCACCAGGTTGGCGATCCGCGTCGCGGTCGCTTCCTGATGATGTTCCATCGCCAGATTGTCGCCTTCGCGCTCAACCAGGGTATCAATTAGCCGTCGCATTTCGCTCAGCCACTGGGCGTCAACGACATTATGCACAACGGTGTAGCCGAGGGTGTCGAGCTCGTGTTTCATTTGCGCGCTGAGCGCCAGGCTGGCGCCTAACGCATCGAGAAAGCTAGCTGATGATGAGTTCATGTTGCGTTCCTTTTTAACGTTCCGATAACACAAACAAACTCTACTGGTCCATCCGCGGCATGACAGGAGGCGAGCGCTACGAAAAACTGGACATACGTACGCGAGCCAACAAAGTGTGATGGGCGTCAACAATCACGTTTTCGGCGATGCCTGTGCTGTAGCTGACCGGGAATCCACCGCGCAAAATGGCTTAACAAACGCTGCCGGGGAGGAAAAAATAGATTATCATCAACAGGATAATGCGCATGCTGAGGGCAAAGAATGATTGAAGATCTGCCGGATATACTGCATCGGTTAATCGGTCAAAAAGATCGCTTACAGGTGAGATTTCCTGAGCCGGATATCTCCGTGCCTGCCCTTGCCTTCAACGTACCGTTTCCACGTCTGGAAATTGTGCTGGAGGGTCAGCTTAATGAACAGGGGCTGCCGCTAGCCGCTTCGACGTTAACCGCGCTGCAGGTACTCTACGTGCAGGCGGGAAAGTGGACGCTGCCGCAGTGGACCGGCCCGGCCACTACCCTGAGTATCCTGTTTGGCCGGCAGAAACTGGGATTCAGTATTCAGCGCTGGGACGGGAAAAGCCTGCACACGGAGAAGCAAAGCGTTGCCCGCCTCGGGCCGCGCGTGGGCTCTTACCTGCTGCTGAGCCTGAATGAAGTCAGCCTGCAGCCCGATCCGCTGACCGCCCGGCTGGTGGTCGCCGCGCTACTGAGCCACTGTCGCGAACAGCTGGTTGGGCTGGAAATGCGCGTCAGTCGCAGCCGGGATCTGTTTCTTGCCGTTCAGGACTATCTCGAGGAAAATCTGAGCCTGCCGCTGACGCGGGAATCAGTGGCCAGACGTTTTCACATCACGCCCAACTATCTTTCGCATATTTTTCAGAAATCAGGCTCGGTGGGATTTAACGAATATCTGACCCGGGTGCGTCTTGAAAAGGCAAAACAGCTGCTGCGCGGCTATGACCTGAAGATGAAAGAGATCGCCCATAACTGCGGCTTTGTCGACAGCAACTATTTTTGCCGGGTCTTCAAACGCTACACCGAGCGTTCGCCGTCAGAGTATCGGCGACACTGCCGCAGCGCACAGCAGGCCTAACCTGCCGTGTCGGAATATTACGCCCACTCCACGCGCCCGCGCCCGTTGTGCTTGGCCTTGTACAACGCCTCGTCGACTTTGCGGATAAACGTCTCCTGCGCTTCGCCCGACCGCCAGGTTCCGACGCCAATGCTGATCGACAGCGGTGTTTGATGATTGATCAGGATGGTGCGGGCATTGTCGAGGATCGCCTGCGCCAGATCGTGCAGCTCAGGCTCCGACAGGCCATCGACGATAATGGCAAACTCTTCCCCACCGATACGCGCCGGCAGGACCTGCTCGCTGGTCAGTTTCGCCAGCTGTTTCCCCAGGGAAAATAACACTTCATCCCCCACCAGGTGGCCCCAGGTATCGTTGATTTTCTTAAAAAAATCGATATCCAGGATCATGAGTCCCAAGGCATGTCCGGACTTTTCGCGAATGGTATCGATAAAAAAGCGGCGGTTGGGCAACTGAGTGAGCTCATCTTTTAGGGATTGCGAGCGCGCGTCAACGTACAGCAGGTTGATGCGCTCAATAATTTTGTAGACGCCCACCACGGTCAGCAGCATCCCGGAGAGGCGCAGCAGATCTTCGCAGTAGTAGCCCATCCAGCGCGGCTGAACCACCATCTCATCCATCACATCGAACGTGCCGCCGGCAATCCACAGCAGCAGCCCATAGCGCACCCAGTTGACGGCAATATGGCTCATCCGCACCTTCGCTGAGCTCCACAGCATAAACACCAGAAACAGCAGCGCCAGCAAATCGATATAGAGTCCGGGGTTGGCCAGGATTTCTCGCCACGTGCCGATGGGCGGCGACACCAGCGCACAGCCGACAGCGACGGCGAAGATAACCAGCAGCGCAGGCAGTAGCGTACCCCGCGCCAAAGCGGACGGAATGGGGCGTTTCGCAGGAATAAGGCATTCAGGCATAGCGATGTCTCATGGTAACCACAGGGCCGATCGCGGGACAGGATAGCAGTTAAGCGCAGCGGGACGAATGAAAAAGCGACGCGCCGACAAAACGGCGGTGAGGTAGACTGACCCCGCGGAATTGTTCCAACGTACTACCACTCCATGGCGACGAGGTCAGTGGCGCGGATACTATCGGCTAAATCCATCAGCTGATTAGCTTTCCGTGCGGCGCCACCGATAACCGGCGGCGCCTGCTCAGAGATTAGCCGCTGAACACTCGCGCCTTGCCGCTGACCGTCAGTCGCACCGTCGCGCCGGGCTGCCACGCCGGCTGGCTTACGGTTCGCAGGACAATCGGCCGATCGTGCCCGGACATCGACAGCGTCAGCGTGGAGAGCTGGCCGGAGAAATCAACATCGCGGATGGTGGCGGTACTTTCCTGCGGCCCGCTCACGCTGACGCTCAGCTGTTCCGGACGCAACATCACCTTACCTTCACCAGCAGGATGCCCTGCGTCTGTCGCCAGGTCGCCCAGCGCGCAGCTGGCCCGCCCGGGGCTCAGCCGTGCGGGGAGGATCAGGGCATCGCCGAGAAACAGCGCCGTCTCTTCATCCACCGGCTGCGCGTAAACCGCCAGCGGGGTCCCCACCTGGGCGAAACGCCCCTGGCGCATCACCGCCACCTGTGTGGCGAACGACAGCGCTTCGGTCTGGTCATGGGTCACCAGAATCGAGGCGATGCCGGTCTCCGCCAGCAGATCGGCGGTCGCTTTGCGCGTGCTGGCGCGCAGGCCGGTGTCCAGGGCAGAAAAGGGTTCATCGAGCAGCATCAGCGCCGGCTGCTGGGCCAGGGCGCGAGCCAGAGCCACACGCTGCTGCTGGCCACCGGAGATCTCATGCGGCCAGTGGCGCGCCAGGCTGTGGTCGAGGGCGACCATCTCCATCAGCGCGCCCACCCGGCGACGTTTTTCCTCGCGGCTGGCGTCCAGTCCCCAGGCGATATTGTCCGCCACATTGAGGTGAGGAAACAGCGCCCCCTCCTGCGGAACATAGCCGATCCGTCGCTGGTGGGCAGGAACAAACACGCCCTCGGCAAACAGCGGCGCGCCGTGCATCACGATCCGCCCGCTGTCGGGCGTTTCGAAACCGGCAAGAATGCGCAGCAGCGTGGTTTTTCCCGAACCCGACGGACCCACTATAGCCGTCCGGCTACCCGGCGCCACCTGAAGATGAATATTATCGAGGACCTGCGCGTCGGCGAAGGATTTCGAAACAGAAGACAATTCCAGCATGTTACAACCCTGCCATTTTTTTCGACTGCATATAGAGAACCGCCGTCAGCGGCAGCGAAATGACGATCATCAACAGCGCGTAGGGCGCCGCCGCCACGTAGTCGATCTCGCTGGTTAACGCCCAGAATCCGGTCGACAACGTGCGGGTGCCTAACGGCGAGAGCAGCAGCGTGGCGGTCAGCTCATTGCTGACGCCGAGGAACACCAGCGCGGCGCCGGCGGCCGCCCCCGGGGCGGCAAGCCGCATGGTGATACTCCACAGGGCGCGGGCCGGGCTGCGTCCGAGACTGCGGGCGACGTTTTCCAGCTCCACCGGCGCCTGGGCGATACCGGCGCGCAGGTTAATCAGCGCCCGCGGCATAAACATCAGCAAATAGGCCAGAAACAGCGTCACTTCGGTCTGGTACACCGGACGGGCATAGTGGATGGTGACGGTGACCAGCGCCAGCGCGGTCACGATGCCGGGCAGCGAGCTGGTGATGTAATTACACCCCTCCAGCAGGCGGAACAGCGGACGCGGATAGCGCACGCCGAGCCAGGCGATGGGGATCGCGCAGACCGTCGTCAGCAGCGCCCCGCCCGCACCCAGCAGCAGCGTTTGACGCAGGGAATGCCACAGATCGGCATGCAGCCAGTTGTCGATACCGCCCAGCCACAGCCAGCGTCCCAGGACCAGCAACGGCACCCCCATCGCCAGCAACACCAGCAACAGAAGCAGCAGCTGCGCGCCGAAAGCGGCCCCTTTACCCAGCACCAGGCGCTTCTGCTCGCGCGCCGCCCCGGCGCCGATACGCGCATAGCGCGCTTTACCGCGCGAAACGCTCTCCAGCAGCAGGATCGCCAGACAGCACAGAGCCAGCACGCCCGCCAGCATATTGGCGGCCGGACCGCTGAAGGTCGACTGGAACTGATCGTAAATGGCGGTAGTGAAAGTATCGAAGCGGATCATCACATACAGACCATATTCCGCCAGCAGATGCAGAGCCACCAGCAGCGCACCGCCGCAGATAGCCAGCCGCAGCTGCGGGAGGACCACCCGAAAGAACACTTTCCACGGCGGAGTGCCCAGCGATGCGGCGACATCTTCAAGCGTGGGATCGAGTCGGCGCAGCACGGCCGCCACCGGCATATAGATAAACGGATAGTAGGCCAGCACGGAAAGAAACACCCCGGCGCCCAGGCCATGCAGCGAGGGCGCAGCGCTGACCCACGCGTAGCTCTGAACAAAGGCTGGAATGGCCAGCGGGGCCACCGCCAGCGCCGACCACAGCTGCCGCCCGGCCAGCGCGGTACGTTCCGTCAGCCAGGCCAGCGTCACGCCAAGCACAATGCTGATGGGGACCGCCAGCACCGTCAGCCACAGGGTATTGCTGAGCAGCTCGCCTACCCGCGGGCGAAAGACCAGCGCTTTGATTGTCGGCCAGCCGGTATCGAATCCGACCGCCACCACAAACCCTAACGGCAACAGCGCCAGCAATGAAAACAGGAGCGCTAAGGCAACCATCGGAAATGCAGGACGCCTGCGCTCGGGCAGGCGTCCTGTTTTCTTTCCGAGCGACAGACTCAGAACAGACATAGCAACATCACTTCCTCAGGATCAGAGCAGGCCAGCCTGCGTCATCAGTTCAATGACCTTTTTACTGTTCAGCGAGGAAGGTTCTACCTTCGGGGCATCCAGATCTTTCAGCGGGGTCAGTTTCGGGTTAGAGGCCGCGTCTACCCCCACCGCATATTCGAAGGCGTTATTGGTGCGCAGCGCATCCTGTCCCTGCTTACCGGTGATCCATTTAATAAAGGCCTGAGCCTGCGCTTTATGTTTGCTGGAGGCCAGCACGCCGCCGCCGGAAATGCTGACGAAGGCCCCTGGATCCTGGTGTTTGAAGTAATACAGTTGGGTGTTTTTGCTGTTCTCGCCGGTTTTTGACTGGTCAACGAAGCGATAGTAATGGTAGATCACCCCGCCGTCGATCTGCCCGGCGTTGACCGCTTTCATCACCGTGCTGTTGCCTTTATAGGCGACAAAGTTGGTTTTCATCGCCTTCAGCCAGTCGAGGGTCGCCTGCTCACCCTTCAGCGCCAGCATCGCGCTGACGATAGCCTGGAAATCCGCCCCCGATGGCGAAGCCGCCCAGCGGCCCTTCCACTCCGGTTTTGCCAGATCCATCAGCGAGTGCGGCAGCTGCGCCTCGCTGATTTTCGCCGGGTTATAGACGAAGACGGTGCTGCGCGCGGCGATGCCGATCCAGCGACCGTGCTGAGGGCGGTACTGCGCCGGAACCTGCTGCAGGGTCGCCGCATCCAGCGGGGCGAAAAGTTTGGCATTATCAACCAGCACCATCGACGGCGAGTTCTCGGTCAGAAACACATCGGCTGGCGACGCGGCGCCTTCCTGAACCAGCTGATTACCCAGCTCGCTGTCATCACCATTGCGCAGCGTGACTTTAATACCGGTCTCTTTCGTAAATCCATCCACCCACGACTTCACCAGATTTTCGTGTTGGGCGTTGTAGACCACAATCCCGTCCTGACCGTCAGCCGCCATCCCTTGCGGCGCCAGAAACAGAGAAGCGGCAACCAGCGCTGCCGTGCGGAGGGGCGATAAGCGAGATTTCATGAACGCATCCTTAATGAAATAGGGCAATTAATGGTAAATAGCCTGAGCGGAGAGGATTAAATCACAGCAAAAAAAGAATGATAATGAAAACAATTATCATAAACTTAAAAAAGCAAAAAATAGCGCCGGTCTGTTATTAGGGATTAGAAAATGCTTAAAACCATCCGTTCCCGAAATTTAGATTAAGAAAACATTAAGCTGCGATTATTTTATTGCCTTCGTGACAGAGCAGCCGCCTCTGCACGTTATCTGCGGTCTTTGCCGGCGGGTATTGTGATACTGATCATGTTTTTAATATGCGCCGTCATCGCGAAAGATATCCCCCTTCTACGATCATTAAAAAGCCTTTACCGTCAGAGGGATGGTTAACTTTATGCACACTCACCCTGGCACGCACGATAAATGAAAGAGATAAAGCGGCGAAACGCATGGATTGCCTTTTCCCTCGCGCTGGTGGTATTTCTGGCTGGCGTGTTCGTCATTAACTGGCAACTGTGGCATTCCGACCAGGCCGCCCATGTCGCCGCCGCCCGCCAGGCGGCGACGAAAATCGCCGTTATTCTGGATGAGGCCCGCACAGCAACGGTGACGGCGATGAACGTTAGCCGCAGCGGGTGCTCGGAACAGGGTCAGTTTCAGCTCGGAACGGAGGCCGCCCTGCAGCCGCATCTGCGCACCATTATGCTGATAAAAGAGGGCCAGGTGTGGTGTTCGTCCCTGCCCGGCAACCGGGTCCTGACGCTCAGCCCTGTGTCTTTATCTGACGAACCTCTGATGCTGCTCCCGGCCAGAATGATGGTCAATAAGCGTCCGGTGCTGATCTATCAGACGCACTCAGCGCAGATCCGGGTGATTGTCACTATCAGCGACGTCCATCTGCGCGATGCGCTATATAGCAATTCGGATAGCAATGGGCTGGCCCTATGGGTTCAGGATCAAATGATTGCCAGGCATGGCGATGTCCAGCCACAGGCTGCTGATCCAAGCCGGAGCGTTTTTACCTCGCCGGCCTATCCGTTTCGCATTGCCTATCCCGAGTCATCTTTTTTAAGCCCCGGCCGCCTGGTGAATAATGGCGCCGGTTTGCTGATTTTTATTTTCTCTGTTTCGCTGCTGTTTTATTTTCTGATGCGTAAATTTCTCAATGTTTACACCTCTGAAGAGGAAAAGTTGCGCTATGCCATCGCCCAGGGCTATATCGTTCCCTACTACCAGCCTTTGGTGAACGGGAAAACCGGTGAGATATACGGTGTGGAAATACTGGCACGCTGGCAAAACACCACCACGCCCTCGCGTTCACCTGCTGAATTTATACCGCTGGCCGAGCGTACCGGCTTAATTATTCCGCTGACCCGCAGCCTGATGGCGCAGGTAACCGCCCAGATGAGACCGCTCTTTAATAAACTACCGGATGGGTTTCATATCGGCCTCAACATCAGCGCGTCGCATATTAACTCGCCGACGTTTATCGATGATTGTCTGCACTTTCAGCGCGGCTTTGAGGGTAAAGCAGTAAAGCTGATGCTGGAGATCACCGAGCAGGAACCGCTGTTACTCAATGGGGCGGTGGTCGACAAGCTCAACAGGTTACACAACTGCGGGTTTTCCATCGCGCTGGACGACTTTGGTACCGGCTATTCCGGGCTTTCCTATCTGCACGAACTGGTGTTTGATTACATTAAAATCGATCAGAGCTTTGTCGGTCGCGTGACCGGAGAGACACCGTCAAGCAAGCTGCTGGACTGCGTGATAGAGATGGCCCGAACGCTTTCACTGCGCATCATTGCCGAGGGCGTTGAAACCCAGGCCCAGCTGGATTACCTCAATCGCCAGAATATTTCTCTGCTGCAGGGCTACTTCTTCTGGAAGCCGATGCCCTACGTCGCGCTGGTGATGCTCCTGCTGAGTAAACCGAAGGCACGGATTATCGAAGAATAAACGGGCGGTCAGTAACCCGGCGGCAATCCTGCCCTGCACAATCTCATCCCTGAGCAAACAGGTTCAGCGCCTCCTGACGGTTCACTTTAATAGAAAAGATACGATCCATACGGGTAAGCTTGAACAGGTTCTGGATCGTCCCGTTGAGCGAACACAGCACCAGCTCTCCCTGCCCACTGACGCTCTTGAGTATGGATACCAGGGCGCCCAGGCAACTGCTGTCGATAAACTCGACATGGCTCAGATCCAGCAGTACGTTTTTCGTCTCCCCGTCGATGGCCTCGAGAACCTGCTGCTTAAACGCCGAGACAACGGAAGCATCCAGTCGACGCACCAGGGGCACGATAATTTTGACGCCCTGCTCAGTATGTAATTCAACGTTCATCTTTATCCTCAATGTTGGCTGACACCTGTCAACGCGACTCAGTTCTGTTCGGCGTGTGCTTTTTTAGCGGGTGATGCCCCAGATATCCCTGGCGTAGCCGCGGATAGTTCTGTCGCTGGAAAACTCCCCCATCCGGCAAATGTTGAGCAAGGCCCGGCGGTGCCAGCGATCCGGTTGTTCAAAATCAGCCATCGCCTGCTGTTGCACCTGACAATAACTGTCGAAATCCAGCAGATGGCAGTAATGATCGGCCCCCGTCAGCATCTGATGCAGCGGCGCAAACCGTTCGCGATCGGCGGTAAACTGCCCGGACACCAGGCTATCGACCACTCGCGCGATAGCCGGATTCTGATGATAGAACGCATGGTGACGCCCGAGGCGTCGGCTCTCTTCAATCTCTTCCGCCACCGCGCCAAACAGATAAAAATTATCGATCCCCACTGCCTCGCGGATTTCGATATTCGCCCCATCATAGGTGCCGATAGTTAACGCGCCGTTCATGGCAAACTTCATATTGCTGGTGCCGGACGCCTCGGTCCCGGCGGTGGAAATTTGCTCAGAGAGATCCGTGGCGGGAATAATTTTTTCCGCCAGCGAGACTTTATAATCTTCGAGGAAAACCACTTTAAGCTGCCCGGCGACCTGCGGGTCACTGTTAATTTTTCGGGCAACGGTATTAATCAACTGAATAATCAGCTTCGCCATCCGGTAGCCCGGCGCCGCTTTACCCGCAAACAAATGGACCTTAGGCGCAATCGTTCTCCCTGCCTCTTTGATATCCAGGTACAGCGCGATCACGTGAAGAATATTGAGTAACTGTCGTTTGTATTCGTGAATACGTTTGACCTGACAGTCAAACATGGCCAGCGGATCCAGCGGGATGCCGTAGCGTTGCGCCACCAGCTGGCTGAGCGCGGTTTTGTTGGCAAATTTTATGGCCCGGATATTGTCAATAACGGCCGGATCGTCGACGAGGTTTTCCAGACGGGAGAGCTGGGGTAAATCGGTTGGCCACCCCTCCCCCAATTGTTGGCGCAAAAACTCTGCCAGCCCAGGGTTAGCCTGCTGCACCCAACGACGCGGTGTGACGCCGTTGGTCTGATTAATGAATTTCTCCGGGGTGATAAAATAGAAATCAGGCACCAGCTGTTTTTTGACCAATTCTGAGTGCAGCCACGCCACCCCATTCACGCGATGGCTACCGACAATGGCCAGATTAGCCATGCGGATTTGCTTATCATGATGTTCGTCAATTAAAGACAGCGAAGATAACAGATGATTTTTATCCGGCCAGCGCCGGGCCACCGCTTCGAGAAAACGGTGGTTAATCTCAAATATAATCTGCAAGTGACGCGGCAGAAGTTTCTCAAACAACGACACCGGCCAGGTCTCCAGCGCTTCCGGCATCAGCGTATGATTGGTGTAGGCGCAGGTATTTTGCGTTATCTCCCACGCCTGCTCCCAGGGCAGTCGGTATTCGTCCACGAGGATCCGCATCAGCTCCACCACCGCCAATGCCGGATGGGTGTCATTAAGCTGAATAGCCACATGCTGCGCCAGCAAAGTAATGTCGTCATTAACCTCAGCGTAGTCACGAAATATATCCCGCAGCGTACAGGCCACCAGAAAATATTCTTGGGTCAGCCGCAGCTCTTTTCCGGTCAGCACCTCATCGGAAGGATAGAGTATTTTTGAAATATTCTCCGAGGCGATTTTTTCACTCACCGCCTTGATATAATCGCCGCGATTAAAAATATGGATATTAAAGGAGTCAGAGGCTACCGCGCTGTAGAGACGCAGCTTGTTGGTGGTCGTATCCCGGTAGCCGGAAACAAAATAGTCATGGGGAATACCAACGATAGTTTTCCAGCCGAGCCACATCGGGTTGTAATTACCATCAATATCTTCGCTATGCTCGATATACCCCCCCAGCGGGATCAGAATGTGCTGGGCGTGATGCTCCACCAGCCATGGGGAATGCATGGAGTGCCAGTCATCAGGATGTTCGATCTGCTGATCGTTTTGAAAGGACTGGCGAAAAAGGCCATATTCGTATTTGATGCCATGCCCGGACGCTGCAATGTCAAGGGTGGCCATCGAGTCGATAAAGCAAGCGGCTAAGCGCCCTAATCCGCCGTTACCCAGCGCGGCGTCAGGCTCCTCGTCAAGGAGGCGTTCAAGATCAAACCCCAGGTCATTGACCACCTGGCGCATCTCCGACAGTAAATTCATATTCACCAGGTTATTACGCAGCGACTGGCCGAGTAAAAACTCCATCGACAGGTAGTAAACTCGCTTTTTTCGCGCTTCGCGCTGCCGCGCCTGGCTCGACAGAAAATGGTCCTGCTGAAAATGACGAATGGCCAGCGCCACCGCGTTAAAAATATCGCCTTGCGTGGCTTTATTTAAGCTGACACACAGCGTGTATTTTAATTGCTCTTCAACCAACGCCCGTAATTCTTTGATATCTTGCGGATTAATGACAGGCATGCTGACCTCACTGGTCTCTTTTCTGCGTTAAACCGTGGCAGGTAAATCATCATTTTTCCAAGTATAGACGAAGTTTTTTTGCGGAAAGTTTTTATTCCTGAGCATCAATTCGCTTATATCGTGCTTCGGAACAATTAACATTCCTCCTTTTAAACGGATTGGTGGTTTCATTTTCGCCAGCTGATAACGCTGCGGCGCTGACAGAGTCAACGAGATTTCGCATGGCGGGCTTGCGAGGTCGGGAGGTCAGGATGAAGCGCGAATGAGATGGTCAAAGGGAAAAGCAAAAAGGGGTTACCTTTCGGTAACCCCTTCTTTTATATGGCGGAAGCGCAGAGATTCGAACTCTGGAACCCTTTCGGGTCGCCGGTTTTCAAGACCGGTGCCTTCAACCGCTCGGCCACACTTCCGGTGTGAGGCGCACTATAAACACCTCGGCGGATGCTGTAAAGCACCATTTTGTTCAACTGCCTTAAAAACAAACAAATCTGTGTTATTCGTCTGAATTTCAGGCAGTTCGCACAGAAAATCAGCGCCCATCGCCGCTCGCGGACGGCAGTTTCTTTATGTACATATCTTTGGTGTAGTAGTACCCCAGTTTGTCCGGCGTGAAGCCGCCCACCCAGGGCTTCACTAAATGGGTACGCACATAGTGATAGACCGGAATGGCGGGAACATCCTGCGCCAGCAGATCTTCCGCCTGCTGATAGTATTTGCCGCGGGTCGCCACGTCGGTGGCTTTCGCCGCGTTGTGCAGCGCCTCATCGTAAGCCGGGTTGCTGTACTGACTGGTGTTCTCGCTATCCCCGGTGCGGAAGGTATTGAGGAAGGAGGCGGCATCGTCGTAGTCGGCAATCCACGCGTAGCGGACGGCGTCAAAATTATGCGTATGCATCGTATCCAGCATCGTCTTCCACTCCTGGTTCTGCAGCTTCACCTCGACGCCGAGGTTTTTCTTCCACATAGAGCTGGCGGCGATGGCGATGCGCTGATGTGACTCGTAGGTGTTATATAGCAGGGTAAAGACCAGTGGGTGCCGCTCATCGTACCCTGCCTGCGCCAGCAGTTTTTTCGCCTCGGCAATCCGCTTCTCGCGCGGCCAGCTGGCATAGTCCGGGCTGTGTAGCGTCACGCCGCCAATATCCGGCTGACTGATCACCCAGGCCGGGCGCTGGCCCTGGCCGAGTACTTTTCCGGCAATGATATCTTTATCAAGCGCCATATTCAGCGCCCGACGCACGCGCGCGTCGTTAAACGGCGGCCGGGTGGTATTGAACTCGTAGTAATAGGTCGCCAACTGTGGCGAAACGTCCAGCTGGTCGCCCATGGTTTTCTGCAACTGCGCAAACTGATTGATCGGCACCGTGTAAACAATATCGATCTCCCCCGCTTTGTAGCGATTGACATCGGCGGCCTCGGAAGAGACTGGCAGGTAAGTGACTTTATTGATAACCGTGTGCGCATTGTCCCAGTACTTCACATTACGTTCAGCCACCAGCCGTTCATTCACCACCCATTGGGTCAGCTTATAGGGCCCGCTGGTGACGATATGCTCTGGCCGGGTCCATTTATCGGCAAAACGCTCCACCAGCACTTTGTCGATCGGCACCAGCGCGGGGTGCGCCAGCATCGCCAGGAAGGCAGCATTCGGCTGAGTCAGGGTGACCTGCAGCGTGGTGTCGTTTAGGGCTTTCACCCCCAGCGTCTCGGGGCCCTTTTGCCCCAGGGCAATCTCTCGGGCGTTGGTGATATGCATATTGCCGGGGTAGCTTGCATAGGGGGAGGCGGTGGCCGGCGAGACCAGCCGTTGCCAGCTCCAGACGATATCCTGCGCCGTGATGGCCGTGCCGTCGGACCAGGTCAGACCGGGACGTAAATGGAAGGTCCACAGCTGGTTGTCCTTGTTTTCCCAGCGTTCCGCCAGCCGGGGCTCGACCGCCCCCGCAGGCGATACGCTGACCAGACCTTCGAAGAGATCGCTAATAATATTATTTTCAACGTCGCTCTCGACTTTGTGCGGATCGAGCGAGGCTGGTTCACTGCCGTTATTTCTGACCAGCTCCTGCTTTTCCGCCAGCTGGGTGCCCGGCGGCACCTGCGCCGCCTGGGCCCCGCCGATCATTGCTATCATACTGACTGCCAGCAGCGTTCGCGTGATGTGATTGTTTTGATGTAATGTCATTTCCCTTTGCCTTTAACGTACGGAGTTATTCCCCCTTCCACACTTAGTCGCAGAATTTCAATAAAGCAATATTTTTCAGTAACCTATAAGATTTCGATCGGCTCACCGAAGCGAAACGCGAAAACATATCGCTTTTCCCGATCCATGTAGAATTTTATGCTAGTCAAAAGCGGCAAAAGCTAAGTAAAGATGGGTAAAAGCATTAGGGCTTCACGCTTGTTTTTCTTATTCTTTATACCTAATTACATCTGTCATAAGAGAGTGACTCATGGATCGCATAATTACATCATCGCGTGACCGTTCCTCGCTGCTCAGCACGCACAAGGTTCTGCGTAACACCTACTTCCTGCTCAGCCTGACGCTGGCGTTTTCCGCCATCACCGCTACCGCCAGCACGGTGCTGATGCTTCCTTCCCCGGGGCTGATTTTAACCCTCGTGGGGATGTACGGTCTGATGTTCCTGACCTATAAAACGGCGAATAAGCCCACCGGGATTATTTCCGCCTTCGCCTTCACCGGGTTCCTCGGCTATATCCTTGGACCGATGCTGAACGCGTACCTTTCTGCCGGCATGGGCGATTTGATCGGCCTGGCGCTGGGCGGTACGGCGCTGGTCTTCTTCTGCTGCTCGGCCTACGTGCTGACGACGCGCAAAGATATGTCTTTCCTCGGCGGGATGCTGATGGCCGGCGTGGTCGTGGTGCTGATTGGTATGGTCGCTAACCTGTTCCTGCAGCTGCCGGCGCTGCACCTGGCGATTAGCGCGGTGTTCATCCTGATCTCTTCGGGCGCCATCCTGTTCGAGACCAGCAACATCATCCGCGGTGGTGAAACCAACTACATTCGCGCCACGGTCAGCCTGTATGTCTCGCTGTACAACATCTTTGTCAGCCTGCTGAGCATCCTGGGCTTCGCCAGCCGGGACTAACCGTTCCCCTGCTAACAGAGGCCTCGCTTATGCGGGGCCTTTTTTTTTGCTACACTGCGGCCAGTTTCAGGCGGTATGTGAAAAATTATGTTTATTTTTGAAGGCAACGAAATTGAGACGGATAGCGAAGGCTATCTGAAAGATACCACCCAGTGGAGCGAGGCGATGGCCGACGTCATCGCCGCGCAGGAAGGGATAACGCTCACCGTTGAGCACTGGGAAGTGGTGCGCTTTGTGCGCGAGTTTTACCTTGAATTCAACACCTCACCAGCGATCCGCATGCTGGTAAAGGCGATGGCCAACAAGTTTGGCGAAGAGAAAGGCAACAGCCGCTATCTCTATCGCCTGTTTCCGAAAGGCCCCGCCAAACAAGCGACCAAAATCGCCGGTCTGCCGAAGCCGGTGAAGTGCATCTAATAGAGGATCGCGAACTTGTCCCAGCTGCGGGTGGGTTGATGGGGTTCAGTTAACACTCGGTCAACCCGCGCGCTGCGCGGCCCACCGGCTTTCAGCCAGGCGATGAGTTTCTCCACCTGCTCCGCCTCGCCGCAGGCAAGCACTTCCACCCCGCCGTCGTCCAGATTACGGGCATAGCCGGTCAATCCCAGCTGCAGCGCTTCCCGCTGTGTCGAATAGCGAAACCCTACGCCCTGAACTGAACCGTAAACCCATGCCATCGTGCAGATACTGGCCATCATCGTCTCCTTTTCGCTCACCCTTTACGCTGAGGATAGCAAATTCATTCAGCGTACGTGCTTTGGCAGTAAACCATAGTGCTGACGGAAGCGCGCGGTAAAGCGCGATCCCGACTGATATCCGCTGTTCTGCGCAATTTCCCCGATGGGCCGCGAAGTGGTCTGCAGCTGCCCCAGGGCATGGGCCATCCGCACTTCCTCGACAATCTGACGAAAACTCTGCGATTCCTGCTGCAGCCGACGGCGCAGCGTGGACTCGCCGAGAAAGAGCATTTTCGCCACCCGCGACACGCTCCACGCTTGCGCTGGCGACAGCATGACCAGTTGTCGAACCTGCGCCGACAGATCCTGCTGCCGCTCGACGAGCAGCGGGCCGGCATAACCCGCCTCGTGCAAGGCCAGCAGCAGGCCCATGGTCTGATGCTGCTGCAGAGAGGGGGACAAGCCTTCCCGCACCGCCTGCAGAACGCTTTGCCACATAAACGCCAGCTCAGTCGTCACCGGGGCGCAGAGCGAGGTCAGACGCCCGGGCGGTGGTTCACTGACATAGCGGGTCTTGAACGCCGTCAACAGCTCGGGCGTCAGCGACAACAGATCGGAGCAAAAGAGGCCATTCTCCGGCTGGTTAATCACCTCCAGCTCAACGTCAGCCGGCAAAACAATCAGCTGTTGCGGGGTCGCCAGCACCCGGCTCTCCCCTTGCACAATCACCTTGCTGCCGCGCTTTACCCGACAGAGCGCCGGGGCGAACAGACGCACCCGATGCAGCCTGCATAGCCGTCGGGTGGTGATCTCCGCGGCGGTCAGGGCGTTATGCTGAAAATGAATACTCTCCATCCGACCACCCTTTTATTTTAGCGCCCGGCCGTCGCCGTCAACTGGGCGCTGGCGAGAGCATGGCTGTGTAACAGATACCCGACCAGCGCCCCGCTGGCATCGGCGTTCACCGGCAGCGTGGGGATATCCAGCGCCCACACCGTAAAACGGTAGCGATGTGGTTTATCTCCCGCCGGCGGGCAGGCGCCGCCGAAGCCGGCATAGCCAAAATCGTTGCGGCCCTGTACCGCTCCGTTCGGCAGTGTAGCGCTGTTTTTATCTCCCGCGCCAGCGGGCAGAGAAGAGACGCTGCTGGCAATATTGACTAACGTCCAGTGCCACCAGCCGCTGCCGGTAGGCGCATCAGGATCCCGGACGGTGACCGCGAAGCTGCGCGTGCCTGCCGGGGCGTTTTTCCATGCCAGCTGTGGAGAGACATTGCCTCCTGTGCAGCCGAAACCGGTAAACCAGTGCTTCTGGGCCAGCGGCTGCCCGTCACGCATATCATTGCTGCTCACGCTAAACGGCGCGGCCATCGCGCCACTGCTCACTGCCGCAACCATCGCCACAACTATCCGCATACCTGTTTTCATCGTCTTCTCCTCCTGGGGGTGAGAAGACAGAGTATGAAACGCCACGCAAGGTGAATGTGCTGAAGCGCCTGCATTTTGTGCCGAAACGCTCAACCGCGCCTGGCGGGGGAAAGATGCTTGTATGCGCCAGGTGTGCTAATCTACGCGCCATTTTTCGGTGCCGACATTCCCGTTGCTTAAAGGTAGCTCCATGACAGATTCCCTATTCCCCCGCTTAGTGTTAGCCAAAGGACGCGAGAAATCCCTGCTGCGTCGCCATCCGTGGATTTTCTCCGGCGGCGTCGCCCGCATGGAAGGTAAAGCCCGCAGCGGTGAAACCATCGATATCGTTGACCATCAGGGAAAATGGCTGGCCCGCGGCGCTTATTCGCCGTCGTCGCAGATCCGCGCCCGCGTGTGGACCTTCGATCGCAACGAAGCCATTGATAACGCCTTCTTTGAACGCCGCCTGCAGCAGGCGCAAACCTGGCGTGCCTGGCTGGCCGAGCGCGATGGTCTCGACAGCTACCGTCTGATCGCCGGCGAGTCCGATGGGCTGCCGGGCGTGACAATCGACCGCTTTGGCAACTTTTTCGTACTGCAGCTCCTCAGCGCAGGCGCCGAATACCAGCGCGCCGCCATCATCAGCGCCCTGCAGAGCCTGTTCCCGGACTGCGCCATTTACGATCGCAGCGATGTCGCGGTGCGTAAAAAAGAGGGGCTGGAGCTGGCCCAGGGGCCGGTAGTGGGCGAACTGCCGCCAGCGCTGCTGCCGATCGCTGAGCACGGCATGAAGCTGTTGGTCGATATCCAGGGCGGGCACAAAACCGGCTATTACCTCGACCAGCGCGACAGTCGCCTGGCGACCCGTCGCTACGTGGCGGACAAACGGGTGCTGAACTGCTTCTCTTATACCGGCGGCTTTGCGGTGTCAGCGCTGATGGGCGGCTGCCGCCAGGTCACCAGCGTGGATACCTCGCAGGAAGCGCTCGACGTTGCGCGCCAGAACGTGGAGCTCAACGGACTGGATCTGTCCAAAGCGGAGTTTGTGCGCGACGACGTGTTCAAACTGTTGCGTAAATACCGCGATCAAGGGGAGAAATTCGACGTCATCGTGATGGATCCGCCGAAATTCGTAGAAAATAAAAGCCAGTTGATGGGCGCCTGCCGTGGCTATAAAGATATCAATATGCTGGCGATCCAGCTGCTGAACCCCGGCGGCGTGCTGCTGACCTTCTCCTGCTCCGGCCTGATGACCACCGATTTATTTCAGAAAATCATCGCGGATTCCGCAATTGATGCCGGACGTGATGTACAATTTATAGAACAGTTCCGTCAGGCTGCCGACCATCCGGTGATCGCAACCTATCCGGAAGGGCTGTATCTGAAGGGGTTTGCCTGTCGCGTCATGTAACTTGAAAAACGAAACATGAGCCTCATATAGGGAGTATTCATGTTTCCCAGGAGGTGCCTATGATAGCCAGCAAATTCGGTATCGGCCAACAGGTCCGCCATACGCTCTTGGGCTACCTGGGCGTCATCGTCGATGTCGATCCCGAGTACTCGCTCGCGGAACCGGAAGAGGATGAAATTGCCGCCAATGACGAACTGCGCGCGGCCCCCTGGTACCATGTAGTGATGGAAGATGATGATGGCCAACCCATCCACACCTATCTGGCAGAAGCGCAGCTGAGCAGCGAACCCCGCGACGAACATCCGGAGCAGCCGTCCCTCGACGAGCTGGCCAAAACAATTCGTCAGCAGTTGCAGGCGCCGCGCCTTCGCAATTAAACAAAACCCCGCCAGGCGGGGTTTTTTGTTATTTTGCTAATCCCAGTCGCGGTAGCTCAATGGCCGGACAACGATCCATCACCACGTTTAACCCGGCTTCTCGGGCCAGCACCGCGGCCTGTTCATTGATCACCCCCAGCTGCAGCCACAGCGTTTTCGCGCCGATAGCAATCGCCTCCTGCGCCACGCCCCATGCCGCTTCTGAATTACGGAAGACATCAACCATGTCGACCTTTTCCGGAACATCGGCAAGCGTTCCATAGCCCTGCTGCCCCAACAGCGTCTTGCCTGCCACCTTCGGCGAAACCGGGATAACGTGATACCCCTGATCCAGCAGATACTTCATGACCCGGTAGCTAGGACGGTCAGGTTTGTCGCTGGCACCGACCAGCGCAATCGTCCGTGTCGAGGTCAGGATTTCGGCAATATCGTTCTCTTTCATGGTTTCCTCCTGCTATTTCACCTAAGTGTATGCTAATCCGCAGCAGGGGGCCATCCAGGCTAACCCGCAGATTCAGCAAAATTTTCATCCCTGATGCTTGCAGCGACAGCCACATTCAGTAATCTGTCAGCAGGTCAAAATGCGGAATGAAAATATGGAACTGACAACACGTACCCTGCCTGCGCAAAAACATATCGCGCTGGTGGCTCACGATCACTGTAAAGATATGCTGATGAAATGGGTTGCTCGCCATCAGGCGCTGCTGGCGCAACATGTTTTGTACGCCACCGGCACTACCGGCAACCTGGTCTCCCGGGCTACCGGGCTGGAGGTCAATGCCATGCTGAGCGGCCCGATGGGCGGCGACCAGCAGGTGGGTGCCCTCATTTCAGAAGGGAAAATCGACGTGCTGATCTTCTTCTGGGATCCGCTGAACGCCGTTCCCCACGACCCGGATGTCAAAGCCTTGCTGCGTCTGGCCACGGTCTGGAACATTCCGGTCGCCACTAACGTCTCCACCGCTGACTTTATTATCCAGTCGCCGCACTTCGCTGAACCGCTCGATATTCTGATCCCGGATTATCCGCGATATCTTGCCGAGCGCCTGAAATAATCGAACCGCGATCACGGCTTTCTGGCCACAGGCACATCCAGCGCCTGCAGGATCTCGACAAACGGCGACGGTTGCGCCTTGTTAAATAACAGCCACACCCGGTGACGGGCACGGGTTATGGCCACGTACAGCAGTCGACGTTCCTCCGCATCCGGAAAATCTTCCGGTTGCGGCAGGAGCGCCTCCTCTATGATCGACTCGCGCGCTGGAGCCGGAAACGCATCCACTCCCTCCTGCAGTCCCAGCACAATGACATAGTCGGCCTGTTGACCTTTGCTGGCGTGAATAGTCATAAAATCAAGCTGGAGGTGCGGCCAGCGCGTCGCCGCTTTATCAAGCGCCTCGGGCTTCAGATGATGGTAGCGGGCAAGCAGAAGGATCCGCTGCTCGGGCTTAACGTAACCGCTCAATTTATCCAGAAGATCGTCCAGCTTATCGTCGGCTAACAGAGTGACGGCCTTTTTATCTCCCGCGGTCAGGCTGTTCAGCGGTTTGCTTAACTGATGCGGATTCTGCTGGATAAAACCATTGGCTATTTCGCCGATACGCCCGTTAAAGCGATAGGTGGTATCCAGCGCACAGCAGTCCCCTTCGCCAAAGTAGTGGTTGAACGCGGTGGTCAGGGAGAGCTGCGCCCCGCTGAACCGGTAAATCGCCTGCCAGTCATCGCCAACGGCAAAGAGCGTGGTTTGGCTATTTTGCCGGCGTAACGCGGCCAGCAGCGAGGCTCGCTGCGGCGAAATATCCTGAAATTCATCCACCAGAATGTGTTTCCACGGGCTAACGAAGCGGCCTTTATCGAGAATATTGACCGCCTGATGGATCAGGCCGGAAAAATCGACTGCATTCTCCACCTTCAGCGCCGCCTTCCACTCTTTCAGCAGGGGCGACATCAGCTTCACCCGTTTACTGAACAGATCGCGTACCGCATCCGGCGCGCCGGCGATCATCTCTGCCTGGGAGCCGCCGTGCATGCGCATCAGGCTGACCCAACGGTCAAGCCGGCTGGCCATCCGCCGCTGCACCTTTTTATCCTGCCAGAAGTCCCCCTCCGGCAGTTGCCAGCCCATCTCCTCTTCCAGCCACAGGCGCCAGCCTTTCGCCTGTGCTTTTTTCTCCTGGCACTGCTTTTGCCAGCTTTTCAGCAGCAATGCGTGGCGGGCCGCAGTATCGCTTTCCAGCTTACTGATGGTGGGCACTTTTTTGCTGCCCTGCTGGATAATATGCAGCGCCAGCGAGTGGAAGGTGCGGGCGGTAATATCGTCTGATGCCAGACGCTCGCGGATCCGCTCATCCATCTCCTGCGCCGCCTGGCGGCCAAATGCCAGCAGCAGAATTTGCTCTGCCGCCGCTTCTCCCCGCGCCAGCAGCCAGCCCGCTCGAGCCACCAGCACCGAGGTTTTACCACTGCCCGCTCCCGCCAGCACCAGCAGGGAGTGCTCGCCGTTCACCACCGCTCGCGCCTGCGACGGATTGAGCGGGGAGGATTCTACGCCGTCAAAAAAGCCGCGATACTGTTCCAGCATCGCCTCGGTAAAGGCCTGGTTATGGGCCTGACGCGCCGCTTCAATATCCCCTAACCAGCGCTGACATTCCCGCCACAGCTCCCGGCAGTTATCAAAGGCGTCAAGCCGGCTGGTGGGCATCGGCAGCCCGGTTAACGCATGGCGAATATTATCCTGAACATCCGCCACCTGCTGACGCGTCAGCCACTTACCTTCTGCCCGGGTGCGTTCGATAGCTGTCAGCTGCTGCTTCAGCACCCCGGCGGCGATATCGCTCATTTCCGTGCTCCACTGCTGCCAGAGCGTGTGTAAATGGTGATAAAAGCGCTGCGTTTCGCTCCATTCGGTACCGTGCAAACGCACGACTTTATCGTCCGGCAGCACAAACTCCAGTTCGCCCCAGACCAGACCGCGCTTACAATGCACTGACAATAACTGATTGAAAGGGATAAGATACTCATGACGATCGCCGGAAACCTTTACCCCGGCATTCAGTAACTGCACCCTGTCATAAGGATGCTGAGCCATGCGTTTGCCCAATGTTGTCGCTTTAAGTTCCATATAATGTCGATTTTCAATCAGGGTGGATTGTTTTTCAGTTTAACCGCCCCGGACCAGGTGCTCCAGCGCAAAAAAACGTTACAATTGTCAGGTCTTATTATCCACAGGGCAAAACCGAGGCTTTATGCGTACCATTCTGAATATTTTGAACTTTATCCTTGGCGGTTTCGCCACCACTTTAGGCTGGCTGCTCGCCACCCTGGTCAGCATTATGCTGATCGTCACGCTGCCGCTGACTCGTTCCTGCTGGGAAATCACTCGCCTTTCGTTATTTCCCTATGGTAACGAGGCGATTCATGTTGATGAGCTCGAGCCAGGTCGCCAAAACAGCCTGCTGAACGCCGGCGGCACCATCCTGAACATTCTGTGGTTCATTTTTTTCGGCTGGTGGTTGTGCCTGATGCATATTTTCAGCGGCATCGCCCAATGCCTGACTATCATTGGCATCCCGGTGGGGATCGCTAATTTTAAAATCGCCGCCATCGCCCTCTGGCCGGTGGGTCGCCGGGTCGTCTCTGTGGAAACCGCGCGCGCCGCGCGCGAAGCCAATGCGCGTCGTCGCTTTCAGTAACCGAACGGAACACGGACATGATTAGCCCCCTGCTACGCCGCTACACCTGGAACAGCGCCTGGCTTTATAACGTACGCATTTTTATTGCGCTCTGCGGCACGACGTTGTTTCCCTGGTGGATCGGCGAAGTCAAACTGACCATCCCCCTCACCCTCGGCGTCGTGGCCGCGGCGCTGACCGACCTTGATGACCGTCTGGCGGGCCGTCTGCGCAACCTCGCCATTACTCTGGTTTGCTTTTTTATCGCCTCCGCCTCCGTGGAGCTGCTGTTTCCGTGGCCGCCGCTGTTTGCCCTTGGTCTGACCGTGTCTACCATCGGCTTTATTTTGCTTGGCGGCCTCGGACAGCGCTATGCGACCATTGCCTTCGGCGCCCTGCTTATCGCCATCTACACCATGCTCGGCGTCACGCTGTACGATCACTGGTATCTACAGCCGTTGTTCCTGCTGGCGGGAGCCGTGTGGTACAACCTGCTGACGTTGTCCGGCCATCTGATTTTTCCAATTCGTCCACTGCAGGACAACCTGGCGCGTAGCTATGAGCAACTGGCCCGCTATCTGGAGCTCAAATCCCGGCTGTTTGATCCAGACCTTGAGGATGAGAGCCAGGCGCCGCTGTACGATCTGGCCCTCGCCAACGGCCAACTGGTGGCGACCCTTAACCAAACCAAGGTCTCACTGTTGACCCGACTACGAGGCGACCGGGGACAGCGTGGTACTCGTCGTACGCTGCAGTATTACTTTGTGGCCCAGGATATTCATGAACGCGCCAGCTCATCGCATATTCAGTACCAGACCCTGCGCGACCAGTTCCGCTACAGCGATGTGATGTTCCGTTTCCAGCGCATGCTTTCGATGCAGGCGCAGGCCTGCCAGAAACTCTCGCGGGCGATTCTACTGCGCGAACCCTATCAGCATGATGCCCATTTCGAACGGGCGTTTATGCATCTCGATGCGGCACTTGAGCGCGTACGCGCCAGCGGCGCATCCGATGAGCAGCTCAACGCCCTTGGCTATTTACTCAATAACCTGCGCGCCATTGATGCTCAGCTGGCCACGATTGAATCGGTGCAAACCACCGCGCCCACCGGGAGTAATACAGAGACGCTGCTGGCCGACGACAGGCTCGGCGGACTGAACGATATCTGGCTGCGCCTGCAGCGCAATATGTCGCCAGAGTCAGCCCTCTTTCGCCACGCGGTGCGTATGTCGCTGGTGCTCTGCGCCGGCTATGCCTTCATCCAGTTTACCGGTCTTCAGCACGGCTACTGGATCCTGCTGACCAGTTTGTTCGTCTGTCAGCCGAACTATAACGCCACCCGCCATCGCCTGGCGTTGCGGATCATCGGCACGCTGGTCGGAGTGGCGATCGGCCTGCCGGTCCTCCTGCTGGTACCGTCGGTTGAAGGGCAGCTGCTGCTGATCGTCCTCACCGGCGTGCTGTTCTTCGCCTTTCGTAACGTGCAGTACGCCCATGCCACCATGTTTATTACGCTGCTGGTGCTGCTGTGCTTTAACCTGCTTGGCGAAGGTTTTGAAGTCGCGCTGCCGCGCATCATTGATACGCTGATCGGCTGCGCCATCGCCTGGGCGGCGGTCAGCTTCATCTGGCCGGACTGGAAATTCCGCAACCTGCCGCGGGCGCTGGACCGGGCGCTAAACGCGAACTGCCGTTATCTGGATGCCATCCTGGAGCAGTACCACCAGGGCCGCGACAACCGGCTGGCCTACCGTGTCGCACGCCGTGACGCCTACAACCGCGATGCTGAGCTGGCTTCCGTCGTCTCGAACTTGTCGACGGAACCACGGGCGGATGCCGCCCAGCGTGAGACCGCCTTTCGCCTGCTGTGTCTCAATCATACCTTCACCAGCTACATTTCCGCTCTCGGCGCGCATCGGGAAAAACTGTCCACGCCGGACATCCTCGCCCTGCTCGATGATGCGGTCTGCTATGTCGATGATGCCCTGCATCATACCCCAGCGGATGAACAGCGGGTGCAGAAGGCGTTGACCAGCCTGCAAAGCCGGATCCACCATCTGGAGCCTCGCGCGGACAGTAAAGAGCCCCTGGTGTTACAGCAGATTGGCCTGCTGCTGGCGCTGTTGCCTGAAATCTGCCGCCTGCAGCAGCGGGTACACGCTCAAACGGAATAACCGTTGTCCATTAGCGCGCAGACGCCCATTCCAGAAGCTCCTGACGCCGTGGCGTCGGGAGCGCGGCGGCATGAACGCCAACGATAGCCCCCTCCAGCGCCAGCAAGACGTTGTGCGATAGGGAAGCATTATTCTCGCGCAGCTTTAGCCAGGCCTGGCGGGCGCCCACCTCCCGTAGTGCTAACACGTCTGGTATGCCCGAGTGAATCAGCTGCAATTCCATATGAAAACTGATATTGGGTAAATCCTTCAGGCGTCCCGACGACCGGCGGCGATATTTTTCACGCTGGGCGCTCTGCCACGACATCAGCGACAAGCGGAAAAGCTGTTTCTCATCGCGCCACAAGGCATCGTCGATTTGATAATACTTTAGCGGCACGATGCGCCCGTGTCGGCGCAGCATCAATAAAGGATTATGGTGTTCTACCCGATAGGCAGCGCTCTGCTCGCAGGCCTTTAGATAAATATTCCCCTCTGCCACCATCGCAAACACGGTATCTTCGATAGCCAGGCTGTAGCCGCCAAACAGGGGGCGAGAGTGAAGTTGACCCAGCGGACTGACGCAGGCCTGAAATTGCGGGAGCCGCGGACATACGAGTTTTCTCATGATCATTCCTTTGTGAATCATGTAATTAAACTTAAGTTGTTAACGGATCCGCTAAGGGAAAACATAAGGGACTTCCCTGACAGCAGCAAGATGATTTTTGCCTGCTTTTCCACCAGAATGCGGTTTTGCGAGACGCTTTCAGAAAATTGCAGCTGTTGCTGCAACTGGCAGACAGGAGAAAAAGGATTAGCCGGTGTTAAGGATGGTGTTGCGAGTAGCCGCAAACCTGTACCGTCAGGATGGCTGAAAGCGATTAAATTTCCACCAGCAAAATGACAAATTGCGGTTGATCTTTTCCCCTGGCGGATATACTGTATATGCATACAGTAACTACAGGCGGGATAGACTATGTTTACTTCAGCTCATGCAAACCGTTCAGCACAGGCCTCTGCTCCGGCAGCCCACTACGCTCATCGTTCTGGCGAACAGGCCGCCAATGGGCTGATCAGTGAAATTGTCTATCGTGAAGATCAACCCATGATGACACAGTTGTTGTTGCTACCTTTATTACAGCAGTTGGGTCAACAGTCTCGCTGGCAGCTGTGGCTTACGCCGCAGCAAAAGCTTAGCCGCGAGTGGGTTCAGTCCGCCGGTCTGCCGCTGTCTAAGGTCATGCAAATTAGCCAGCTCTCCCCCAGTCACACTTTAGACTCGATGATCCGCGCCCTGCGTACCGGTAACTATAGTGTGGTTATCTGCTGGCTGGCGGAGGAGTTAACCGCTGACGAACATGAGCGTCTGGTGCATGCAGCCCAGGAAGGCTGCGCGATGGGATTCATCATGCGCCCGGTCCGAAATCAGGGCACGCTCGGCAGACAACTCAGCGGGCTAAAAATTCACTCAAATTTGTATCATTGAGTGAAATTAGGATTATTCCTGGAATTTTTTTTACCGGTAGTAACGGCACAGCGTTTTTTAAGGTCTTTTTCGCGGAATGCCTGCCACACGGGCATTTGTGCCTTTTTTTCGTGTACGAAAATCAACCATATTTGTTAAATATTGTGTACACAACCCTTTTTTTTCATATGCCTGACAGAGTTCACACTTGTAAGTTTCGAACTAAGTTGTAGACTTTACATCGCCAGGGGTGATCGGCTTACGCTGCATGTATCAGCATAGTTAACAACAAGTCACGCCCCCGGTGAAGGATTTAACCGTGAGGTCTTTTGTAACTTCATGGCGAATTTTGGATGATAATGAGGCGCAAAAAATGAAAAAGACAGCTATCGCGATTGCAGTGGCACTGGCTGGCTTCGCTACCGTAGCGCAGGCCGCTCCGAAAGATAACACCTGGTATGCAGGTGGTAAACTGGGTTGGTCCCAGTATCACGACACCGGTTTCTACGGTAACGGTTTCCAGGGCAACAATGGTCCGACCCGTAACGATCAGCTCGGTGCTGGTGCGTTCGGTGGTTACCAGGTTAACCCGTACCTCGGTTTCGAAATGGGTTACGACTGGCTGGGCCGTATGGCATATAAAGGCAGCGTTGACAACGGTGCTTTCAAAGCTCAGGGCGTTCAGCTGACCGCTAAACTGGGTTACCCGATCACTGACGATCTGGACATCTACACCCGTCTGGGCGGCATGGTTTGGCGCGCTGACTCCAAAGGCAACTACGCTTCTAACGGCGTTTCCCGTAGCGAACACGACACTGGCGTTTCCCCAGTATTTGCTGGCGGCGTAGAGTGGGCTGTTACTCGTGACATCGCTACCCGTCTGGAATACCAGTGGGTTAACAACATCGGCGACGCGGGCACTGTGGGTACCCGTCCTGATAACGGCATGCTGAGCCTGGGCGTTTCCTACCGTTTCGGTCAGGAAGATGCTGCACCGGTTGTAGCTCCGGCTCCGGCTCCGGCTCCGGAAGTGGCGACCAAGCACTTCACCCTGAAGTCTGACGTACTGTTCAACTTCAACAAAGCAACCCTGAAACCGGAAGGTCAGCAGGCTCTGGATCAGCTGTACACCCAGCTGAGCAACATGGATCCGAAAGACGGTTCCGCTGTTGTTCTGGGCTACACCGACCGCATCGGTTCCGAAGCTTACAACCAGCAGCTGTCTGAGAAACGTGCTCAGTCCGTTGTTGACTACCTGGTTGCTAAAGGCATCCCGGCTGGCAAAATCTCCGCTCGCGGCATGGGTGAATCCAACCCGGTTACTGGCAACACCTGTGACAACGTGAAAGCTCGCGCTGCCCTGATCGACTGCCTGGCTCCGGATCGTCGTGTAGAGATCGAAGTTAAAGGCTACAAAGAAGTTGTAACTCAGCCTGCGGCTTAAGTTATAACTGATGAAAAAACCCGCTTCGGCGGGTTTTTTTATGTCTTCTCGCTCGCTTTAGCGGCTAAAGACTTATGGCCGTTAGAGGCGGATGGCAGCCTGTGTGGCGCGACCTGCGCCTTAGTCACCACTGAACGGGCAGCCCGCTACTCCTTACCTAACAGTACCTGCAGATCGTGCTTCAGGCTCGACATTTTGCTGGCATACTTCTCTTTATGCTCAGCATCCTCAATCAGCTGGACGATGGTTTCGGACAAGGTTTTCCCTCGCCTCTGCGCCAGACCGGCAAGGCGCTGCCAGACGACAAACTCAAGGTCGATCGACTTCTTACGCGTATGCTGATGCTCGGCGTTAAAATGGCGTTTCCGTCGCGCACGGATGGTCTGTTTCATGCGGTTCATCAGCGCCGGATTCATATGCTGCTCAATCCAGGCATGCACCAGCACAGGTTCATTCTCGAGCGTCAGCAAGTCATCTACCGCAGCTTGCGCAGCGCTGGCCTCAATGTAGCGGGTAATCAGCTCACCTTCCCGGTGCTTCTTTACCAGATATTTCCATTTCCAGCCGCTTTCAAGATTTTCCAGTTGTTGATATTTCATTGCGATCTCAATGTGACCGTGTAACTCATTTCAGGATATCAGTTTTTTCCTGATGTGCTGAATATAAATCATTATTCGTGATGTGGATGGCCGGGTAATCATCGGGGTAGCCATAATCCTCCGTGTGCTCAGACGCGGCATCAGGTATAATTGCGCGCTTTACATCTAACTAAAAAACAGCGACTTTGACCATTACGAAACTGACCCGAACCGACCTTGCGCCTGATCTGGAACCTTACCAGGCGCTGTTTGCTCAAGCTGAACTCTCTCATCCGGCCCCCTCCCTCTCGGGCGATCTGCAGCCGCGGTTGTTCTATGCGCTTGAGCAACTGCTGTACACCCCGGCAGTCTCCTCCTTCATGTTGGTGAAAGCCCCTGAGGAGCCGGAATATCTGCAATGGCTGGCGGCTGAAACTCGCACGCTGCACGAGCCTGCCGCACCGCTTCACGGAGTTCGCTATGAGGTTAACGGCGCTCACGTGACGCTCACGCCGGCGCAACGCGCTGAAGATAATTTTGCCAGTACCGCTCCGGTCGTGGCGGCCGATTGGCTGGAGGCGGAACAGCTGTTTGGCTGCGTACGCCAGTTTAATGGTGAAATCACACTCCAGCCTGGCCTGGTCCATCAGGCCAACGGCGGCGTGCTGGTGCTCTCACTACGCGCATTACTGGCGCAACCGTTGCTGTGGATGCGCCTGAAAAATATGGTGACCCGTCAGCGCTTTGACTGGCTCTCCATTGATGAATCACGGCCGCTGCCGGTCAGCATCCCTTCCATGCCGCTGAGCCTGAAAGTCATGCTGGTGGGCGAACGCGAATCGCTGGCCGATTTCCAGGAAATGGAGCCAGAGCTCTCTGCCCAGGCTATCTATAGCGAGTATGAAGACACCCTGCAGTTTGCGGACGCCGATACACTGAAGGCCTGGTGCCAGTGGGTATGGCAGAATGCGCAGCAGCTGGATCTACCGGGCCCGGCGAGCGATGCCTGGCCACTGCTGATCGATGAAGGGACGCGCTACACCGGCGACCAGGAGACCCTGCCACTCAGCCCGTTATGGATAGCCCGCCAGCTGCGTGAGTCTGCCGCCTTCTGCGAAGGCGAAGAGATTACCGGCGAAGCGATGCAGACGATGCTGGCGCGCCGGGAGTGGCGTGAAGGCTACCTGGCGGAGCGTATGCAGGATGAAATCCTGCAGGAACAGATCCTGATTGAAACCGAAGGCGAATGCGTCGGGCAGATCAACGCCCTCTCAGTCATTGAATTCCCCGGTCATCCACGCGCCTTCGGCGAACCTTCGCGCATCAGCTGCGTCGTGCACATTGGCGACGGCGAGTTTATCGACGTCGAACGCAAAGCCGAGCTGGGCGGCAACATCCATGCGAAAGGCATGATGATCATGCAGGCTTTTCTGATGTCCGAGCTGGAGCTGGAGCAACAACTCCCCTTCTCCGCTTCGCTGACCTTTGAACAGTCCTACAGTGAAGTGGATGGCGACAGCGCCTCCATGGCGGAACTCTGCGCCTTAATCAGCGCGCTGGCCAACGTGCCGATTAATCAGAGCATCGCGATCACCGGCTCCGTCGACCAGTTTGGTCGTGTGCAGCCGGTCGGCGGACTGAATGAAAAAATTGAAGGTTTCTTCACAATCTGTCAGCAGCGCGGCCTCACCGGAAAACAGGGCGTGATTATCCCTGCCGCCAACGTTCGCCACCTTAGTCTGACCCACGAGCTGCGTCAGGCCGTTGCCGACAATCAGTTTGCTATCTGGGCAATAGACGATATTACCGAAGCGCTGCCGATGTTGACCCAGCTGATGTGGGACGGTGAAGGACAGACGCTGCGACAAACCATTCAGGAGCGGATAGCGCAGGCGACCCAGCAGGAGACTCGCCATCGTTTTCCGTGGCCGCTACGCTGGTTAGGTGGGACAAGTTCTAACTGATCGGACTTGTTCAGCTTACACGTGTTAGCTATCCTGCGTCCCGAACTTAAAATAAGGCTTACTGAAAACATGGTAGATAAACGCGAATCCTATACAAAAGAAGATCTTCTTGCCTCTGGTCGTGGTGAACTGTTCGGCGCGAAAGGCCCGCAGTTGCCGGCGCCAAACATGCTGATGATGGACCGCGTCATCAAAATGACCGAAACCGGTGGTAACTACGACAAAGGTTATGTTGAGGCCGAACTCGACATCAACCCGGACCTGTGGTTCTTCGGTTGCCACTTTATCGGCGATCCGGTGATGCCGGGCTGCCTGGGCCTGGATGCCATGTGGCAGCTGGTAGGTTTCTATCTCGGCTGGCTCGGCGGCGAAGGCAAAGGCCGTGCGCTGGGCGTTGGCGAAGTGAAATTCACGGGCCAGGTTCTGCCGACCGCGAAAAAAGTGACCTACCGCATCCACTTCAAGCGCATCGTTAACCGTCGTCTGATTATGGGCCTTGCGGATGGAGAAGTGCTGGTTGACGATCGTCTGATCTACACCGCAAGCGATCTGAAAGTGGGTCTGTTCCAGGATACTTCCGCTTTCTGATAACGTTCAGCAGCGATTAAAAGGCGAAGCCCCCGCTATGCGGAGGCTTCTTTTTTAAAGAGACAGTGTCAGGCCGTTAGTACCCTGTCCTCCATGGCTTCTCGCCAGCCTCCCAGCCACCATGAGCGTTGATTCAAGCTCTGGTATGGACACATTTCTTTCGATCTTCCTGCGATACCCGCCTGATATCCGCGTTGATGTGCCCGTTCCAGGCGATCTCGTTTTTGTCTCTTCATGCCTCGTTTCCCTCATTCTTTGATCTGGTGGAAAAGAAAACAGTGGTCGCAAATTGTGCAGCCACGGGTTACGAATACCGCGAAATGAAGGCGACGTCAATGCGCAAAATTCACGCCATTGTCATATTTGTGACCTATATAAGAGTTCATTTTTTGTTCACCTGGCACACCGGCCGGTAACGAACTGACCTGACAAAAAAAAGCCGCGCGGCTCAGATGAACCGCGCGGCAGATCAGCGTGATGAATTTTACTTATGGCAGACGGTTAAGCTCGCTGGCAATGGCTGCCGCCTCCTGGCTCCACGCCTGCGCCAGGGTCTTGACCATCGCATCATATCCATCCTGATCCTGCTTAAGCACGATGTTAAACGGGCGCTTGATCAGCTGCCCCTGATGCTTCAGCAGCCACTCACCGCTGACGATAACCCGCCCGTCGTAGCGTCCGTGAAAGCCGTTGACCGCGACGTTGAGCGTATCCTGTTCGCTACCCAGCGGCTGGGATGACACTACCCAGCCCGGCAGCTGTTGGCTCAGGTTCGCCACCAGCGTAGTGCGCAGCTGCTGGTCCAGCGGGCTGGCCCACAGATTATTATTGGCGATCACATACTGTACGTCGGTGGTCTGGTAGACCACCCCGTTACCCGCCAGATAATCCGGGATGCTGACCTGCTCAACCCACAGCAGACGTGCCCCCTGGCTGGCGGCGCGCTGTGCGCCGCCCTGCGCCACCGGCAGCTGGTAATACGTTTTGCTTTCGCCGCCGCTACTGCATGCCGTCAGCACGCATACGGTTGCCGCGAGTAACCATTTTTTCATTATTTCGCTCCCTTCGGCTGTGGGTCTTTTTTATCCTTCGCCTCAAATACCAGCGCATTGCTCTTATCATTGAGCGTTTTCAGGACCGGCTGCAGCTCGCGCAGCACCTGATCCAGACGCTGCATATCGGCCACCATCTTATTGTAGGCCGCGGAGCCCGGCTGGAAGCCCTGCATGCTGCGGTTCAGCTCGCGCAGCGTCGTCTGCATATCGGCAGGCAACTGCTGCATCGACTGGCTGGAGGTGATCTTATTCAGACTATCCAGCGTGGTCTGCACGTGCTGCATGGTCTTCTCGCTCTGCGCCAGGGTGCTCGTCGCCTGCTCCAGCAACGGATTGAGCGGCAGGTTATTAATCTTATCCAGCGCATCCATCAGACGCTGCTGGATCTGCGCCAGACCACCGCTGATGGTCGGGATAATCGGATAGCCGTTAAACTCCTGCATTTTCCCGCGCGGCGGCGCCTTCGGATAGAAGTCGAGATCGATATACAGCGCGCCGGTCACCAGATTGCCGGTTTTCAGCGAGCCGCGCAGTCCGCGGTTGATCAGATCGTCAATGTGGGCGCGAATATTCGGATCGCCGCCCAGCTGGTTAATCAGACGTTGCGGTTCAACCCGCACTTCCACCGGAATGCGATAGTCGTCGTTCAAACGCTGCTTCAGACCGGGGATGAAGAATGGCACTTTGCCGACGGTTCCCAGACGGATGCCGCGGAACTCCACCGGCGCGCCGGGCTGCAGGCCGCGAACTGAGTCTTTGAAGAACATCACATAGTCAATATGTTCGGTAAAGACCGAATCCTGGATGCTCTTCTGATCGTCAAACAGATGGTATTCCGTTTTATTCGCCACCGGCTCGCCGAGATCCAGTCCTTCCGGAATATCGAAGCTCACGCCGCCGCCAAACAGCGTCGACAGCGAGCCCATCTCGACGCGCATCCCCGCCGAGGTCAAATCGACAGCGATCCCACTGTCCTTCCAGAAGCGGACATTGGTGGTCACCAGGCGGTCATTGGGCGCATTGATGAACAACTGATAAGTGATACGACGTTTCTGGGTGTCGAAGGTGCTGGTTTCCACCGACCCCACGCGATAGCCGCGGAACAGCACCGGATCGCCGGGCGACAGCTGGCCCGCCTTGCTGCTCTCCAGCAGAATACGGATCCCCTTGGCGTCCGGCGAGGCCAGCGGCGGAGAATCAAGCAGCGGATACTGCTCCGGCACCGTACCTTTCGACCCCGGCTGCAGTTCAATATAGGCCCCGGACAATAATGTTCCCAGGCCACTGATCCCCTCGCGCCCTACCTGCGGTTTCACCACCCAGAAGACGGAATCGTTGTGCAGTAATTTCTGCATCCCGGAATTGAGGCGGGCTTTGATTTCCACGTGGGTTAAATCGTCGGTCAGCGTGGCGCTCTCCACCACCCCAACGTCCACGCTACGGCTCTTGATACGGGTTTTTCCCCCTTCAATCCCCTCCGCATTCGTGGTGATCAGCGTGACCTCAGGTCCCTGATGGCTGTAATGATAAAACAGGATCCACGCCCCAATCAGCGCAGTGACGATAGGGAAGATCCACACCGGTGACCAGTTCTTCACCTTCTGCACTTTCGCTTCTCCGCTCTTATTTTCCATGTTGTTGTCTTTCCTCATGGCTTGAATCTGGCTCACGATCCCACAGTAAACGGGGATCAAACGTCATGGCTGAAAACATGGTCATCACCACCACCAGCGCAAACATAACCGCGCCGATGGCGGGATAGATATTCATCAACCCTCCCATGCGCACCAGCGCAGAGAGTACGGCGATGACAAAAACATCAATCATTGACCAGCGGCCAACAAATTCCACCACTTCATAGATCAGATGCATGCGTTCCGAATCACGCGCACCGTTGCCATTGGCATTCCAGCACAGCCAGGCGATAGCGATCATCTTTAGCGTCGGCACCATAATACTGGCGATAAAAATCACCAGCGCCACCGGATAAGACCCCTCGCTCCACAGTAAAATTACCCCGGCCATGATGGTTGACGGCATTTTATCGCCCAGCAGATCGGTGATCATGATCGGCATAATATTGGCGGGGAGATAGAGGATAAATGAGGTCACCAGCAGGGCCAGCGTCCACTGCAGGCTGTTTTTACGCCGCGCCGTTCCTTTACTATGACAGCGCGGGCAGACCGTCTGGTCGACCGGTAACACCGCCGTGCAGCAGGCGCAGGAGCGCAGCCCCTGGCGGATGCCGGCCACTCCGACCTTCAGCGGTTGGCTAATGGCTGGCATGGGGGCAATATCATCCCACAGCCAGCGGCGGTCGACGCACTGGAAAGTGCGTAACTGCAGCAGACAAAACATGCACCACGGAACAAAGCTCAGACCGATACCGATATCGCCATAGGCCATCAGCTTAACGAAGCTCACCAGCACGCCGGCAAGAAAGATCTCCGCCATGCCCCACGTCTTCAGGTGAAACAGAATTCGCGCCAGAAACGCTTTCAGGCCAGCGGGCATCCTGACCCGATTGACCAACAGCAGAATGGTGGCCAGGCAAAAGGCCGGTACCAGTTGCACAAAGAGTAAAAAGAAGGTGCCGAGGCTGGCGTAATCCTCGGTAAATAACACATTGGGAATTTCCAACAGCTCTATTTCGCTGCTGATCCCGCCCACTTTCATGTAGATAAATGGAAACAGGTTGGCCAACAGCAGCATAAACAGCGCGACCAACGCGTAAGCCGTGGGACGCTGGCGAGGCGCGTCCCACGTGGTGGTTAACGTTGTACCGCAGCGCGGGCAAGCGGCTTTCTGGCGATGCTCCAGCTGCGGCAAAGCCACCAGCAAATCACATTGGGGACATAAAATATGTCGCGCAGCATGATGATGATCGCACATGACAACTCCTCGGCTCAGGCGCCGTTCTTTAATCCTTCGAGATATTCCCAGCGTTCAAAGGCTGCTTCCAGCGCCTGTTCCGCTTCGGCCAGCTTTGCCAGCACCTGCTGCGTGCGATCGTGCGGTTGTCCAAAGAAGTCGGGATCGGCAACCTGTTCCTGCAGCGTCTGCAGTTCGGCCTCGAGAGCTTCCAGCTTCTGCGGCAGCTGTTCCAGCTCGCGCTGCAGGTTATAGCTTAGTTTGTTCCCACCGCGTTTGACAGTTTCTGCTTTTGGCTGAGCGACTTCCATCGTTTTTTTCGCTGCCGGCTGCTTCTGCGCCAACGACTGGGCCTGCTGGCCGCGGGCATCGTGATAGCCGCCGATGTACTGGCCGATGCGACCGCCGCCTTCGAAGATCCAGCATTCGGTTACGGTGTTATCCACGAACTGACGATCGTGGCTTACCAGCATCACGGTGCCCTGATAGCCATCGATCAGCTCTTCCAGCAGCTCCAGCGTTTCGACATCCAGGTCGTTTGTCGGTTCATCGAGAATCAATAAGTTGCTGGGTTTCAGGAACAGACGCGCCAGCAGCAGGCGGTTACGTTCCCCGCCGGAGAGCGCGCGCACCGGGGTCATCGCCCGTTTGGGATGGAACAGGAAGTCCTGCAGGTAGCCCAGCACATGGCGCGGCTTACCGTTAACCATCACCTCTTGCTTACCTTCCGCGAGGTTATCCATCACCGTCCGATCCGGATCGAGCTCTGCGCGGTGCTGATCGAAGTAGGCGACTTCCAGTTTAGTGCCGACGTGGATCCGCCCGCTGTCGGCCTGCAGCTGGCCAAGCATCAGCTTCAGCAGCGTGGTTTTCCCGCATCCGTTGGGGCCAATCAGGGCAATCTTGTCGCCGCGCTGGATCTGCGCGGAGAAATCTTTCACCAGCACTTTGCCATCAACCTGGTAGTTGACGTTCTCCATTTCGAACACGATTTTGCCGGAGCGCGAAGCCTCTTCAACCTGCATTCTGGCGCTGCCCATCACTTCCCGGCGCTCCCCGCGCTCGCGACGCATCGCCTTCAGGGCGCGAACGCGGCCTTCGTTACGCGTGCGGCGCGCTTTGATCCCCTGGCGGATCCATACCTCTTCCTGGGCCAGCTTGCGGTCGAATTCCGCATTCTGCAGCTCTTCAACCCGCAGGGCTTCCTCTTTATCCAGCAGATACTGATCGTAATCGCCCGGGTAGGTCACCAGCTTGCCGCGATCGAGGTCGACGATGCGCGTCGCCATATTGCGGATAAAGGAGCGGTCGTGCGAAATAAAGATAATGGTGCCTTTAAAGGTTTTGAGGAACCCTTCCAGCCAGTCGATGGTTTCGATATCCAGGTGGTTGGTGGGTTCATCGAGCAGCAGCACGCGAGGCCCGCTGACCAGCGCGCGGCCCAGCGCCGCTTTACGCAGCCAGCCACCGGACAGGGATGCCAGCTGCGCGTTGGCGTCGAGACCAAGCTGCTCAATCACTTCGTTAATGCGGCTGTCCAGCTGCCACAGCCCCAGGTTATCGAGCTGCTCCTGCAGGCGCGCCAGTTCATTTAAATTTTTGTCACTCGGATCGGTCATGACCTGATGCGACACGTCATGATAGGCCTTCAGGTAGGCCGCCTGCTCGGCGATGCCTTCCGCGACAAAATCGTACACCGTACCGGCGACATTGCGCGGCGGATCCTGCTGCAGACGCGCCACAATCAGATCCTGTTCATAAATAATGCGCCCGTCATCCAGCCCCTGCTCGCGGTTGAGGATCTTCATCAGGGTCGATTTACCGGCGCCGTTGCGTCCGACGAGGCAGACGCGTTCGTTATCTTCGATATGCAGCTCGGCATTATCCAGCAGCGGCGCATCGCTGAAGGAAAGCCAGGCGCCGTGCATACTAATCAGTGACATTCTTTATTCCTTTCAGGCTGCGGTAATCAGCCAGCAGTTGTGGATCTGACGGTTGCGGGCAAAATCCTGCGACAGCGTTTTTTGCGAAATTTCTTGCGCCTTCAGGCCAAGCGCCGCCAGCCCGTCATGATCCATACGGAAACCGCGTTTGTTATTCGAGAACATAATGGTGCCGCCTTTACGCAGCAGACGTTTCAGATCGGTCATCAGGCGAATGTGATCGCGCTGGACGTCGAAAGCATCTTCCATTCGTTTGGAGTTGGAGAAGGTCGGCGGATCGATAAAGATCAGATCGAACTGCTCGGTGCTCTCCCGCAGCCAGCCCAACACGTCCGCCTGCATCAGGCGATGCGCGCGGCCGGTCAGGCCATTGAGACGCAGGTTGCGTTCCGCCCACTCCAGATAGGTGCGCGACATATCGACTGTGGTGGTGGAGCGCGCGCCGCCGAGGCCGGCGTGGACGCTGGCGCTGCCGGTATAGGAGAACAGGTTCAGGAAGTCCTTGCCTTTGCTCATCTGGCCGAGCATACGGCGGGCGATACGGTGGTCGAGGAACAGACCGGTATCCAGGTAGTCGGTGAGGTTGACCCACAGGCGCGCGTTGTACTCCTGCACCTCGATAAAGTCGCCCTTCTCCGCCATCTTCTGGTACTGGTTTTTCCCCTTCTGCCGCTCGCGGGTCTTCAGCACCAGCTTGTTAGGCGCCATGTCCAGTACGGCGATGGTCGCGGCGATAATATCGAACAGGCGCTGGCGCGCTTTGTGCGCATCGACGGTTTTCGGCGGGGCATATTCCTGGACCACCACCCAGTCGGCGTAGCGGTCGATGGCCACGTTGTATTCCGGCAGGTCAGCATCGTACAGGCGATAGCATTCAATGCCTTCCTGACGGGCCCATTTTTCAAACTTCTTCAGGTTCTTACGCAGACGGTTAGCAAAATCTTCCGCCAGCATCGCCGGCTTGCCGCCTTCGCTCTCCGCCAGGTGATAATTCTTCTGTACGCAGTCCAGCGGGCCGTTCTTGGCTTTAAACTGTTTGTCGGCACGCAGCTGCAGGCAGCTTAACAGCTCCGGCGAGGCGCTGAACACCGACAGGTTCCAGCCGCCAAACTGACTTTTCATGATCCGGCCCAGCAGGCTGTGCAGGGCAATCAGCGCCGGCTCGCTTTCCAGACGCTCGCCGTACGGCGGGTTGCTGATCACGGTGCCGTACGGGCCTTTCGGTAGCGGATTATTCAGCTGGGCGACGTCTTTGACTTCAAAATCGATCAGCTCGCCGATGCCGGCCCGACGGGCGTTGCGACGGGCGCGGTCAATGACGCGTTCGTCGACATCGGAGCCACAGAAGCGTGACCCATATGCCGCCAGCCCCTGACGGGCGCGCGTTTGCGCTTCCGCTTTCACTTCTTTCCAGATGGCGTCGTCGTGCTGCGCCCAGCCGCCAAAGCCCCAGTGGCCGCGGTGCAGGCCCGGCGCGCGGTCGGTCGCCAGCATCGCCGCCTCAATCAGCAGGGTACCGGAGCCGCACATCGGATCGAGCAGCGGGGTGCCCGGCACCCAGCCGGAACGCATCACGATCGCCGCCGCGAGGTTTTCTTTGATCGGCGCCATACCGGTGCCATCGCGGTAGCCGCGCAGGTGCAGGCCTTCGCCGCTCAGATCCAGCGAGATGTGCGCCGTCTCTTTGTTCAGCCAGACGTTGATCCGCAGATCGGGCGACTCACGATCGACGTTCGGGCGCGGCAGGTTCTTACGGGTGAAGCTGTCGACAATGGCGTCTTTGACCTTCAGCGCACCGTACTGGCTGTTGCGGATCTCCTCATTGAGGCCGCTAAAATGCACCGCGAAGGTGGCGCCAGGGTTGAACATCTCCGTCCACGGAATGGCCTGTACGCCGAGGTACAGATCCAGATCGCTGTATACGCGACACTCGCCCAGCGGCAGCATGATGCGCGAAGCCAGCCGGCTCCACATCAGGCTTTGATACAGCAGGCGCGTATCCCCCTGAAAATGGACCCCGCCCTGGACTACCTGGCAGTCCGTCGCGCCAAGCCCTTCCAGTTCAGTTTTTAACAGCTCTTCCAGCCCACGAGCCGTACTGGCAAACAGAGAATTCATATCGTCACTTTTACTTAAAGAAAATTGGTGCGCATTATAGCCAATATGTGCCCTATGTCATAAAGTTATAGGCTTATTTTTGGAACCCGGAGGCAGCGTATGGTAACGCTCTCGCGTCTTTTTATTCATCCCGTTAAATCCATGCGCGGCATGGGCTTGACCCACGCCTTTGCCGATATCAGCGGCCTGGCCTTCGATCGCCTGTTTATGGTCACCGAAACCGACGGCACCTTTATTACCGCCCGTCAGTTTCCGCAAATGGTGAAATTTATTCCGGCGCCGCTGCATGATGGCCTTAACCTGACCGCACCGGACGGCAGCAGCGCCGTGGTGCGTTTTAACGATTTCGCCCCTCAGGCCGAGCCGACAGAAGTCTGGGGCAACCATTTTACCGCCCTTATCGCGCCCGCCGCCGTTAATCAGTGGCTCAGCGGCTTTTTCAATCGCGATGTCCAGCTGCGCTGGCTGGGGCCACAGTTAACCCGCCGGGTGAAGCGCCACGATGCGGTACCGCTCTCCTTCGCCGACGGCTACCCTTACCTGCTGGCTAACGAGGCCTCGCTGCGCGACCTGCAGCAGCGCTGCCCGGCAAGCGTAAGCATAGAACAGTTTCGCCCTAATCTCGTGGTCACCGGCGCGGCGGCCTGGGATGAAGACAGCTGGAAAGTGATCCGCGTCGGCGAGGTGGTATTTGACGTCGCCAAGCCGTGCAGCCGCTGCATTTTTACCACCGTCAGTCCGGAGCGGGGGCAGAAGCATCCCAGCGGAGAGCCGCTGGAAACCTTAAAGCGCTTCCGCACCGCGCAGGATAATGGCGATGTCGACTTTGGTCAGAACCTGATTGCCCGTAACAGCGGCGTGATCCGGGTGGGGGATGAAGTGGAAATCCTCGCCCGCGGCCCGGCGAAAGCCTACGGCGCCGGCGAAAGCGACGATACCCCGGCTCCCGAGGCGCAGCAGCAGGCCACGGTTGCCATTGAATGGCAGGGTCAACAATTTACCGGCAATAACCAGCAGGTGCTGCTGGAACAACTGGAGCAACAGGGCATTCGCGTACCCTACTCGTGTCGGGCGGGGATCTGCGGCAGCTGCCGCATCCGTCTTGAAGAAGGGGAAGTGAGTCCGTTAAAGAAAAATGCGGTCGCCGGAGATGGTACCATTCTCGCCTGCAGCTGCGTGCCGAAAACGGCCCTGCGCCTGGCGCCTTAAACCGCCTGCCCCAGGCTGTAGCTGACCGCGCTTTGCGCCGGCTGCAGCCTGTCGTTCATGATTTTAATCACATCGCCCAGCTGCATAACGCGGCCGGCAAGCGTGAGACCCGGCTGGGCCAGCAGACAAAGCGCGGCGTTATCGCCCGGCTCCACCACCAGTAAATTGACCTGCTCGCCGGTATCGCTCAGCCAGACGCAGGCCGCGTCGCCGCCGCTCGGCTGCCAGTGATGGGGATGGGCGACGAAGTGCCAGCTTTTCGGCATCTGCGGTTTGAGAAAACGGATCGCGGTTAATGCGTTGAGGACTAATTCCGCCCGCTGCTCTTTCGACAACTCGAAATCGCGGCATTTTTCTTCAAAGGAGAAATAGAGCGCGGCGTCATCGACGCAGAATCCCGATGGGGCAAAAGCGTCCGGGGTCAGCATGCGCCGGGCGAAGCGCGAGCGAAATAACATGCCATTGGCCAGATCGAGCATCATGCGGTCGTGCTCTTCATCGTAATACCAACGCCAGTTATCGTCAGGTTTAATCCGCATTTTTCCCCCTGTCCCCTTTCATACGCCTCTGCAAAGTTGTTGCGACTTGCCGCAGAATATTTTCTAAAATTAAGAAAAGTCTAAAATGTTTAAATAAGCAACAGTGAGGGAATATAAAACAACCAGGGCCGGAAATAAAGCCCTGGGTGGGATTCAGAGGAGGAAAAGATTAGATGTGGGTAACAATTTCTTTAATCAGCGGCGGACCTTTAAAAATAAATCCGGAATAGATCTGCACCAGCGATGCTCCGGCGGCCATTTTTTCCCGCGCGGCAATCACGGAATCAATACCGCCCACGCCAATGATAGGCAAGCGGCCATTGAGCTCAGCGGAGAGCATACGGATAATTTCGGTACTTTTTAATTGTAATGGACGACCGCTAAGTCCGCCGGTCTCATCGCAATGTTTCATTCCCTGAACCAGAGAACGATCGAGGGTGGTATTGGTGGCAATCACGCCATCAATATTATGACGCACGAGGCTATCGGCAACCTGGATCAATTCCTCAGGCAAAAGATCCGGCGCGATCTTCACGGCGACCGGAACATATTTTTGATGCTTCTGCTGCAGCTCAAGCTGCTTATTTTTAATACCGGAGAGTAAATCATCGAGCGCTTCGCCGTATTGCAGCGTGCGCAGCCCCGGGGTATTCGGCGAGGAGATATTAATGGCGATATAGCCGGCGTAGGGATAGACTTTTTCCATACAAATCAGGTAATCATCTTTCCCGTGCTCAACCGGCGTGTCTTTATTTTTGCCGATATTGATGCCCAGCACGCCGTCAAAATGCGCCTTCTTCACGTTCTCAACCAGGTTATCGACGCCATGGTTATTAAAGCCCATGCGGTTGATCAACCCCTCGGCATCCACCAGACGGAAGATCCTTGGCTTATCGTTACCCGGCTGCGGACGCGGCGTCACGGTGCCGATCTCAATGGATCCAAAACCCATCGCGCCCAGCGCGTCAATGCATTCCCCGTTTTTATCCAGCCCGGCCGCCAGACCCAGCGGGTTTTTAAAGGTCAGCCCCATGCAGGTGACAGGCCTGGCCGGCACCTTCTGGCGAACCAGTATTTCCAGCGGCGTCCCGGTGACACGGCGTAATTGTTGAAAGGTAACTTCATGAGCGCGCTCAGGATCGAGCTGAAAAAGGGCTTTACGAACGAAGGGGTAGTACATGAACTCTCCTGGATTCCCGGTGTGCAAACCGGGGGCGTATTATGTGCGATCTGTTGCGGAAAGGGAATTGACCTGCGACAAAAAATCCCCCATCAGCGCAAACGATTACCTCCCCGCGCGCCGTTATGCGCTTTTCGGCTATCTAACGGTGGATAAATCATTTAGGGAAAGAATGGCCCTCTGTCACACTCACTACAAATGTTATCAATTATAGATAAATGCAAACATTTAGTTATAAGGAGAGAGAGATGCGCGTCATTACGCTTGCGGGCAGCCCGCGTTACCCTTCCCGTTCCAGCGCCCTGCTGGAATACGCCAGAGAGACGCTCACCGCCGCCGATATCGAAGTCTGCCACTGGCATCTGCAGAACTTTGCCCCGGAAGACCTCCTGTACGCTCGCTTTGACAACCCGGCGCTGCAGACGCTCAATGAGCAGCTGGCCGGGGCTGACGGACTGATCATCGCCACGCCGGTGTATAAAGCCTCGTTTTCCGGCGCCCTGAAAACGCTGCTCGACCTGCTTCCAGAGCGGGCGCTGGAGGGCAAAATCGTGCTGCCGCTGGCCACCGGCGGCACCATCGCCCACATGCTGGCGGTGGACTACGCCCTGAAGCCGGTGCTGAATGCCCTCAAGGCTCAGGAGATCCTCCATGGCGTCTTCGCTGACGACAGCCAGGTGACCGATTACCAGCACAAGCCGCAGTTTACCCCGAACCTGCAGCGGCGCCTCGATGAAGCCCTGGAGACCTTCTGGCAGGCGCTGCATCGCCCCAGCAGCCGCGCCCCGTCGTTAACGTCTCTGCGTGGGGTGGAACATGCTTAATCCTCTCCGCGCTCTGACCCTCGGCGGGCTGCTGCTGTTCTCCGCCCTGGGCCATGCCGCCCCGGCGGCGCCTGACGCCCTGCGCATCGGCTATCAGAAAGGCAGCGTCAGCATGGTGCTGGCGAAAAGCCATCAGCTGCTGGAGCAGCGCTACCCGCAAACCCATATTTCGTGGATTGAATTTCCGGCCGGTCCGCAGATGCTGGAGGCGCTGAACGTCGGCAGCATCGATATTGGCAGCACTGGCGACATTCCGCCTATCTTTGCGCAGGCGGCCGGCGCCGATCTGGTGTATATCGGTTCGGAACCGCCAAAGCCCAAAGCGGAAGTGATTCTGGTGGCGCAGGGCAGCCCGATTCATAACGTGGCTGAGCTAAAAGGGAAAAAGGTCGCTTTTCAGAAAGGCTCCAGCTCCCACAATCTGCTGCTGCGCGCCCTGCAGCTCGCAGGTTTGAAGTTTAGCGACATTCAGCCGGTCTATCTCGCCCCCGCCGATGCGCGCGCCGCCTTCCAGCAGGGCAATGTCGACGCCTGGGCGATCTGGGATCCGTATTACTCCGCCGCGCTGCTGCAGGGCGGCGCCCGGGTGCTGACCGACGGAACCGACCTGAAACAGACGGGATCCTTCTATCTCGCTTCCCGCCCTTACGCTGAACGCAATGGCGCCTTTATTGAGGGCGTACTCGATACCTTTACCCAGGCCGATGCCCTGACCCATAGCCAGCGTGCGCAAAGCATTACGCTGCTGGCAAAAACGATGGGATTACCGGAAGCGGTGATCGCCAGCTACCTGGACCATCGTCCCCCCACCTCGGTTACCCCGGTGAGCGCTGAAACCGCCGCTCGCCAGCAGCAGACGGCCGACCTGTTCTATGAGAACAAGCTGGTGCCGAAAAAAGTTGATATCCGGGCCCGCATCTGGCAGCCCGCCGCCGCACAAGGAGCGAAATCATGAGTCTGAATATGTTCTGGTTTTTACCGACCCATGGTGATGGTCGTTATCTGGGTACCGAAGAGGGAGCCCGTCCGGTCGATTACGGCTATCTGCAGCAAATCGCGCAGACGGCGGATCGGCTGGGATTCACCGGCGTACTAATCCCGACCGGGCGCTCATGTGAAGATGCCTGGCTGGTTGCGGCCTCGATGATCCCGGTAACGCAGCGGCTGAAATTCCTTGTCGCCCTGAGGCCAAGCGTGGTGTCGCCGACGGTGGCCGCGCGCCAGGCGGCGACCCTGGACCGACTGTCGAACGGCCGGGCGCTGTTCAATCTGGTCACCGGCAGCGATCCCGCCGAGCTGGCAGGCGACGGTGTCTTCCTCGACCACACCGAGCGCTATGAGGCCTCGGCTGAATTCACCCATATCTGGCGCAAGCTGATGGAGGGGGAGACTGTCACCTTTAACGGCAAGCACCAGCGCGTTCGCGACGCCAAACTGCTGTTCCCGCCGCTCCAGCAGCCGCGTCCGCCGCTCTATTTCGGCGGATCGTCTGAGGTGGCGCAGGATCTGGCCGCTGAGCAGGTCGATCTCTATCTTACCTGGGGCGAACCGCCGGCCCAGGTGGCAGAGAAGATAGCTCAGGTGCGGGAGAAAGCCGCCCGGCACGGTCGCCGGGTGCGGTTTGGCATCCGCCTGCACGTGATCGTGCGGGAAACCAATGAGGAAGCCTGGCAGGCGGCGGACAGCCTTATCTCCCATCTGGATGATGAGACTATCGCCCGCGCCCAGGCGGCCTTCGCCAGAACCGACTCCGTCGGCCAACAGCGGATGGCGGCGCTGCACAATGGTCGACGCGATAAGCTGGAAATCAGCCCCAACCTGTGGGCTGGCGTCGGTTTAGCGCGCGGCGGCGCCGGGACCGCGCTGGTGGGCGATGCCGCTACCGTTGCCGAACGGATCAATGAATACGCCGCGCTGGGTATCGATAGCTTTATCTTCTCCGGCTATCCGCATCTGGAAGAGGCGTATCGGGTCGGCGAGCTGCTGTTCCCGCTGCTCGACGTCGCGGTGCCGTCTGTTCCGCAGCCGCACAACCTGCGTCTGCAGGGGGAAGCCGTCGCTAACGAGTTTATCCCGCGTAAAGTGGCGCAGAGCTGAGGAGGCACTGATGGCAAAATCAACCCATCCCCTGTTGTTACGCCTCGCCCCCTGGCTGCTGCCGGTGGGAACGGTCATTGTCTGGCAGTTGGCGTCGTCCGTCGGCTGGCTGTCGACGCGGGTGCTGCCCTCGCCGGAGGGCGTATTGAAAGCGTTCTGGACGCTCTCGGCCAGCGGTGAGCTGTGGCAGCATCTGGCCATTAGCTCGTGGCGGGCGCTGGTCGGCTTCGCCATCGGCGGCTCCATTGGACTGGTGCTCGGCCTGATCAGCGGTCTGTCACGCTGGGGCGAGCGCCTGCTGGACACGTCGATCCAGATGCTGCGCAATGTGCCGCACCTGGCGCTGATCCCACTGGTGATCTTGTGGTTCGGCATCGATGAGACCGCCAAGATCTTTCTCGTATCGCTGGGCACCCTGTTCCCGATCTATATCAATACCTGGCACGGGATCCGCAATATCGACCGTGGGCTGGTGGAGATGGCGCGCAGCTATGGTTTATCCGGCTTTGCTCTTTTCCGTCACGTGATTTTACCCGGCGCCCTGCCCTCGATTATGGTCGGCGTGCGTTTTGCCCTCGGTCTGATGTGGCTGACGCTTATTGTCGCCGAAACCATCTCGGCGAACGCCGGTATCGGCTACCTGGCGATGAATGCGCGTGAATTTCTGCAAACCGACGTGGTGGTGGTCGCCATCATTCTTTACGCCATTCTTGGCAAACTGGCCGACGTCAGCGCCCAGCTGCTGGAGCGGCTCTGGCTGCGCTGGAACCCGGCGTATCATCTTCAGGAGGCTAACGCATGAACACTGCCCGTCTGAACCCAGGTATCCCGCTGCTGCTGAACGGGGTGACTAAACGCTATGGCGACAACACCATTCTTAACGAGCTGGATCTGCATATCCCCAGCGGCCAGTTTGTGGCGGTGGTGGGCCGCAGCGGCGGCGGAAAAAGCACCCTGCTGCGCCTGCTGGCGGGCCTGGAAAAGCCGAATGCCGGCGAGCTGCTGGCAGGCGCGACGCCGCTGGCGGCGATCCAGGACGACACCCGGATGATGTTTCAGGATGCGCGCCTGCTGCCGTGGAAAACGGTGATTGATAACGTGGGGCTGGGGTTAAAAGGCGCCTGGCGCGACGCCGCCCTGCAGGCGTTGGCCAGCGTCGGACTCGAGAGCCGCGCGCAGGAGTGGCCGGCGGCGCTGTCGGGCGGGCAGAAGCAGCGCGTTGCGCTGGCCCGCGCGCTGATCCATCGCCCGCGCCTGCTGCTGCTGGACGAGCCGCTGGGGGCGCTGGACGCCCTCACCCGTCTGGAGATGCAGGAGCTGATCGTCTCTCTGTGGCAGGAGCATGGCTTTACGGTCCTGCTGGTGACCCACGACGTCAGCGAAGCCGTGGCGATGGCCGACCGGGTGCTGTTGATTGAAGAGAAGAAGATCGGTCTCGATTTGAACGTGGATATTCCGCGACCGCGGCGCACCGGTTCGGCGAAGCTGGCCGAGCTGGAGGCGGAGGTGCTGGAGCGGGTGATGAAACGCGGCAAGAGCGAGAGCGCACCGCGTTTGTTTAGTCATGGCTAACTAACGTCCCCGGCCCGCGCTTCGCTCGGCCGGGCTACCAAATCGCACAGCGCTGTAGCCCCGGTAAGCGAGAGCGCAACCGGGGATTTTGCCACCGTTACGCCAGCGCCTTACTGATTTTCTCGTACAGATCGCCGGAGAGATCCTTCAGCCCCTTCAGTTGCTCCAGCGCGGCGCGCATCAGCGCCTGGCGTTTCTCATCATAACGCTTCAGACGAATCAACGGCTCAATCAGTCGCGAGGCGACCTGCGGGTTGCGCTGGTTAAGCTCGGTCAGCATCTCCACCAGGAACTGGTAGCCGCTGCCATCTTCAGCATGGAACGCCGCCGGGTTGCTGCTGGCGAAAGCGCCGATGAGCGACCGCACGCGGTTCGGGTTGCTCATGCTGAACGAACGATGGTTCAGCAGACCGCGTACCGTTTCGACCACATTGGCCGCCGGACTGGTGGACTGCAGGATAAACCACTTGTCCATCACCAGGCCGTCCTGATGCCATTTGTCGTCATACTCCTGCATCAGCGCATCGCGGCACGGCAGCTCAGCGGCAACCGCCGCCGACAGCGCGGCCAGCGCGTCGGTCATGTTATCCGCCTGGTGATACTGCGCCGCCACCAGCTTATCGCCCAGCGTCGGCTCTGCGAACGCCAGATAGCGCAGGCAGGTATTGCGCAGGGCTCGCTTACCGATATCGGCGTGCTCCACCCGGTAGCTGTCGAGCTTATTGGCGTTATATACCGCGAGGAATTCGTCCGCCAGCTCGTTCGCCAGGGTGCGGGTGAGCGCCTCGCGCACGGTGGCGATGGCGATAGGATCGATAATGGCGAACATCTCGGCGATTTCGTTGGCCGACGGCAGGGTTAAGATCTCGGCGGCCAGCGCCGGGTCAATCTTCTCGTCGAGCAGAATCGCGCGGAAGGCGTCCGCCACGTGCACCGGCAGCGACAGCGGCTGTCCCTGCTGATGACGGTTGACGTTCAGCTTGATGTAGGTCGCCAGCAGACTCTGCGCCGCATCCCAGCGCGAGAAATCATTCCGCGCATGGCGCATCAGGAAGGTTAGTTGCTGATCGCTCCACTTGTATTCCAGTTTCACCGGTGCTGAAAACTCGCACAGCAGGGCCGGGACCGGCTGGAAATAGACATTATCAAAGACGAAAGTCTGCTCAGCCTGGGTCACATTTAGCACCGGGTGCAGCGGATGACCGCCCTTCTGCAGGGGGATCACCTTACCTTCGTTATCGTACAGCTCGATGGCAAACGGAATATGCAGCGGCTGTTTCTCAGCCTGCTCGGCGGTCGGCGGCGTGCGCTGGCTGATGGTCAGCGTATACTGCTCGGTTTCCGGGTTATAGTCATCGTGGACGGTGACAATCGGCGTGCCGGACTGGCTGTACCAGCGGCGGAAGTGCGACAGGTCGACGTTAGAAGCATCTTCCATCGCCTGGACGAAATCGTCGCAGGTGGCGGCGCTGCCGTCATGACGTTCGAAATATAGCTGCATCCCTTTCTGGAAGTTTTCTTCACCCAGCAGCGTGTGCAGCATGCGGATCACTTCGGCACCCTTTTCATAGACCGTCAGGGTATAGAAGTTATTCATCTCGATAACCCTATCCGGGCGGATCGGGTGCGCCATCGGGCTGGCGTCTTCGGCAAACTGCAGCCCGCGCATGGTGCGCACGTTGTTAATGCGGTTCACCGCCCGCGAGCCGAGGTCGGAACTGAACTCCTGATCGCGGAACACGGTCAGTCCCTCTTTCAGGCTGAGCTGGAACCAGTCGCGACAGGTGACGCGGTTGCCGGTCCAGTTATGGAAATACTCATGGCCAATCACCCGCTCGATATCGAGGTAGTCTTTATCGGTGGCAGTGTCGGTGCGGGCCAGGACATATTTGGAGTTAAAGACGTTCAGCCCTTTGTTTTCCATCGCTCCCATATTGAAGAAGTCGACGGCGACAATCATATAGATGTCGAGGTCGTACTCGAGGCCAAAGCGCTCCTCATCCCATTTCATGGAGTTTTTCAGCGAGGTCATCGCCCACGGCGCGCGGTCGAGGTTACCGCGGTCGACGTACAATTCCAGCGCCACTTCACGGCCGGAGCGGGTGGTAAAAGTGTCGCGCAGGACGTCGAAATCACCGGCCACCAGCGCAAACAGGTAGCACGGCTTCGGGAAGGGATCCTGCCACTGTACCCAGTGACGACCGTTCTCCAGTTCCCCTTCCGCCATCCGGTTGCCGTTGGAGAGCAGGAACGGATATTTGGCTTTATCGGCGATAATTTTGGTGGTAAAGCGCGCCAGCACATCCGGACGGTCCAGGTACCAGGTGATATGGCGGAAACCTTCCGCTTCACACTGGGTGCACAGCGCTTCGCCTGACTGATACAGGCCTTCCAGCGCGGTGTTCGCCGCCGGGCTGATCTCATTGACGATGGTCAGGGTGAAATGCTCCGGCAGGCCGCCGATCACCAGCTGATTGTTTTCTTCTTTATAGTCGCTCCACGGCTGGCCATTCACCTGCAGAGCAATCAGGGTCAGATCTTCGCCGTCCAGGCGCAATGGCACATCAGACGCAGCCGCATGGCGGGAGACCTTGCTCTCGGCCGTAACAACGGTTTTTGCGGCATCCAGGTCAAAGGTCAAATCGATATCGCTAATCAGATACTCCGGCGCACGATAGTCGTGGCGGTATTTGGCTTGGGGCTGTTGTGTCATAAAAAACCTTTAGCATCTTCGGTAAAGTGTCGTCCCAGTCTATTCCTGTTGTGTCAATCGCGCTATGCAGAATCTTCATCTTTTCAACGTGAAACACGAAAATCGCTACATTTTGTTAACACTCGCGGCACGAATTGCCCTCGACCCGACGCAAAGCTTGTGGTGTGATCCATGTTCAATATATTAAACTAGGCCTCGCAAATGACCGTCAGCGTCGCCATCGCTCGCCATCGCGGGACAGAGCCGGGTAATAAAGGTATACTCCGCCTCCTTTTTCCGCGTTGGTTTCGATGGAACGCTCCAGTGAGAGGATGCTACTGCGCACCATGACACAATTCACTTCTCCTGTACTGCATTCGCTGCTTGATACGGATGCCTACAAGCTGCACATGCAGCAGGCTGTCTTCCACCGCTACGGCGATGTACATGTGGCGGCGGAGTTTCGCTGCCGTGGAGACGACCTGCTCGGCATTTATGCCGACGCGATCCGCGAGCAGGTGGAGTCCATGCGCGATCTGAGGCTGCGGGATGATGAATATCGCTGGCTGTCCACCCTCCCCTTTTTTCGCCAGGATTACCTCGACTGGCTGCGCGATTTTCGCTATGACCCGCGCCAGGTCACGGTCGCCAATGACAACGGCAAGCTGAACATTCGCCTCACCGGCCCGTGGCGGGAAGCCATCATGTGGGAAGTCCCCCTGCTGGCGGTGATAAGCGAGCTGGTCCATCGCTACCGTTCACCCGAGATGGGCGTTGAACAAGCGCTAAACGCGCTGGAGCATAAGCTAGGCGACTTCGCCACCATGACCGCTGACCTCGATATGAGCGCCTTCCGCCTGATGGATTTCGGCACCCGCCGTCGTTTTTCACGCGATGTACAGGAAGCCATTGTGCAACGCCTGCAGCAGGAGCCCTGGTTTGTCGGCACCAGCAACTACGATCTGGCGCGCCGTCTGAACTTAACCCCGATGGGCACCCAGGCCCATGAGTGGTTCCAGGCCCACCAGCAGATCAGCCCGAACCTGGCCAGCAGCCAGCGGGCGGCCCTCGCCGCCTGGCTGGAAGAGTATCCTGACCAGCTGGGCATCGCGCTGACCGACTGCATCACCATGGATGCGTTCCTGCGCGATTTCGGTCCGGAGTTCGCCACCCGCTATCAGGGTTTGCGCCACGACTCCGGCGACCCGGTGGAATGGGGTGAAAAAGCCATCGCCCATTACCAGAAGCTGGGCATCGATCCGCTGAGCAAAGTGCTGGTCTTCTCCGATAATCTCGACCTGGCGAAAGCCGTCGACCTGTATCGCCACTTCGCCTCGCGGGTGAAGCTGAGCTTTGGTATTGGCACTCGTTTAACCTGCGATCTGCCGCAGGTTAAACCGCTCAATATCGTGATTAAGCTGGTGGAATGTAACGGCAAGCCGGTGGCGAAGCTCTCCGACAGCCCGGGGAAAACCATCTGCCACGATAAGGCCTTCGTCCGCGCCCTGCGCGAGGCGTTCGACCTGCCGCCGATTAAAAAGGCAAGCTAAAAAACATGGCCCGACGGCATTCTGCTATCGGGCCAATCAATATCACTCCTGCGGCAGACGGGTTCTGACGACCTCGGCAAAATACTCCGCGCCAGTTAGCAATATCTCATCATTAAAGTCGTAGCAGGCATTATGCAACGGTGTATTGCCCTGAGCATCTGAACCATCGCCGTTGCCTAAAAAGATGAAACAGCCGGGGATTTTTTGCAGAAAAGCGCCAAAATCCTCCGAAATCATCATCTGTGCGACGTTGCCGTCCACCTTCTCAGCCCCTACCACGTTAATCGCAGCGGTGACCGCCACATCAACGCATTTCTGCCAGTTCACCGTTGGCGCAAATTCATGGGTATAGCTGAACTGGCACCTCGCACCGTGCATCGCGCAAATTGCTTCGCTAATGGTACGCATTCGTTCTTCGAGCAGCATCTGCACCTCCGGTACAAAGCTGCGCGTATCCCCTTTGATTTCAACATGCGTCGGAATCGCATTGCGGATGCCATCGGTGTGCAATTCAGTACAGGAAATGACCGCTGGCACGTTCGGATCAACATTTCGCGAAACAATTGTCTGCAAAGCCAGGATGATTTCCGCCGCAATTACCAGCGGATCTTTCGCCATATGCGGCCGCGCCGCATGCGCTCCCTGCCCTTGAATACGAATAATAAAGTTATCTTCACTGGCCATAATGCCACCGACTCGCGTGGCGATAGTCCCGGCTTTCATACCCGGCATATTATGCAGACCGTAGATTTCCTCAATGCCAAAGCGTTCAATAACGCCATCGTCCATCATCGCTCTGGCGCCATAGCCAGGCTCCTCAGCAGGCTGAAAAACAAAGATGACCGTGCCGTTAAAATTCTGCCGCTGCAATAGCAACTGCGCCGCGCCCAATGCAATGCAGGTATGACCATCATGCCCGCAGCCGTGCATCCGATCGGCGGTCATGGAGCGGTAAGACCGGTCTCCCTGTTCGGTCAATTGAATGGCGTCAATATCGGCACGAATAGCGATACCGCCCTTGCCGTCGCCGCATTTCAATCTCCCCACTACCCCGGTTTTGCCAATATCGCGGTGTACCTCAATGCCCATGGCCTCGAGCTTTTCGGCAATAAACCGTGAAGTATTCTGCTCTTCGAAGGCGCTTTCCGGATGGGTATGCAAATAGTGACGCCAGGCGATAAGCTGCTGCTTTAACTGTTGCTGATTCATTCTCTGCTCCTGTAAACATTAGTCCATACGCTGGGCGCGCTGTAAAACCACCTGCAGCAGCACATTGGCGCCAGCAATCAGGTCTTTGGCCGCACTGTGTTCTTTGACGTTGTGACTGATGCCATCAACGCAGGGGACAAAAATCATCCCGGCGGGACATACCGACGCCATAAATTGTGCATCGTGTCCAGCGCCGCTTGGCAAACGTCGGTAACTGAGCGCCTGACGCTCCGCCTCGGCTTCCACCGCATTGACGATCTCATCGGCAAAAATGACCGGTTCAAAGCGCACCAGTGAGCGGCTGGTTATCTCCACGCCCTCTTCCTGCGACGTTTTTGCGACAAATTCTGCCAGTTGCTGCTCCGCCAGACATAAGATCGCATTATCGGTATTGCGAAGATCCACTGACATAACGACATGGTTGGGAATGACGTTGATCAGATTAGGCTTCACGCTGAAATGCCCAACGGTAGCTACCTGATCACCACCAAGGCTTAACGCCAGCTCACGGGCAAAAACAGCGATTTTCGCAGCCGCCAGCCCGGCATCGCGTCTCATGGACATTGGAGTAGTACCCGCATGATTCGATACGCCTCTCAGGGTAAATTCCTGCCACGAAATACCCTGTACGCCGGTAACAACGCCAATATCAATTTGCTCTTTATCAAGAATCGGTCCCTGTTCGATATGCAGCTCAACGTAGCTATCTACCGCCATATCTCCCGGCTGACGTTCGCCCTTATAACCAATGTTACGCAGCGCTTCATCGAGCGTGATACCGTCGAGATCTTTTGCCGCGAGCGCCTGCGCCAACGGATACTCGCCGGCAAACACCACGCTGCCCATCATATCGGGCTGAAATCGCACCCCCTCCTCGTTAGTAAAGAAGGTTACCGCCAACGGTCGTCGGGGGCGGATCCCGGCATCCTGGAGGGTGGCAATCACCTCAAGGCCGGCCATAACGCCGTAGTTGCCATCGTATAACCCACCGGTAGCGACGGTATCGATATGTGACCCCATCATCACCATCGGCAACGTCTCCTCGCCGTGATAAACACCAGTGACATTACCGATAGCATCAATAGACACACTCAGGCCCAGGGCCTTCATGCGGGCTACAACAAAGTCCCTGCCGGCTTTATCTTCGGCCGTCGCTGCCAGGCGGCATACGCCGCCGCCTTCCAGCGCACCATATTCGCCAAGCGCATACAGGGAATCGATAAGCCGTTGGCCGTTAATCTGCAGAAAATGACTCATAAAACATCTCGCTAGTGATGGTGGTTATTGGAACATGCCGTAAAAAATGGCAGAGACGGTGATAAGCCCGATCAGGGTGACGAAAACGTTGCTCGCTTTACCGCGCCAGGGGGCAAGCACCGGTAATTTATGAATGGCGTACATAGGCAACAGCAGAAGAATTGCCGCCCCGGTGGGACCGCTGATGCATTCGATAATACCGAGGATACTGGGGTTCTTGTACGCGGCGAACCAGCAGGTAAACACCATAAACACCAGGATGACCGCGTCGACGAGGCGAATGCCAGGTTTTTTCCCGCGTGCGGCGGCGGCCTCCAGAATCAGGTCGCGCAGCGATTCATAGGCGCCGATGTAGTGGCCAAGAAATGATTTAGTAATAGCGACAAAGGCGATAATCGGCGATAGCCAGGCAATAATCGGTGTATCGTACTGATTGGCCAGATAGGACAAAATCGACAGATTCTGGGCTTTGGCTTCCGCCAGTTGCTGCGGCGACAGGCTTAACACGCAGCTGAGAACAAAAAACAGCACCACCACCGTCATGAGCAGGATACCGTAGCGCTGGATCTGCGCGCATTTCCTCTCAGCGAGCGCCAGACCGTAACGCTGCTTCTGGCGCACCACCATCGGCGAAATGATGGGATAGTGGTTAAACGACATCACCAGTACCGGGAAGGTCATCCAGAGGGATAACATGATCCCCTGCCCATCGCCTGTGGCGCTGAAGCTTACGGTTTGCAAAATTGCGCCGTTCCAGTGCGGAATCAGAAAAAGTGCCATAAAAATAAGCGAGATAATAAAGGGATAAACCAGGGTGCTCATCACCCGCATTATCAAACGCTGTCCAAAACGGACGATAAACATCAGCCCGAGGATCAGAACGATGGCCACCAGCGACCGGGGCGGCTCGGCCATTGCCAACTGGTGGGTGATAAAGCTCTGCGCGGTGTTGGTGATTGCCACCGCATACATAATCAGAATGGTATAGACGGCGAAGAAATAGATGACGGTAAACACTTTTCCCGCCAGCGCGCCAAAATGCTCGCCAATAACATCGGTAATACTGCTTTCCGGCGTATTGGAAGAGTAAATGAATCTCGCCAGACCGCGATGAGCCAGATAAGTAATAGGAAAAGCGAGGACAAAAACAATCAGCAGCGGCCAGAAGCCGCCAATTCCGGCATTAATCGGCAGAAACAGCACCCCGGCGCCAATTGCGGTACCGAAAAGGCCAAGGACCCAAACGGTATCTTCGCTATGCCACTTTGCGGGATCGGAACATCCTTTATTGATAATTATATTTTCAGTATTCATCGGTCAGGTTCTCTCTGTGCATGACGCGAAAGCGCGTATGTTTTCGTTATGAGTCAGAACGTTTGTCACACCGAGGGCTCGTAGGGTAGGTAAGATGGCCCCCTTGTTATTGTCGATAGCGCTCAACCATTACGGCCAAACCAGACGATGTCTTCATAGACATCGGGTGATGTATCTCCTTCCGTGCTGATTAACAGAACCTGTGCATCGGCAGTCAGGCGCAGAGATTCGGCAAGCTCGCGATACTCCGGCTGAGTCATCAGCGCGTAAAGCACGCCAGTGCCGATAGCGCCGGATTCCCCGGAGACAAAAGGTTCGTCAGTACCTGGTCGCGGAGCGGCCAGCAGGCGCATGCCATTGGCGGCCAGACAATCGTCGGCGGAAATAAAACAGGTGGCATGGTCGCGGAGCATTGGCCAGCTGGTGATATTAGGTTCACCACAGGCAAGCCCGGCCATCAGGGTTGACATATCACCGCCGACGCTGTGCGGCAGCCCGTCATTAATGGTTGCCGAGCGATACAGGCAGTTCGCCTTGTGCGGCTCAACGATGATGATGGTGGGAGCCTGCTGCTGCATCTTTTCGATGAAATATCCCATGATGCTGCCGGCAAACGACCCGACACCGGCTTGTAAAAACAGATGCGTCGGCATCGGCGCCCCGCTTTCTACCAATTGCTGCCAGATTTCAACAGCGAGGGTCATATAGCCTTGCATGATCCATGTGGGGATCTGCTCGTAGCCCTGCCAGGCGGTATCCTGGAGTAATACCCATCCCTGCTCGCGCGCGGTTTTGGCCGCCATCCGAACTGTGTCGTCGTAGTTCAGTTCAGTAATCGTGCATTCGGCGCCATGCCGGCGAATATTCTGCGCGCGTACCGGTGAGGAGCCCTTTGGCATATACACCACCGCACGCAGCCCAAGCTGCTCAGCCGCCCACGCCACGCCACGTCCATGGTTACCGTCGGTAGCAGTCACAAATACGATGTCCTTGATACGCGCCTTAATCGCTGGTGAATTAAGCTCGGCAAAGCTCAACGTAGTAATATCTCGCTCAAGCAGAGCGGCGAGATATTTCCCCATCGCATAAGATCCGCCTAATCCTTTAAACGCATTCAAACCGAATCGCTGGGCTTCATCTTTTATATGGATCGATCCCAGCCCCAGCCGCTGGCTTAAAAATTCCAGCTTACGCAGCGGCGTGACCCGGTAATCAGGAAATTTTTGATGGAATGCCAGCACTTCGTTCCCCACGCTTTCATTGAGCAGACTCAAGTCTGCTCCCTGGCCATAGGGCTGCCGCCGGGCGTTGAGTTGAAATTTAATTGTGTCCACTATTCAGGCACCTCTATTTTCATATCGTCCTGGGACGATAACGTTATTTGCGACCATACCGCCTAAACGACGGGTGCACGGATCCGTGCGGCCTGAGACAGGACGGTCGCTTTAAATTGGTTAAGTCAGAGTGTGAGAGGCTTTTTGTCGCGATATGCCGCTTTCCCACTGCCTGTGATGGTACACTGCGCCCGGCGGTTAATTGGCGCAAAGTTGCCCATCGCGCCGCAATTTTCACTCTGTTTTATCATTCTCACGCAACAACGTTGCATGAGTGAGATTGATCACAGGCTTGCAGGACGAGATATATGATGAAACTTGACGCATGGGATAAAAAAATTCTTACGCTCTTGCAGCGTAATAATCGCTTGTCGCAACGGGAGATCGCCGATCGGATCAGCCTGTCTCCTTCGGCAGTCAATCGGCGTATCGCTGCACTTGAGGATGCAGGGGTGATTAAAGGCAGTGTTAGCTTAGTGGACGCCAGTAAAGTGGGAAGACCCATCACCATTATGGTGCAGGTGACCATTGAGAATGAACGTCTCGATCTGCTTGAGGAGGATAAACAGCGTTTCGTAACCTGTCCGCAAGTGCAGCAGGTCTACTATGTCACTGGCGACTTCGATTTTCTGCTCGTGATCAACGTCCGTGATATGGCGGAATACGAAGCGCTAACCCGTGAACTCTTTTTTGCCTCGGGAAATATCAAGTCTTTCCGGACCATCGTGTCGATGCAAAATGCGAAGCAGGAAATGACGGTCATTATCGAGTAAGTCGTGTAAAAGTCGAAATGGGGAGCCAAAGAACGCCCCGGAGGTGTATTTATTTCCGAAATCCACCCTTCCCTGTGCGAAATCTACTTGTCTGATGGAAGATGACAGGTAACATAGATATCCCCCCGCTGTAGGGGGGAAGAGACTTTTTTATTGGACTATATAGAGAGATTATTATGAGCGTTGTGCCTGTAGCCGACGTACTCCAGGGCCGCGTTGCCGTTGACAGCGAAGTCACGGTCCGCGGATGGGTGCGTACCCGCCGAGATTCAAAAGCTGGCTTTTCATTCCTCGCCGTCTATGACGGTTCCTGCTTTGATCCTGTACAGGCCGTTATTAATAATTCTCTGCCCAATTACAATCAGGAAGTGCTGCGTCTGACCACCGGTTGCTCGGTGATTGTCACCGGTAAAGTCGTGGCTTCCCAGGGCCAGGGTCAAAGCTTTGAGATCCAGGCGACCAGCGTGGAAGTGACCGGCTGGGTGGAAGACCCGGACACCTACCCGATGGCGGCCAAGCGTCACAGCATCGAGTATCTGCGTGAAGTGGCCCACCTGCGTCCGCGCACCAACCTGATCGGCGCGGTTGCCCGCGTGCGTCACACCCTGGCGCAGGCGCTGCATCGCTTCTTTGATGAGCAGGGCTTCTTCTGGGTCTCCACCCCGCTGATCACCGCCTCCGATACCGAAGGCGCCGGCGAAATGTTCCGCGTGTCGACGCTGGATCTGGAAAACCTGCCGCGTAACGATCAGGGCAAAGTCGATTTCGACAAAGACTTCTTCGGTAAAGAGTCGTTCCTGACCGTTTCCGGCCAGCTGAACGGCGAGACCTATGCCTGCGCGCTGTCGAAGATTTACACCTTCGGCCCGACCTTCCGTGCGGAAAACTCCAACACCAGCCGCCACCTGGCGGAGTTCTGGATGCTGGAGCCGGAAGTGGCCTTCGCTAACCTGAACGATGTTGCCGGCCTGGCGGAAGCGATGCTCAAGTACGTCTTTAAAGCGGTACTGGAAGAGCGCGCGGACGACATGCAGTTCTTCGCCGAGCGCGTTGATAAAGACGCTATCGACCGTCTGCAGCGCTTTATCACCGCTGATTTTGCGCAGGTGGATTATAACGACGCCGTCACTATTCTGGAAAACTGCGGCAAGCAGTTCGAGAACCCGGTGTACTGGGGCGTGGATCTCTCCTCCGAGCACGAACGTTACCTGGCTGAAGAACACTTCAAAGCGCCGGTGGTAGTGAAAAACTATCCGAAAGATATTAAAGCCTTTTACATGCGCCTTAACGAAGACGGTAAAACCGTCGCGGCAATGGACGTCCTGGCGCCGGGTATTGGCGAGATCATCGGCGGTTCCCAACGTGAAGAGCGCCTCGACGTGCTCGACGCGCGTATGGCCGAGATGGGTCTGAATAAAGAAGACTACTGGTGGTATCGCGACCTGCGCCGCTACGGCACCGTTCCACACTCCGGCTTTGGCCTGGGCTTCGAGCGTCTGATCGCCTACGTGACCGGCGTGCAGAACGTCCGCGATGTCATCCCGTTCCCGCGGACCCCGCGCAACGCGACATTCTAAATTTTTCTGACACAAACCTGAAAGGCCAGCTTGCGCTGGCCTTTTTTTATGTCAATTACTGTTATCAAAATTCAACAAACTTAAACATCAAGGCCTCGGATTCACATTTATGTTACGCACTGTTTCGGTGCATCCGGGTGATGCAGATCGCACTTTATGTTCATAACAGAGCAAAACCCCTGATAAATTTGCTCATTTTTTAACCACGCGCCGCACGTCTTGCCAAGACAAAGGCTGAATAAAAAGAAGGCGAATTCAACACACAAAATGAGCAAATTTACGCTTATCCAAATTAATCATAAATAATTCATATAGATAGATATGGAAAGGCGATTTACCTCACCATGTGGAACGGAATTTTGATTAAGTTCACAAAGTTCCCAGAAATACACATTTAGTTACATGTTTTTTCGTTTTGTTACTCATATGAGATATTAGTAGCATTTTCCGGCTAGCGAAACGTTGTCGCGGATGGAAAGATGCCTTCAGACACCAAACTCTCATCAATGGTTCTGTAAGTTTTTATTGACAGAACTTATTGACGGCAGTGGCACGTGTTCATATAAAAAATATTAATGAGGGTAATAAATAATGATGAAGCGCAATATTCTGGCAGTGGTGATCCCTGCCCTGCTGGTAGCCGGTGCAGCTAACGCTGCAGAAATCTATAACAAAAACGGCAACAAACTGGACTTCTACGGAAAAATGGTCGGCGAGCACGTCTGGACCACCAATGGCGACACCAGCAGCGACGATACCACCTACGCCCGTATCGGCCTGAAAGGCGAAACCCAGATCAACGATCAGCTGACCGGCTACGGTCAGTGGGAATACAACATGGACGCCTCCAATGTTGAAGGTTCCCAGCCGACGAAAACCCGTCTGGCGTTCGCAGGTCTGAAAGCGGGCGAGTATGGTTCATTCGACTACGGCCGTAACTACGGCGCGATCTACGACGTCGAAGCAGCAACCGATATGCTGGTTGAATGGGGTGGCGACGGTTGGAACTACACCGACAACTACATGACCGGCCGTACCAACGGCGTGGCAACCTACCGTAACTCTGACTTCTTCGGTCTGGTTGACGGCCTGAGCTTCGCGCTGCAGTACCAGGGTAAAAACGACCACGACCGTTCGATTCACAAGCAGAATGGCGACGGCTTCAGCACCGCGGCGACCTACGCGTTCGACAACGGTATCGCGCTGTCTGCTGGCTACTCCGGCTCCAACCGCAGCGTAGACCAGAAAGCTGACGGCAATGGCGACAAAGCCGAAGCCTGGGCAACCTCTGCAAAATATGACGCCAACAATGTCTACGCGGCCGTCATGTACTCCCAGACTTACAACATGACCCCGGAAAACCAGGGTAACTACTTCGCTGGCAAAACCCAGAACTTCGAAGCCGTTGTACAGTATCAGTTCGACTTCGGCCTGCGTCCGTCCATCGGCTACGTACAGACCAAAGGCAAAGACCTGCAGGCGCGCGGCGGCTTCTCCGGCGGCGATGCGGATCTGGTTAAATACGTCGAAGTGGGTACCTGGTACTACTTCAACAAGAACATGAACGTTTATGCGGCGTACAAGTTCAACCAACTGGACGACAACGCTTATACGCGTGAAGCTGGCGTAGCGACCGACGACCAGGCGGCCGTGGGTATCGTTTACCAGTTCTAATCTGCAGTACACCCCTTCGTGATATGCCTTCAGAGCAGGACTTCGGTCCTGCTTTTCTCTATTCCTGAGGCAAAGATCGTATCTTTCGAAAACCTTCGCGCTTTTTATCGCAAACGGTTGGCAATTCGTTGTTCTCCCGTTAACCTGATAGCGGATTTCCCTTCAGTAATCACAATGGAACCTCGTCATGTTTGAGAACATTACCGCCGCCCCAGCCGACCCGATTTTAGGTCTGGCCGATCTGTTTCGTGCCGATGACCGCCCTGAAAAGATTAACCTCGGAATTGGTGTTTACAAGGATGAAACCGGTAAAACACCCGTTCTGACCAGCGTCAAAAAAGCAGAGCAGTACCTGCTGGAAAATGAAACGACTAAAAACTATCTGGGCATCGATGGTATTCCTGAATTTGGTCGCTGCACCCAGGAGCTGCTGTTCGGTAAAGGCAATGCGATTATCGCCGATAAACGCGCCCGCACCGCGCAGACCCCGGGCGGTACCGGTGCGCTGCGCGTCGCCGCAGACTTCCTCGCCAAAAACACCGACGTGAAACGCGTGTGGGTAAGCAATCCAAGCTGGCCAAACCATAAGAGTGTGTTTACCTCCGCCGGGCTGGAAGTACGTGAATATGCCTACTACGATGCGGCTAACCACGCGCTGGACTTTGATGGTCTGCTGGCCAGCCTGAACGAAGCCCAGGCGGGCGACGTGGTACTGTTCCACGGCTGCTGCCACAACCCGACCGGTATCGATCCGACGCTCGAACAGTGGCAGACGCTGGCGCAGCTGTCGGTCGAGAAAGGCTGGCTGCCGCTGTTCGATTTCGCCTACCAGGGCTTCGCCCGCGATCTGGAAGAAGATGCTGAAGGGTTGCGCGCCTTTGCTGCTCTGCATAAAGAGCTGCTGGTCGCCAGCTCCTACTCGAAAAACTTTGGCCTGTACAACGAGCGCGTCGGCGCCTGCACCCTGGTCGCCGCCGATCAGGAGACCGTAGACCGCGCGTTCAGCCAGATGAAGTCGGTGATCCGCGCTAACTACTCCAACCCGCCAGCGCACGGCGCGTCCGTGGTCGCGACCATCCTGAGCAACGATGCGCTGCGGGCAATCTGGGAGCAGGAGCTGACCGATATGCGCCAGCGCATCCAGCGTATGCGCCTGCTGTTCGTCAACACCCTGCAGGAGAAAGGCGCGAGCCGCGACTTCAGCTTTATCAGCAAGCAGAACGGTATGTTCTCGTTCAGCGGCCTGACTAAAGAGCAAGTGCTGCGTCTGCGTGAAGAGTTCGCCATCTATGCGGTCGCGTCCGGCCGTATCAACGTGGCCGGCATGACGCCTGACAACATGGCGCCGCTGTGTGAAGCCATCGTCGCCGTGCTGTAAGCGAAATTATTCGCTATAAAGAAAAAGGCCGCGAATGCGGCCTTTTTTACGTTCGCGTCAGGTCGGTTACCAGACCGGCATCTCATCCTGCAGGAACGGGTTGTTGCGGCGTTCCTCACCCAGCGTCGACAGCGGACCATGGCCGGGAATAAAGGTCACGTCATCGCCCAGCGGCAACAGCTTATCCTTAATGGCCGCGATCAGCTGTCCATGGTCGCCGCGTGGAAAATCACTGCGCCCCACCCCGCCTTTGAAAATCACATCTCCGGAAATGAGCAGTCGGGAAGCGTCATCAAAGAAGACCACGTGACCCGGCGTATGGCCCGGGCAGTGCAGTACCCGCAGCGCCACATTCCCCACATTAACCACATCGCCTTCATTGAGCCAGCGATCCGGACGCAGCGGCTGGCAATCCTCCAGGCCGAACATCCGGCTTTGCGCCGGTAATCCTTCCAGCCAGAACTCATCTTCTTTTTCCGGACCAATAACCGGTACGCCATAATGCTGCGCCAGTTCCGCAGCGGCGCCGACGTGATCGAGATGACCATGCGTCAGCAGGATCTGCATCAGCGTGACGCCAGCCTCCGCCACCACCGCTTTGATACGTTCAGCATCGCCGCCAGGGTCGACCAGCGCCGCCAGCCGGGTTTGTTCGCACCAGATAAGAGAACAGTTCTGCGCGAACGCGGTAACCGGAATAATACGATAGTTCATGACGCTCCTTTCGTTACCAGTGCCTTACGGGACCGGTATCAATATGCACAAAGTTACTACGTGGGTAATATCCTACACCACCTGCGCGCATAGATAACGCTGCTTTGCGAATATTGCTTAACGAAATACCTTCAATATGGAAATCCATTGCCTGCCCCTTGGTGTGATAGCTGTGTTTTGCTACACCACGGCTTCGTGCGCGAAGCTCATCATTGGTATCGAGGGAACGATAGCCAGAGATAAGCTGGACAGGTTTGTTGGTGCCAAGTAGTCCCTGCAACCGATAAAGATGATCGAACAGATTTGGATCGATGGACTTAATTTTATTCGCGCGGTAATCACGGAAGAAATGGTTAAGTCTTGCTAATTCATCCTGAATATAGCCTCTGCCATCGAAAAACTCCGCCTTGAGTGATTCACCAGTATGCAGGTTATTCAGCGTCAAAATACGCGGACGGGGGGTCGAGAGGGTGGCAAATGCCGGCGCAGGGAGAATGGCGGCAGCACCCAGCGCAGCACCACCCAACGCCAGCAATCTGCGGCGATTAGCGTCAAATTTGTCCATGATAATCAGGTCTACAGTCAATGAATCGTTATATACTTTTTCCGCTTTGCGCGATGCTGAACCTCAGCACGCCATCGCTCGCCACAGCCGTGATGCTGCCCGGCAAAAGAGAGCGTTCGCGCTGACTGCGTCACGCATTGAGCGGAATGATATGTATATGCACTTCTGGCGCACGAAAGGCACCTTACCGGGCATTATTGCCAACGTCAAGGCAGCCTCACCCCAGGAAAATCGGGCGCTGCAGAGGAGCAGCGCCCTTTTTTACCCAGTGCTAGGACAACAAAATCCATTGAACTACTTCATTTACCTGATTAATTGCTCAGCTTTCGTCAGAATTTGTGCGCTGGATCGCGCGGTGATATCGTAATTGTAAATATCTGTTCGATATTGTGTACGTCCATCAGCGTCCACAAACGCCGTTAAGTAATATAAATTCACCGGTATATTTTGCCGAATATTGACATAGCGCGTGTCCCCTTGCTTCAGGGCATCGGAAATACGCGTGTCATTCCAGCCCGCATCCTGCAGCAGCATATTGGCCAGCTCCGAAGCCTTATTAACCCTCACACAGCCGGAGCTGAGCGCACGAACATCCTTCTGGAACAGGTTATGGTTCGGCGTATCGTGCAGGTAGATGGCATCGGAGCTCGGCATATTGAACTTGTAGCGTCCGAGCGAGTTACGCGCCCCGGGCGCCTGCTGAAAACGGAACGGTAAGTTGTTCTCGGTGATGGTCGACCAGTCGACCCGATAAGGATCGATGGTCTCTTTACTGTTCCAGCCGCGCATGACGGTGTAGCCATGCTGCTCAAGATAGCCTGGATTGTTACGCACCTTCGGCAGGATATCTTTGCGCGCCAGGGTTGGCGGCACGTTCCATGGCGGATTGACCACCACGTTATTCAGCGCGCTGCTCATCATTGGCGTTTTGCGGTCCGGACGCCCCACAATTACCCGCGAGGCCAGCACCTGGCTGCCGTCCTGGTAATAGACCAGCGAGAACGCCGGAATATTGACCATAATGCCGGTGGACAGTTTGCCCGGCAGTAAGCGTAAACGCTGAATGTTCAGGGCCAGCACCCCTGCGCGCTGCGCGGAAGAGACGTTGAGCCAGTCGCGAGTCGACTGGCCGATGACGCCATCCGCCCCCAGCCCCTGCATCGCCTGGAAGCGCTTAACCCCCTCCACCAGCTGGCGATCGTACACGCCGCGCGCCGCAGGTTTGCTCTTTTTCTTCGCCGATGGGCTCACCACATCGCCGGGCAGAACGATATTGGCGGTATCGTCCAGCATTCCGGTACGCTGGAGGATCTCGCGCAGGGCGCCGATATCATTGCTCCATTCGCCGGGGCGCAGCGAGCCGCTGCCGGTCATCTGCGGCCATGGGCGAGAATCAGCCACCAGCGCCAGCAGCGACTGATGCATGGCTTCATACTGCGGATGATGCGGCGCCAGGCCGGCGATAAACGCCGGCAGGGAGCCATTGTCCAGCGCCAGCTGCCACTGGTTAATCACCGACAGCGGCGGGGTCGCCATCTTGTACGGCGTTGAACTGTACAACCAGCGGGTCCCCTGGGTGGGGATGCCGCTGATAAAGTGCAGATAGCCCATCATGGCGTCCGACAGCACCACATCGCGCGCCATGCCGCTGACGGCGGGATCGGTCAGCAGGCTGACCCAGGTGGTAAACTGCGGCTGAAAACCGGCGATAGCGATCTCCGCCAGCTGCTGCTGGAACGCCTGCACTGCCTCGCGGTTTTCCCACATCGGTTTCATATCCCTGGCGGCGTACAGCGACACCAGCGGATTCATAAAGACGGGTTTGTACCCTGCCGGCAACAGCGCCTCGATCTGGGCGCGGCTGTTTGCCGCCGCCTCCATCGACAGCGGCTGCTCACCGGCCAGCTTCGCGACCGCCGGCGATTGCCCATCGCTTTGCGCCAGCGCGGCGGAAACCTCGGCGGGCGCCGCAGAACTGTCGCCGGGTACGACTTCAGGCTCTTCGGCCTGGACATTGAACAGCGGAGCAAATGCCAGTGCCAGGCTCAGGCTGAGCGCTGACAATGGACGACCATACCGTTTCTTTAGCAACATCCCTTGCCCCCTGTTGTCACACATTGCTGCCCACAAAATTGGGGCTCTTTTTTCAGTATATAAAGACGAAAAGGCTTTTGCCTTACCTAATGTAAAGAAGTTTAAAGATTATACCACCCTCGCATACCGGGCTGGATAGAAAAAAAGGGCAACGTAACGTTGCCCTCTTCACCGCTTAGCCGCCAGAATGTAGCCGCAGCCTCAGGAGGCGTCGGCTGTTCCCGGCAGCGCTTCCGGCAGCGGCGCGGCAAACCCGCGCAGCCCCACCACGTGGACGTGTTCGTGATTATTGAACACCTTACGCACCAGTTTATAGGTGGTGCCTTTCTCCGGACTGATGTTCTCCGGCGCCGCGATAATCAGCTGCATCTCCAGACGTTCGCACAGCTCGAACAGCGTGGCGATGGAGCGGGCGTCGAGACGCGCCGCTTCATCGAGGAACAGCAGACGGCAAGGCGAGATATCCTTGCCGCGCAGGCGGCGGGATTCATCTTCCCAGCTCTGGACGACCATCACCAGAATCGACATCCCGGTACCGATCGCTTCCCCGGTGGACAGCGCGCCGGACTCCGCGCGCAGCCAGCCGTCGGAGCCGCGGTTAACTTCCACTTCCATCTCCAGATAGTTGCGGTAGTCGAGCAGCTCTTCGCCGATGGTTTGCGGCGTGCGCTGCCCCATGTCGATCTGCGGATTCAGGCGCTGATAGAGCTTGGCCAGCGCTTCCGAGAAGGTCAGGCGGTTGCTGTTGAACAGATCCTGATGCTGTTCATGCTGCTCGGAGAGCACATCAAGCAGCGTCGAGTGGGTCTCGCGCACGTTGACGTTCAGACGCACGCTGTTGACCTGGCCGAAGGAGACGCTCTGCAATCCCTGGTTGAGCATTCGGATACGGTTCTGCTCGCGCTGAATGGTTTTGCGAATAATGTTGGCCACGCTGCGGGAGCTGATAGCCAGCTTCTGTTCGCGGTTTGTCAGCTCTTCGGTCAGGCGGCTGAGCTCAATCTCCATCTGCTCGATCGCTTCCACCGGGTCATCGGTGCGGATAATATCCTGGCGGATACGCTCGCGCAGATGCTGGTAGACGGCAACGAAGAACTGAATTTTGCGCTCCGGGCGCTTCGGATCTTCCGAGATACGCAGCACGTCGCGCAGATGTTCGTTATCGGCGACCGCCAGACGCAGCGCACCGAGCGCCTTATCCGACATGGAGCGCAGCTCGTCGGCGGAGAGATAGGCCAGCTCGCGGCGGTGCAGACGACGCTCGACGCCGTTGTCTTTCACCAGGCGCATCACCGCGCACCAGCCCGCCTTGGCGGTCACTACCTGCTCGCGCATTTCGCAGTAATCGCGCTCCAGCTTGCGCAGTTTGCGGGTCAGGTTGTCCATTTCCGCTTCGCAGAAGGTCAGCGCTTTCTCCAGCTGATTGCGACGGGAGCGGTTATTGCTCAGCTGCATGTGCAGCTCATCGCGACGCGCACGGGCACGCTCTTCCGCGCCGGCATCGGCGCGCACGCCAATGTCCTGCAGCTCTTTATACAGATCGTTGAGCAGCTCTTTTTTGGTGTCATACGAGCTCTTCAGCGAGGCCAGCACCTGATTGTACTGGCTAAGCTGCGCCGCATGGGCACGCATCGCGTCGCGCGCGCGGCTGCGTTCGGTTTCCGCCTGCTCCAGGCGCTGGCGCAGTTTCTCGTTGAGATCGCTGTTGCCGCTGAGCATTTCCGCCGAATCGGAGTAGCTGAAGTGGGCCCGGCGCTGGACGACTTCCGCCAGGGCAAAAGCCTGCTGGCGCGCATCGCGCTGGGTCTGCTGCGCATAGGCGTAATCTTCTTTCAGCTGCTCAAACTGCTCCGGATCGCTCTGCAGCACCGAAACAATCGGCTCCAGCTTCGCCAGCTGGTTGCCGTGCTGCTGAATAAAGCGCGCGGCCTCCTGCGCTTCGTCCAGACGTTCCTGGATCTCGTCCACGCGGTCGGCCAGCGTATCATCCGCCAGCAGATTCAGGCGCGGCAGCAGGCGGTTGAGCGCCGACACGCCCTCTTTCGCCTGCTCATACTGCACGCGGTTCTGTTGGTTATCGCTTTCATGGGCGCTCAGCGCGCGCTCCAGCTCGCCGCGGCGGCTGTTGAGTTTGCGGATCTCTTCTTCCGGATCGTCCTCGAAGGCCACCGCCAGATGGCTGCCAATGAAGCGGCTAAAGGCCTGATGCAGACGCTGAGTTTTCTGCACGTCAAACGACAGGGTCGCAAAACGCTCGGACAGCGATTCACGCTCGGCATGCAGGGTTTCAATGCGGTTTTCACGCGCGGCGCGGCCAAACAGCGGCAGCGACGGGAAGCGCGAATAACGCCACTGGCGGTCGGCGATCTTCACCACCACCGCTTTTTCCAGCTCATCCACGCTGAATACGCTATCGTCAAAGGACTGCGGATCGCCTTCGATCAGATAGAGATCTTCCGGACAATCTTCCAGTCCTTCAAGCTGCTCGGCAACCTGCGACAGATCCGGCACCACGATGGCATGGCGCGACGGACCGTACAGCGCGGAGAAGTACGGCGCATCGTCAAGGCTGACATCATCGTAGATCTCGGACAGCAGAACGCCGCCGAACCGTTCCGCCAGCGCGTTGAGGCGCGGATCTTCCGAACCGCCCGGCTGGCTGAGACGCTCAATTTCTTCGTCGATGGCGCGCTTGCGGGCGCCGACCTCGTCACGTTCAACGATAGCTTCGCGCTCGCGCTCCAGCAGCTGCTGCAGGTATTCGGTAACCTCCTGGCCGGACTCAAACTGCTCGCCGCTCTGCTCGCACAGCTGGTTAAGGCTGTTCTGCGCCGCCAGCCAGACCGGCGCCCGGCGCATCAGCGTCTGAGTGCGTGACTGCAGCTGCTCCAGTTCCTGGCGCAGGGTCATGCGCTGTTCCTGCGCGTTAGAAACGCTGTCGGCCAGCGAAGCGATGCGCGCTTCCAGCTCCTGATGCAGCGTTTCCAGATCGTCGATATCGTAGCGTTTGCCCTGGCGTTTGCAGAACTCAGCCAGCTGGCGCTCGGCGTCCTGCTGCTCGCGCAGGCGCTGCTCCAGCTCGTTGAGGCGGCTACGCAGCCCCTGCGCCTGCTCGGCCTGGTGACGCTGGTTCACGCCGTCGCGCAGCAATTCGCGCGCCACGTCCCAGGCTTCATTGCGCGCCAGCGGGCCGTTAATCGCCGCCACCAGCTGGTAGGCCTGTTCAAACTGGCTGTGCGCGGTTTGCGCCACGCTCATTTTCTGTTCCAGCGACAGCATTTTCTCCGTCGCTTCCTGCTCTTTCGCCTGGAAGGTTTCCAGCCACTCGTCGGCGCTCTCCGGCGTCAGATCCGGCAGATGGCACAGCGCTTTCGCGCGCTCCAGCGCCTGCAGCGCCTGGTTATACTGAATGGCGCGGGTCTGCTGCACGTCGAGCGCCTGCTGATAGTCGGCGAGCTGGTTTTTCAGCTCATCCACTTCCAGCTCGGCGGCCTCGGCGCGGGCTTCGTTCTCTTCCTGGCGATCGATGGCTTCCGCCACCACTTCGTTCTGCTCTTCCAGACGGATCTGCAGCTCGTCGAGATCCGCTTCGTAGCGCTCGATTTTTTCCTGCTGACGCAGTGCGGTCTGCACCAGGTTCAGGTGGTCGCTGGCGGCCTGGTAATCCGCTTCCAGATCGCCTTCTGCGCCGTTATGCTCCTGCAGCTCGCGGGCCATGTCGACGTGCTTATACTGCTCTGCCGCCAGCTGTGAACGGGAGGTAAAGAGATCGCGACGATACTCCAGCGCCTTATCAAGATGAATGCGCCGCTCGTTGGCGTGACGCATATAGTCCGCCGCCACGTAGTTGGTAGCTTCGCTGATCAGGTGTTTGAACAGATCGCGATCGGACTGGGTGACGCGGATCGCCTCGAGGGTCATGCGGTTTTCCCGCAGCGCCGCTTCCATATCCTGGAATGCCTTACGCACGCCGCTGTTTTCCGGCAACAGGTAGTCGCGCAGCGAGCGGGTAATGGTGCTGGAGATCCCGCCGTACAGCGAGGCCTCGATCAGGCGATAGTATTTACTTCGATCGGAGGCGGAACGCAGACGACGCGCCACCACGCCCAGGTCGAACATCAGCGAGTGATACTCGGTGATCGAGTTGAACTGCTTAAACTGGACCCCTTCCATCGCCTCGAGCTTGTCTTTCAGCTCATTGAGACTGACCACGCGCGCCTGGCGATCGTTCAGCGTTTCGGTTAACAGCTGGGTCGGCAGGATAGCGGTGGGCAGCCCCTGAATGGCGAAAGGCTTGATATCGACTTTGCGATCGCGCCCGGCAACCTGCTGCAGACGCACGCCGACCACCACGCGCTGATGGCGCGAGTTGATGACGTCGAGCACGGAGTAACAGACCCCGGCGCGCAGCTTCCCGTGCAGGCCTTTATCGCGTGAGCCGCTGGTGGCCCCCGCTTCGGTGGTGTTACGGAAGTGCAGCAGGGTTAAATCGGGGATCAGCGCCGTGACGAAGGCCGCCATGGTCGTCGACTTACCGGCGCCGTTCCCCCCGGAGAGGGTGGTGACCAGTTCATCAAGATCAAAGGTCCGGGCAAAGAAACCGTTCCAGTTAACCAGCGTCAGCGAGCGAAACTTACCGCGTTCAATCATTACTCTTCCTCCCCGCTATCCGGCTGGTTCTCTTCATTCTCATCATTGAGCTGCAGGTGATTTTCCAGGGCCATCGCTTCCCCGTCGCGGATCAGGCGGCGCTGCGCCTCGCGTGGGTCGTCGCCGGCGCGCACATCGGCGCCAAAGCGGAATACCGATTCGGTAATACGGAACTTGCTGCTGTCATGGCCCATAAACCACACCATCCCCAGACGGCGCAGGCGGTTAAGCGACGCGCGCATTTTTTCCTGCAGCTTCTGGCGGTCCAGATCCGAACCGGTGGAACGGTTGTTGACCAGCTTCAGCAGCCTGGATTCATCCGCCAGGGTCAGCAGCTCGTCATACAGCTCCTGCTGGGTGAAAATCCCTTCATTTGCCAGGCGCTCCGGGCTGAGATAGAGATAGCAAAGAATTTTGCCCACCATCATATCCAGTTCGGACAGCACCGAGCGTGAAATCAGGGTTGTGGAACGCGGGCGCAGGTAGAAGAAGCCCTCCGGCGCGCGGATCAGCTCGACGTTATAGCGAGCATAAAACTCTTCCAGATAATCCTGGAAATCCATCAAAAATGCGTGATTATCCAGCTCGTCGAGGCCGATATGTCGGCCCGCGCGCAGGGCGCTGTCCAGCGCCGGAAATAACGGATTGGCCAACGCCTGCGCCAGCTTAACCGGCATCACTTGTTCAATATTTGTCAATGACATGCGCCTGTACCTTGGCTCCGTAATCATTAATCGGCTGCCATTTGGCTGGCAGTCCGGTGAAATCTGCCTGGGCGACGCCCAGCTGTACCGCCTGATCCACGACGATCCGCGCCACGTCAAAGTGACGCCCGCGCGGATATTGCGCCAGGAACTCCCGCGCCACCAGGCCGAGATCCAGCGGTATTCCTTTCTCTTTATAGACCGCCAGCTGCGCTTCGATCAGCGCCGCCAGCTGCTCGCGAATTTCATTAAACTCTTCAAATTCAAGGTCCGCAGGCAGCTCGCCGGTGACCTCTTCATCGCGCAGGGCCATCTCCTCGTCGCGCATATCCAGCAGACGGTCGGCGTTGGCGTAAGTCAGCGCCCACGGCTCATCAAAATAGGTCTGTACCGACTGGCGCAGACGCTGAGCGAAGACGCGGTTCTTATCCATATCGATAGCGGTACGGATAAACTTGTGCACGTGGCGGTCATAGCCGATCCACAGGTCAATCGCCTGCTGGCCCCAGCTGACGATGCGGTCGAGCTTGCTTTGCAGATCGAACACCAGCCGGTCGACAAAATGGAGATCGTCGCGCGCCATGGTCGAATCCTGAATGCGCAGCAGATTCGCCTGCAGCTTATCTCCCGCCGCATCCAGCGTATCCTGCAGTTCACGCAGGGTACCGGAAGTTTCCGACAGCAACAGTTCACAGCTGGAAATCGCCGCGCGCCAGTCTTTGTTCAACAGCTGCGCGATATCGTCTTTCACCAGCTGCTGCTGCTCATCCATGATGCGCTGCGTCAGGTCGATGCTGTCGAAAATTTCCGCTACCGAATACTTCAGCGGGGCAAAAACGTTGCGATGCCAGTGAAACTCATCGCCGCCCTCTTCTGCCGCGTCCGCCGCGCGCTTCAGCTCGCCGGCGACGATCGACAACTGCATCGAGAGACGCAGCGTCGAAAATTCGCGCTGCCGGATATAATAATCGGTGATCCCGATCCCCAACGGCGTCAGACGATAGATTGCATTGCCTTCGGTAATTTCGCTGGTAAAGCGGTTCAGCAGACGCTGGCGCACCAAATCGTTGATGGCGTTATTGGCGCGCTGGCTGATGGTTTCGCTGGTCTGCTCAAACGCATCACTCACGTGGCGGAACGCATCCACCAGTTCTCCCTCGCTCATTTCTCCTTCCAGCCGTTCGCCATTCAGGGTGGCGATCGCCAGCAGGAAAGAGAGCCTGTCGACCGGCAGCGAGATAGAAAAATCATTTTTCCTGGCCCAGGCAACCAGTTCGGGGACTGTCTGGGAAAATTCACTCATACTTTATCCTTGCATCTGCGGCTATGAGCCTGGCTCTTAAGCGCGGTGACATGAATATAACGGCCCAGGCTGAGGTACGGCTCCTGACGACAGTAGCGCGTCTCCAGCTCCAGCAGCGCCGCATAGCTGTCATGCTGTTGGCGTTTTTCACGCAGATAATCATGAAACACCCGCACGCCGGTTTTGCTGACAATTTGCCAGCCAATCTCTTCCAGCCAGTGATAAACCTGCTGCGGCTCACGCGGATAATCCGGCGACAGCGTGCGTTTTTTCTTTTTTGGCATGCCCAGTTGTACGTAATCGAAATTACCGGCAACCATATTGTGCATCAGCAGGCCGTTAGCATTGTAGAACATCAACGACAAGCCGCCGCCAGGACGCAGCGTCGACCACAGGGTACGCAGCACCGCCTGGGGCTCCGCCACCCACTCCAGCACCGCATGAAACAGTACCAGATCGACCGGGCTTTCCAAGTGCTGCGCAATATCCTGAGCCGCGCATTGTACAAAATGCATGTTGTCGATCACACCTTTATCGACAGCAGCCTGCCGGGCGCGGGCCACCATTTCAGCAGAGAGATCGCACAGCGTCACGTGATGGCCCAGTTGCGCCACTTTAATGGCCGTTTGCCCTTCGCCGCCGCCGGCATCCAGTACCCTCAGCGGTCCCGGCCCCAGCTGCGCCAGCAGCGGCTCCAGATCCTGCCAGAGGATCGCCTGGCGCAGCTGGCCTTTTGTGGTGCCGTAAATATTGCGCGAAAACTTTTCAGCAATGTCATCGAAATTGCGATCCTGCACGGGCGACTCCACAAGCCAACACAAAACCGCTATTTTGTCATACCCGCGCCGAGAATGAAGCGATCTGTTATAAGATCCGAACATAACTTTGGTTATATGGTTAAAAAAGGAACCATCTGGCATGCTTTTCACGCTAAAAAAGATCGTCGGCGGTCTGCTGCTGCCGCTTCCTGCCCTGCTGTTGCTGATCGGTATCGGGATCGCCCTGTTATGGTTCAGCCGCTTTCAACGTACCGGGAAGCTGTGCGTGAGCCTCGGCTGGCTGCTGCTGGCGCTGCTGAGCCTGCAGCCCGTGGCAGACAGCCTGCTTAAACCGATAGAAGATCGCTATCCCACCTGGCGCGGCGAGCAGCCGGTGAGCTACGTGGTGGTGCTGGGCGGCGGCTATACCTGGAACCCGGAGTGGGCGCCAAGCTCTAACCTTATCAGCAACAGCCTGCCGCGCCTGACGGAGGGCATTCGCCTGTGGCAGGAGAATCCGGGATCGAAAATGATCTTTACCGGCGCGGCGGCAAAAACCAACCCCGTCAGCACGGCGGAGGCCGGGGCGAGAGTGGCGGAGAGCCTCGGCGTACCGCGCAGCGATATCATCGTGCTCGATAAGCCGAAAGATACGGAAGAGGAAGCGCTGGCGGTGAAGGGCGCCATCGGCGACGCCCCCTTCCTGCTGGTCACCTCGGCGTCACACCTTCCGCGGGCGATGATCTTCTTTCGCCATGCCGGTCTGGATCCGCTGCCCGCACCGGCTAATCAGATGGCGATCACGTCACCGCTCAATCCGTGGGAGCGGGTCATTCCTTCTCCGGTGTGGCTGATGCACAGCGACCGGGTCGGCTATGAAACGCTCGGTCGCGTTTGGCAATGGCTGAAAGGCAGCTCAGGCAAGCCAGGGCAGGAGTGATTTTGCGGCGAGGTCGAAACGGGCGCGGTCAAAGCGCCCGGTATTGACCAGACTATCCACCTCATCCCACAGCAGATAAAGCCAGCGCCGCCAGACAAAGGCCTCGGAAACCGGCGCCTGCTGCAGGTAGCGCCATAGCAGCTGCTCGGCCTGGCCCCCCTCCGCGAGACGGAACAGTTCGTACTCCCGCGGCGCCCACAGCATCATCCCCGGGCCGACCATCGCCAGCAGCTGGTCGCTGCGCGGATCTTTCAGCATGCTGCGCAGGGTGAAATTGCCGTGCACCAGCACGGCATTATCATTGAAATCGCGGAACAGCTCCGGCAGACACTCGCGAGAGCGGAACAAAACCCGCTTATCCTGCATGGTCAGGCCGGTGTCCTGATACAGGTTCAGGGTGCTCCACAACATCGCCACCCGTTGCCGGTACCAGTTCGGCCACAGATTGTCCTGGGTATTATCGACCATCCCCACGCAGCCGCCGCTGTCCTGACGATGCCAGGCCAGCATCGCCTCGACGATCTGCTCCTGCAGCTGCTCCCAGCGCGCCGGGGTGCGGGTGGGCGCCTCCACCGGGACGCCGCGCAGGCGCTCAAGCAGCAGCACGTCCGGCCCGGGATGCTCTTCGTGCGTCATCACGCCGTAGACCACCGGCATGCGCACCGTACCGCTGCGCGCCAGAGTGGAGATCTTCCAGGCCAGCTGCCGCGCCACCCCGGGCGTGGTGAAACTTCGCGCCAGCAGCGGCATCGGATTTCCCTGCGCGTCATACAGGGACCACAGCGCCGTAGCGGCTTTTTCACTGACACACTCCACCCGGCTCAGCTTTTCGCCAAGCAGGTGACTGAGTTCGGTTCGCAACTGTTCCATTGTCGATTACCCCTATGAACACTACTGATTTCATAATGAGCGCCCGCACCTGGGTTGTCATCGGATAAGATCAAAAATGGGCAAAAAAAGCATAAAACTGGTGGGGATATCCCCTCCTGCAAGGAGGGGACAGAGGACTAGCGCAGTTCAGCGCGGACGCGCGCCAGATCTTCAGGGGTATCGACGCCGGTACCGGGCACTTCGGCCGCCACGGCGACGTGGATCTTCTCGCCATACCACAGCACCCGCAGCTGCTCGAGCATTTCAATCTGCTCCAGCGGGCTTGGCGCCCAGCTGACGTAGCGGCGAATAAAGCCGGCGCGATAGCCATAGATGCCGATGTGGCGCAGCAGAGAATCACCAATGGCGTCGCGGGAGTGGGCAAAGCGATCGCGATCCCAGGGAATGGTGGCGCGGGAGAAATAGAGCGCATAGCCCTGCGCATCCATCACTACTTTGACCGCATTTGGATTAAACGCCTCTTCCGCATCGTGGATCGGTACCGCCAGCGTCGCCATTCCGCTGGTGCTGGCAGCCAGATTCTCCGCCACCTGGCGGACGATAGCCGGGGGGATCATCGGCTCATCGCCCTGGATATTGACGATGATGGTGTCATCGCTGAACGCGCACTTCTCCACCACCTCCGCCAGCCGTTCGGTGCCGGACTGATGGTCGGCGCGGGTCATGCAGACCTCGCCGCCGGCGGCTTCAACCGCCCGGGCGACATCTTCGTGATCGGTGGCGACAATAATGCGTTCCGCGCCGGATTCGCGGGCGCGCTCCAGCACATGGACAATCATCGGCTTGCCGTTAATGTCCTGCAGTGGTTTTCCCGGCAGGCGCGTGGAGGCGAAACGCGCAGGAATAATGACCACGAAACTCATGAGTGACTCTCTTCTACCGCCAGCGGACGCGCTTCTGTCTCCAGCAGCACAGGGATGCCGTCGCGGAGCGGAAACGCCAGACTATCAAGTTTGCAAATAAGTTCTTGCTTATCCTGACTGTAATACAGCTTACCGTTACAGACCGGGCAGGCGATGATTTCAAGTAAACGGTGATCCATGTTTCCTCCTGATGGACCGGATAGATTTCTCAGCAGCATAACACAGGAAGGTCGGCGCCGGGATCAATCGGCATCGATTTCCCACCCCTGCGTCTGGCCGACAAACAGCCCTTCCGGCAGGCGTCGGCACAGGATCCGCTCTGCCGATTGCCAGCGTGCGAAATCGTTGATCGCCCGGCGCAGCCCCTGCTCCAGACCACGGGTGATCTTCACCCCATCCTCCAGCCACAGGGCGAAGATCTCCAGTTCCCGGCTTTTGCGATGTATTTTACTGTCCATCCGCCCGACCAGTTTTCCCTGGTGCAGCAGAGGCAGTACGAAGTAGCCATACTGACGCTTCGGCGCAGGGGTATAGCACTCCAGGCGATAGCTGAAGTTGAACAGCTGCTCAGCGCGTTTCCGATCCCAGACCACCGGGTCGAAGGGCGAGAGCACGGCGCTATGGCTGGCGGTAAGTTTACCGCCGGGCGCGGACTCCAGCTGCGCCAGCGCATCGCGATGCAGCCACATCTCGCCAAGCGCTTCCACGTTGGCCTGGGTCACCAGACCCTCTTCCTGCCAGGCCGCCAGCAGACCCGGTAGCGCCGGCTGACGTAAACGATAGTAATCCGCCAGCCACTGGGGACGAAAGATGCCGAGGCTGCGGGCGCTGTTGCGCAGCATGATGGCCTCTGCGGCGTCGCGGGACAGCGCATCGCGCTCGTCGTCCCAGTGCGGCATCACCCGCCGGGTTAAATCATACACGCGGTGAAAGTTGCGCCGCTCCACCACCATCACTTCCCCGGCGGTAAACAGCCCTTCCAGGTGGCGCTTATGCGGTTTCCACTCCCACCAGCCGCTGGCGCCTTTGCGAGGGTGGGCAAAATCCGCCGAGCGAACCGGCCCGTTTTGGCCGATATGCGCCACCAGCTCTGCAATACTGCCGGCATGCTCCTCCATCCACGCGCGATGATATTTCCAGCCCATCTTGTCGGGGTTCAACATCCGGTGGCGCACAAGGGCGAAATCGCTGCGCGGCAGAAAACAGGCTTCATGCGCCCAGTATTCCATCAGCTCGCCGTTGCGCAGCGACTCATCCAGCCAGTGCTGCGGATAGCTGCCGAGACGGCTGAACAGCACCAGGTAGGGGCTGCGGGCCACCACGTTGATGGTATCGATTTGCAGCAGCGACATCTGCTGGATGGTAGAAAGGATGTCATTTGGGCGAGCGCGACGCCGGGGCTTTTTTAATAACCCCTGCGCCGCGAGATGGAGGTGGCGCGCCTCATTAAGCGATAGTTGCAATACCGACATGCAGGTTCTCCGTCAGGATTTCCAGCACAGCGGCGAGCAAAGCTGGCGCGTCGGTTAACGTTGCGCCAACGTCGCTAAGTCCGCAAGCAACCGCTGTGCGCGTTCATCGGCCATTATGGCGTCGACCGGTAAATACCACCAGTTCGCAGCGGCGAAATCGCGACATTTCACGGCGTCTTTTTCGGTCATCAGCAGCGTCTGCCCGGCGGTTACCAGGGCGGCGACATCGGCCTGGCTCAGCGCCTGATGGTCCGCCAGAGCCACGGTTTTGACCGGTTGGACGCCACTGCTTTCGAGGGTGGCGAAAAAGCGCGGCGGATGGCCGATGCCGGCCATTGCCACCACGTTAGTGAAGGTAGAGACATCGCGACGTTCACCGGTGAGCAGGTTGACCGCCATCCCGGGACGCAGCTGCATCGGGATCTCTCCCGGACGCGCCACGCCGCCGTTGACGATAACCGCATCAACGCTTTGCAAGCGCGACGCCCGCTCACGCATCGGCCCGGCAGGCAGCCACCAGCCGTTGCCAAAGCGGCGCACGCCGTCGATGACGACAATTTCCCGGTCCCGCGCCAGCTTATAGTGCTGCAAACCATCGTCGGTCACGATAATCTGCAGATCGTGCGCGCTGAGCAGCGATTTCACCGCGTCGCTGCGCAGTGGAGAGACAGCCACCGGCGCGCCGGTGCGCTGATGGATGAGCACCGGTTCATCACCTGCCTGCGCCGTACTGGTCCGGTCAGTTAACACCAGCGGGTAGCGTTCGGCTTTACCGCCGTAGCCGCGGGAGACCACCCCAACGCGAATGCCCCGCTGTTGCAGCTGCTCCACCAGCCAGATCACCACCGGCGTTTTACCATTGCCGCCGGCGGTCAGATTACCGACCACCACCACCGGCACAGGCGCGCGCCAGGCTTTTTTCCACCCCAGCTGATAACTTAGGCGAATCACCACACTCACCAGGCCATACAGCCAGGAGAGCGGCAGCAGCAGGCGCCACAGCGGCGATTCACCGGACCAGATGCGCGCGATCATTCGCCGAATTGCATCTTATGCAGCTGGGCGTATACGCCTTTATGCTCCAGCAGGTCGTGGTGCGTTCCGCGCTCCACAATCCGCCCGTCTTCAACCACCACGATCTCATCAGCCTGCTCAATGGTTGACAGACGGTGGGCGATAACCAGCGAGGTGCGGTTTTTCTGCAGCTCATCCAGCGCCGCCTGAATCGCACGTTCGGACTCGGTATCCAGCGCCGAGGTGGCTTCATCGAGGATCAGGATCGGGCTGTTACGCAGTAGCGCACGGGCGATAGCAATACGCTGGCGCTGGCCGCCGGACAGCATCACGCCATTTTCGCCGATGATGGTATCCAGGCCATTGTCCATCTTGTTGATGAAGTCCATGGCGTAGGCCATCCGCGCAGCCTCTTCAATTTGCTCGCGGCTGTACTCTTCGGTACGGGCATAAGCGATGTTATTAGCGACGGTATCATTGAACAGGTGCACGTTCTGTGAAACCAGCGCGACCTGGTCGCGCAGCGAGCTCAGCTTGTACTCGCGCAGGTCGTGGCCATCCAGCAGGATCTGCCCGTCGTCGACATCGTAGAAGCGTGTGATCAGGCTGGCGATGGTCGATTTACCCGACCCGGAGCGTCCCACCAGCGCCACGGTTTTCCCTTCCGGGATATCGAGATTGATATTGCGCAGCGCGGCCACTTCGCGACCCGGATAGGTAAAGGTGACGTTCTCGAACTTGAGATTGCCTTTCGCCCGCTCAATGACGCGCGTACCTTCATCTTTTTCCTGCTCGGAATCGAGGATCGCAAACAGCGTCTGGCATGCCGCCATCCCGCGCTGGAACTGGGCATTGACGTTGGTCAGCGACTTCAGCGGACGCATCAGCGCAATCATGGAGGAGAAGACCACGGTAATGGTCCCGGCGGTCAGGGTGTCCATCACGCTCGGGAAGCTGGCGGCATACAGGACAAAGGCCAGCGCCAGGGAAGCGATAAGCTGAATGATCGGGTCGGAGATAGACGAGGCGGAAACCATCTTCATCCCCTGCAGGCGCATTTTATTGCTGACCTTATCAAAACGTTTAGTTTCCACTTCCTGGCCGCCAAACATCAGCACCTCTTTGTGCCCTTTCAGCATCTGCTCGGCGCTGGTGGTGACCTGCCCCATCGTGTTCTGCATATTCTTACTGATATTGCGAAAACGCTTGGAGACCACGCGGATTGCTACCGACACGATAGGCGCCAGTACGATCAGGATCAGCGACAGCTGCCAGCTGTAATAGAACATCATCACGAACAGGCCGATAATCGATGCCCCTTCGCGGACCACGGTGATCAGCGCGCTGGAAGAAGAGGAAGCGACCTGCTCGGAATCATAGGTGATACGTGACAGCAGCGTCCCGGTAGACTGCTTGTCAAAGAATGCCACCGGCATACCCATCATGTGACCGAACAGGCGACGACGCATGGTCATCACCACTTTGCCGGAAACCCAGGAGATACAATAGCTCGAGATGTAGCTGGTGATCCCACGCAGCACCATCAGCCCGATAACCACCAGCGGCATCCATAGCAGCACTGAGCGATCCGTTTTACCAAAACCATCATCCAATAACGGTTTAAGAAGCGATAACATGAAGGTGTCACTGCCCGCGTTAAGCACTAACGCCACCGCCGCTACGATTAGCCCGGCTTTAAACGGTGCAATAATCGGCCAAAGTCGGCGGAAGGTCTGCCACGTGGAGAGATCTTTATCGTTCTGCATTCAATAAACCAGCTTGTGTTGAAATAGCCGCATATTCTACCCGTTATCGGCGGGCGCGCCAAACCACTGATGATACCAACGTGGTAAAACTTGATCCCGTAAGCTATGGATTTGCCACCCTTCTGCAGAAAAAACCACCGATATCTGCCCCTGCTGCGGCGTGGCGAACCAGCGATACCCCCGCTGGCGATAACGCTGAACGACCTTCTGCGAGGGCATCCGCCACGCATTGTAGCGCGAAGCGGAAACCAGCGCGGCCGCGCCATCCACCCGCCGGATCAGCAGCTCGCTGGAGGAGGTGTTGCTGCCGTGATGGGGAACCTGAATAAGTGTAGACGCCAGATGCTGCCAGTAGCGGCTGATCATCGCCTGCTCCGCCTGACGTTCTATATCGCCGGTCAGCAGGATGCTGGAGCGACCGTCATCGATCCGCACCACGCAGGAGTGATTATTTCCCTTTGCCGTGCTGCCCGGCAGCGGCCACAGCGCCTGGAAAGTGAGTCCCTGCCACTGCCAGCGCTCGCCGCGATGGCACGGCAGATGACCCGACCAGCCTGGCGGGCTGCGCACCCACGCCTGCGGCCATGCCTGCAGCACCGATTCGAGGCCGCCGCGATGGTCAAGATGCTCGTGGCTCAGCATAATCCCCTGCAGCTGCAGATGGTGCCAGCGCAGCCACGGGATAATCACCTGTCGACCGCTGTCGCCCTGCGGCCATGCCGGCCCGGTATCGTACAATAACGCCTTGCCGTAACGCTCGATCACCATCGCCAGCCCCTGCCCGACATCCAGCATCGTCACCTGCCATTGGTCCGCGGGCGGTTGCCGGCTGAATGGCCGCGTCAGCAAAAACAGCACGCTCAGACACAGCGCCGGCGAATGTCGCCAGCTCTGAAAACGCCAGCCCATCACCAGCAGCCACGGCAGGCTACTGATCCAGAGCCAGCGGGCATCCAACGTCAGCCAGCCGTCCGGTAAACGTCGTAACCCCCAGAACAATACCGCCAGCACGCGATCGGCTGCCAGCCAGATCAGCGACGCCACCATCTCCGGTCCAGTGAGATGCAGCAGCATTCCGGCGAGAATGAGCGGCACCGCCAGCAGGGTCACTAACGGTACCGCCAGCAAATTGGCGGCCATCGACGTCAGGCTTATGCCGTGGAAGAGCAGCAGTTGCAGCGGCATCAGCAGCAGCGTCACGCCAGCCTGCAAATGCGCGAGGGCGAACAGGGCTTTCCACGGCCAGCGCCAGCGGCTGTCAGGCAGCGGTAACCACTGGTACCAGAAGATCAGCCCCGCCACGGCGAAGGCGGATAGCCACAGGCTTTGCGACAACACCGCTAACGGATCGGCAACCAGTATCGCCCCCAGACAGCAGAGCCACACCTGCCACGCCGTCCAGCGTTGACCCGACAAACGTAAAGCACAGCAGACCGCAAGCCCTACGCAAGTGCGCAGGGCCGGCGGCTGCATACCGGTCAGCCAGGCATAGCCGACGGCGCCCGCCAGCCCTGCCAGCAGCGGTAGCCGCCAGCCGATCCAGCGCCCCGGTAAAAGTGACTGTAATCCGCGCAGCAGGAGCACGATCAGGGAAGCCGCGAGGGCAATATGCAAACCGGAGATAGCCATCAGGTGGGAGGTGCCTGTGTTCTGCATCAGGACTTTTATCTCCGCCGGCAGCGCCAGCCGCTCCCCCATTCCCAGCCCCAGCATCACCGGATGCCAGGGATAAGTCTGCAATCGCCGGGTCAGCGACGCCAGGTAGCGGGCGCGCAGACTGCAGCGGGTATCCATCGCGGAAGCGGCGACGATCCCCCCGCTCAGCGGCCGATGCTGAGCCAGCGCATAGCGCTGGCTGTCGAAGCCCCCGTCATTGAGCTGCCCATGCACCGGCCGCAGGCGCAGCGTCATCATCCAGCGCTGCCCCTCGCAGACGGGCGCAGGTGCAAGTTCCCCGTATAAAGTCACGCCAACCGGAGGGAACAGGAAGCGACCAGCCAGGCGCACAATCTGCCCGCGGTGCAGGGTCTGACCATCCGTCTCGTGAAGGATCACTTCCGCCTGACGGACGGCGCCGGTGAGGTGCTGCGTTGGCCACAGCGCCTGATACGCGCTTAAAACTCCCCAGACCATCAGCAGAAGCGTCACCGCCACAACGGCGACGACCGTACCGCGCAGACGGGTCAGAAATATCGCCAGTACGCCGGCGACCGCCAGAGTGCCCGGCCCCGGCAACGCGGGTAGCCAGAGTAGCGGCAGTATTGCGATGATGGCGCATCCGGCAAGCCATGGTAGACGCATAAACACCTCCCTGTGAGCGGGCAGTGTTACGCAAAGCGAGGCTGGCGTCCTGGGGCAGTATTCAGGCGCGCGCGCAGCGTTCCAGACAATCGTCACGCTTGCAGTCAGGCACTTTTGTTTTGCGAGGCGGAACGCAAATGGCGGGTACAAAAAAAGCACCCAAAGGTGCTTTTATCGTCAGGCAGGTTGCACGTCGTGCAACTCACCCTTCATAAATATTGGCGCGGTCACGTAATTCTTTCCCGGGCTTAAAGTGCGGAACGTACTTACCTTCCAGTTCGACTTTATCACCAGTTTTCGGGTTACGTCCGGTGCGAGGTGCTCGATAGTGCAGAGAGAAGCTGCCGAAACCGCGGATTTCAATGCGCTCACCTTGAGCAAGCGTTGAGGCCATATGTTCCAGCATTTCTTTAACAGCATCTTCCACCGCTTTCGCCGGAATGTGAGATTGCTGGCTGGCAAGTCTTTCAATCAATTCTGACTTGGTCATTATTCCTCCGGTTTCCTTCAAGGCAAAAATTAGCTAACAGCTTAAACAAGGGCGGCCGTAGCCGCCCTTTGTGCTTGATTACAGGACGAATCCTGCAATCTGTCAAGTAAACTCGTCACTATTCAGGTTGTTATTACCTGAATGACAAAGATTACTCGCCTTTCGCTGCTTTGAACGCTTCAGCCATGGCGTTGTTGGAGAAGTTCGCGTCTTCCTGCTTGTTCACGGTAGCGATAGCGTCTTTTTCTTCCGCTTCGTCTTTCGCACGTACAGACAGGCTCACTACGCGGTTCTTACGATCCACGCCAGTGAATTTCGCTTCAACTTCGTCGCCAACGCTCAGAACCAGAGTTGCGTCTTCAACGCGGTCACGGGATGCTTCAGAAGCACGCAGGTAACCTTCTACGCCGTCAGCCAGTTCTACGGTTGCGCCTTTAGCGTCAACTGCAGTCACTTTACCAACAACGATAGCGCCTTTCTTGTTCAGAGCAACGTAGTTGTTGAACGGATCTTCCGCCAGCTGTTTAACGCCCAGGGAGATACGCTCACGCTCTGCGTCAACCTGCAGAACAACTGCTGCGATTTCGTCGCCTTTTTTGTATTCACGAACTGCTTCTTCGCCTGCAACGTTCCAGGAGATGTCAGACAGGTGAACCAGGCCGTCGATGCCGCCGTCCAGGCCGATGAAGATACCGAAGTCAGTGATAGACTTGATTTTACCTTCAACACGGTCGCCCTTGTTGTGGGTTTCCGCGAACTGCTGCCATGGGTTAGATTTGCACTGCTTCAGACCCAGGGAGATACGACGACGTTCTTCGTCGATATCCAGAACCATTACTTCCACTACGTCGCCAACGTTAACAACTTTGGACGGGTGGATGTTTTTGTTGGTCCAATCCATTTCGGAAACGTGAACCAGGCCTTCAACGCCTTCTTCGATTTCAACGAAGCAGCCGTAGTCGGTCAGGTTGGTCACGCGACCGGTCAGTTTGGTACCTTCCGGATAACGTTTAGCGATAGCTACCCACGGATCTTCGCCCAGCTGTTTCAGGCCCAGGGATACACGGGTACGCTCGCGGTCGAACTTCAGCACTTTAACAGTGATTTCGTCGCCAACGTTTACGATTTCGCTCGGATGCTTAACGCGTTTCCAGGCCATATCGGTGATGTGCAGCAGGCCGTCAACGCCGCCCAGATCAACGAATGCACCGTAGTCAGTGAGGTTCTTAACGATACCTTTGACTTCCATGCCTTCCTGCAGGTTTTCCAGCAGCTGATCGCGCTCTGCGCTGTTTTCGGATTCAATAACGGCACGACGAGAAACAACAACGTTGTTACGCTTCTGGTCCAGCTTGATGACTTTGAACTCAAGCTCTTTGCCTTCCAAGTGCAGCGTGTCGCGCACCGGACGAACGTCTACCAGGGAACCCGGCAGGAACGCACGAATACCGTTCAGCTCAACAGTGAAGCCACCTTTAACTTTGCCGTTGATAACACCGGTAACAGTTTCAGCGTCTTCGTAAGCTTTTTCCAGCGTGATCCAAGCTTCGTGACGTTTAGCTTTCTCACGGGACAGCAGAGTTTCACCGAAGCCGTCTTCTACTGCATCCAGAGCAACGTCAACTTCGTCACCAACCTGGATTTCCAGCTCGCCCTGGGCGTTTTTGAACTGCTCAGCCGGGATGGCGGACTCAGATTTCAGACCGGCGTCAACCAGTACTACGTCTTTGTCGATAGCAACAACAACACCACGAACGATGGAACCCGGGCGGGTTTCGATTTCTTTTAAGGATTCTTCAAACAGTTGAGCAAAAGATTCAGTCATGTTTAATCTTCAGGTTAATATTAACGTCCACCTGGCTCCGTGCCGGATGGGGTTGTTTCACATACCCGCTGACCATCCATTGCCGCGGGGTACTGCTATAATTCGGAGGCTTCGGCGCGTGACCGGTTAAGGCTTACGCAACGGCCAATTTTTCGCGCGCATATTGTAGCGCTTTTTCAATCACTTGCTCAATGTTTAGTTCGGTTGAATCGAGAACTAATGCATCGGCAGCCGGGACAAGCGGCGCCACGGCGCGATTTCTATCGCGATCGTCACGCTCTTTTATCTCGGACAAAAGACGTTCAAAGTTAACATCAAAGCCCTTTTCCTGCAACTGCCGCATGCGGCGATGCGCCCGTTCATCGGCCGAGGCATCGAGGAAAATTTTCACCGGCGCGTCCGGGAAAACCACCGTGCCCATATCGCGCCCGTCGGCAATCAGCCCCGGCAGTTCACGAAAGGCGCGCTGGCGACGCAGCAGCGCTTCGCGAACGCGAGGGAAAGCCGCCACTTTCGAGGCGGCGTTCGCGACCTCCTGGGTGCGAATTTCGCCGCTGACATCTTCCCCTTCCAGCACCACTTCGAGGTTGCCGTCAGTAGAAATAAAGCGCACGTCAAGATGGGCAGCCAGGGGCACCAGCGCCTCTTCGGACTCCACGTCAACATGATGATGCAGCGCCGCCAGCGCCAGAACGCGGTAGATCGCGCCTGAATCTAACAGATGCCAGCCCAGCGCTTCCGCCATTGCCTTGCACAACGTACCTTTACCCGCACCGCCAGGCCCATCAATGGTGATTACCGGAACTGTTGCCGTCATCTTTTTCTCCTTCAGCAAGGCGCATAAATATCTAAACGCCGCGCATTATACGCATCTCTTCGGCGGAAAGTGAGTCTTGCTTTTAAATTACAGATAACTGGAAATCTCATGCGGAAGAATTGTGCAATTATAGCGGGCTGATAGAGCATCAGCCCGGAAGATGAGGCAGTTTTACTTTTTATCTGCAGCGATACGGTCGCGGATATGCTGCGCGCGTTCAGTTGAAGGCGGGTGTGAATCGAACAGAGATTTACTGTGGCCGGCGTCAAGGCTGGCCAGTTTGTCGAAGCTGCCCACCAGCCCCTGAGTGCTGATGTTGCGTTTTTTCAGCAGATCGTAAGAGAAATCATCAGCATCCGACTCCTGCGAGCGGGAGAACGCAGAGTTGATCATTCCCTCAGCGATATCGCCCAACTGAGATTTAGACAAGCTTGCAGCCGCTTCGCTGGTCGCTGAAATTGCATCGCGTGCGGCAATAGTCGCATACGCGGTTTGCATCGCTTTGCGCGAGTGTCCGAGCGCTACGTGACCCAGCTCATGGCCCAGAACCGCTTCAACTTCATTATCGGTCATCATGTCCATCAGGCCGCTATAGACGCGGACGCAGCCGTTGGCCATTGCCCAGGCGTTGACGTCGGATGTCATATAAACCTTATAGGTTACCGGCGTGCCGTTGATATTATTTCCTAACGCTTTGGCAATTTTGTTCAGACGTTTGGTGTACTTACTTGATGCACTAGCCAGTTTATTTTCACTATCCATTTGCTTACAGGCATCGTCGGAAAGCGTTTTGACTTCAGAGTCAGAAAGCGTCGCCGCTTTGTAAGCCGTCATTCCTGAATTGACGAGGGCGTTGGTGTCCATCCCCTGCATATTTTTACAACCTGCCAACAACGTGGCGGAAACGGCCAAAGCCAGCATTACTTTTGTATTTCTCATATCAATCATCCATTGATTAGCATAATAAATGCTTATAAATCCTATATTTACAAGCAAGCAAGGCTAGCATTTAGTTTCCTGTCCGACAAGCAGAGATAAAAAAACGCCGACCTGAGGGTCGGCGTTGTTACCTTAAATTCGCGTCATTCAGGCCGGCGTACTGATCCGCGCCAGTTGCTCAAAATAGTCGGGGAAGGTTTTCGCCGTACACTTCGGATCAAGGATGGTCACCGGCGTATCAGACAGCGCCACCAGCGAGAAGCACATCGCCATCCGGTGGTCGTTATAGGTGCCGATTTCAGCATACTTCAGCGTCGCCGGCGGGGTGATGCGAATATAATCTTCACCCTCTTCCACCTCGGCGCCCACTTTACGCAACTCGGTCGCCATGGCGAACAGACGGTCCGTCTCCTTGACCCGCCAGTTGTAGATATTGCGCAGCGTGGTGGTCCCTTGCGCGAACAGCGCGGCGGTGGCGATGGTCATCGCGGCGTCCGGGATATGGTTCATATCCATATCGATAGCCTTGAGCTCGCCACGGGTACAGGCGATGAAATCGTCGCCCCAGGTGACGGTGGCGCCCATTTTTTCCAGTACGTCGGCGAAACGAATATCGCCCTGTACGCTGCCGCGGCCGATACCGGTGACTTTCACCGTGCCGCCCTTAATGGCGCCAGCGGCAAGGAAATACGAGGCCGATGAAGCATCCCCTTCCACCAGGTAATCCCCCGGCGACTGATACTGTTGCTTGCCGCGCACCACAAAGCGCTGATAAGACTGGTTGTCCACCTCAACCCCGAAGGTTTTCATCAGGTGCAGCGTAATGTCGATATAGGGTTTTGACACCAGATCGCCCTTAATGGCGATCACAGTATCCTGCGGCGCCAGCGGCGCGGTCATCAGCAGCGCGGTCAGGAACTGGCTGGAGACGCTGCCGTCAACTTCAACATTGCCCCCCTGGAACCCCCCGCGCAGGCGCAGCGGCGGATAATTTTCCTGCTCCAGATAGTCGATCTGAGCGCCGCCCTGACGCAGGGCATCCACCAGATGGCCGATCGGGCGCTCTTTCATTCGCGGCTCGCCGGTCAGCACGATATCGTTGCTGCCAAGGCACAGGGCTGCCGCCAGCGGGCGCATCGCGGTACCGGCGTTGCCGAGGAACAGCTCCAGCGCCGCTGCGGCATGCAGCGGGCCGCCGTTGCCGGTCACCTCACAGCGGGTACGGTCAGCAGACAGGGTGTATTGAACCCCCAGCGCACTCAGGGCATTCAGCATATGGCGCACATCGTCGCTGTCCAGCAGGTTGGTCAGCACCGTCGTGCCGCGGGCCAGGGCGGCCAGCAGCAGCGCGCGGTTGGAGACGCTTTTCGAACCTGGCAGGTTCACGGTGCCCTCTACGCGTGCGATGGGTTGTAACGTCAGGGAATCCATCAAACTTCACTCTCAAACAAACAGAATAAAAACCCCGCAGACAGGCCGCGGGGAGGAAGAAAGAAACGGGCGATTAACCGTGGCGGCGTTCGAAGTCCAGCATAAAATCGGTTAACGCCTTCACGCCGTCTAACGGCATCGCGTTGTAGATGGAGGCACGCATGCCGCCCACCACCCGGTGGCCCTTAAGCGCGTGCAGCCCGGCGGCAAACGACTCTTCAAGGAACAGTTTATCCAGCGCGCTGTCCGCCAGCTGGAACGGCACGTTCATACGGGAGCGGTTGGCTTGCGCCACATCGTTACGATAGAAGCCGCTGTTATCGATCACGCCATACAGCAGTTCGGCTTTCTGCTGGTTGATCTTGTCCATCGCGGTAACGCCGCCCTGCTGTTTCAGCCACTTAAACACCAGACCGGCCAGATACCAGGCGAACGTCGGCGGCGTGTTAAACATCGAGTCATTCTCGCTTAACACGGTGTAGTCGAGGATTGACGGGCAGGCCACGCTGGCTTTACCCAGCAGATCTTCACGCACGATGACCAGCGTCAACCCTGCCGGGCCGATATTTTTCTGCGCGCCGGCATAGATCACGCCGAAGCGGTTGACGTCAATTTCGCGGGACAAAATGGTGGAGGAGAAATCGGCGGTCACGATGACGTCGTCGCCGAAGTTCGGCGTATCGTCAATCGCGATACCGTCAATGGTTTCGTTCGGGCAGTAGTGCAGATACGCCGCGCCCGGCGTCAGCTGCCACTCGCTCATTGGCTTGACCGCGCGCTTGCCGTCGACGGTGATTTTCGCGTCGATGACGTTAGGCGTGCAGTATTTCTTCGCCTCTTTGACCGCGCTGGCGGCCCAGTAGCCAGCGTCCACATAGTCAGCGACGTTTTTATCGCCGAGGATGTTCAGCGGGATCCCGGCGAACTGGCCGCGGCCGCCGCCATGACAGAACAACACTTTATAGTTGGAAGGGATATTCAGCAGAGAACGGAAGTCCTGTTCTGCCTCTTCTGCCACCTGGATGAACTCCTTACCACGGTGACTGATTTCCATGACCGACGTACCCAGACCGTGCCAGTCGCACAGTTCCTGCTGAGCCAGTTTGAGTACTTCCGCCGGCAGCATTGCCGGGCCCGAACTGAAGTTATAGACCTGAGCCATTTCCCCTCACCACGTTGCTATGTTGTTTTGCCCGCGAACCGCCGCGGGCATAAGTTATTCCTGTGGCTATCGGTTTTATCATTCAGTGACACGGTCCGCAATGGCTAAAACTCGCCGACGGCAAAACGCGGCAGCCGTCACACAACAGAATCTATCGGCTTGACGTAATAAAACCGACATATTTGCTGTCAGGTGAGTCGTTTCGCCCGGCTGGCCTTCGACCATTCTGCATTTGCGCAGCGGGAACATATTCGCTTTTCTCCCGCCTGCATCGCCATCACGATGCTGCAGCGTACGCAGGCGTAGATCCCCTCCTGAGGAATAGTGGTATAGCGCGTGGTGCAGTGCGTCGGGAGAATCGACAACCCGGCCCTCACCTCGTCATCGGGATAATAAAACACGCTGATCTGGCCATTGGTTTCAAGGATCGCCAGCCGCACCTGGCCGAGCTGCTCGACGCTGTTGACCCGTAGCTCCATAAAAAATTCGAATTCGGTCATATTTTCCGCATGCAGTTTCTCCCATGCCAGTTGCCCCTCCTCCACCACCACGATAGGCTTGCCCTCCAGCAGATCCTCCAGCTTTTCACTATGCCCCATCAGCCACATGATGCCGCGATAAAGCAGCGCCAGCGTGACGAAGACCACCAGCACCGGCAACAGCGGAACATCGTCATAAAACGCCACGTCCCCCGCCGCCGAGCCGAGGGTCAGAATAATCAGCACTTCAAACAGCGACATCTGCCGCACGCCGCGCCGTCCGGTAATTTTGAGGAAAATAAAGACCAGAACGAAGGTGTAGAGGCTGCGCAACGCCACCTCGCCGAGAAATTCCACCGGCACTTTATCGAGCGCCATCCTCTGCCAGTCAAAGGCTTTCATTATCATCTCCCTGAGCATTAAAAGATGTCTCTAAGCATAGCCAGATGATGGAGATAGCACCTGTCAGATAAAAGCCGTATCATTGCGCGCTTTCCGTACGACAAAAGTGATCGCCATGACCCAAACGTTTATTCCCGGCAAAGATGCCGCCCTGGAAGATTCCATCGCTCGCTTCCAGCAAAAATTGCTCGACCTCGGATTTGATATCGAAGAGGCCTCGTGGCTGAACCCGGTGCCGCACGTGTGGTCCGTTCACATTCGCGATAAGGAATGCGCGCTGTGCTTTACCAATGGTAAAGGCGCCACCAAAAAGGCAGCCCTCGCCTCCGCGCTGGGCGAATATTTCGAGCGCCTGTCCACCAACTATTTTTTCGCTGACTTCTGGTTAGGCGACACTATCGCTAACGGCCCGTTCGTTCACTACCCGAACGAAAAGTGGTTCCCGCTGACCGAAAACGACGACGTCCCGGAAGGTCTGCTGGATGCCCGCCTGCTCGCGTTCTACGATCCGGACGATCAGCTGACGGCCAGCATGCTGGTGGATCTGCAATCCGGTAACGATGAGCGCGGCGTGTGCGGCCTGCCCTTTACCCGCCAGTCCGACGGCGAAACGGTCTATATTCCTATGAATATCGTCGGCAACCTGTATGTCTCCAACGGCATGTCCGCCGGCAACACCCGTAATGAAGCTCGCGTGCAGGGCCTGTCCGAAGTCTTTGAGCGCCATATCAAAAACCGCATCATCGCCGAAAGCATCAGCCTGCCGGAGATCCCGGCGGAGGTCATGGCGCGCTATCCGGGCGTTGTGGAGTCGATCGCCAAACTGGAAGCCGAAGGTTTCCCGATCTTTGCCTATGATGGCTCGCTGGGCGGCAAGTATCCGGTTATCTGCGTCGTGCTGTTTAACCCGGCAAACGGCACCTGCTTCGCCTCTTTCGGCGCCCATCCGGACTTCGGCGTGGCGCTGGAGCGTACGGTCACCGAACTGCTGCAGGGCCGCAGCCTGAAAGATCTCGACGTCTTCACGCCGCCGACCTTCGACGACGAAGAAGTCGCCGAGCATGCTAACCTCGAAACCCACTTTATCGACTCCAGCGGCCTGATTTCCTGGGATATGTTCAAGCAGGATGCCGACTATCCGTTCGTTGACTGGAGCTTCTCCGGCACCACAGAAGAAGAGTTCGCCACCCTGATGGCCATCTTCAAGGCCGAAGATAAAGAAGTGTATATCGCCGACTACGAGCACCTGGGCGTTTACGCCTGCCGTATCATCGTCCCGGGGATGTCGGATATTTACCCGGCGGAAGATCTGTGGCTGGCGAACAACAGCATGGGCGCTCATCTGCGCGACACCATTCTGTCCCTGCCGGGCAGCGAGTGGGAAAAAGAAGATTACCTGGCGCTGATCGAGCAGATGGACGATGAAGGCCTGGATGATTTCACCCGCGTTCGCGAACTGCTGGGCCTCGCCACCGGCAAAGACAACGGCTGGTATACCCTGCGCGTCGGCGAGCTGAAAGCCATGCTGGCCCTGGCCGGCGGCGATCTGGAGCAGGCGCTGATCTGGACCGAGTGGACCATGGAGTTCAACGCTTCGGTCTTCAGCGCGGAACGCGCTAACTACTATCGCTGCCTGCAGACCCTGCTGCTGCTGAGCCAGGAAGAGGAGCGTCAGCCGCTGCAATACCTGAACGCCTTTATCCGTATGTACGGCGCCGAAGCGGTCGAAGCCGCCAGCGCGGCGCTGAGCGGGGAAGCGCCGTTCTATGGCCTTCAGGCTGTCGACAGCGATCTGCAGGCTTTCCCGGCCCATCAGTCGCTGCTGAAGGCTTATGAAAAACTGCAGCGAGCGAAGGCGGCGTTCTGGGCAAAATAAGCCCTAAGCGCGCCATCGTGGTGACCAGCAACGGAGCCCAATGCGGCTCCGTTGATTTCACCTGACGAGGCGGCCACTATAGTTTGTAGTTGCAAAGTTAATTAATAGTAAATAATGCGCTTATAAGATTTACCATTCGTTAATTTTAAATAAAATACTCCATATTAATTAACTCAAAAAATGGCGTGAAAACGAAAAAATTCAACATAACTTATAAATTTTAAAATTTATTTTCTTCATAATATTCAATCAGTTAACCACTAAAAACACAAAAACCACACACTAAAAAGGCATATAGTTCCGGTGAGATATGATCTATATCAATTTCCCTTCTATAATGCTTTGTTAGTATCTCACCGCCAACTTATATAAAGAGAGAGTTAGTGTGAAAGCTGACAACCCTTTTGATCTTTTGCTCCCTGCCGCGATGGCGAAAGTCGCCGAAGAAGCAGGTGTCTATAAAGCAACGAAGCATCCGATGAAGACCTTTTATCTGGCGATCACCGCTGGCGTTTTCATCTCCATCGCTTTCGTATTCTATATCACCGCGACCACCGGCACTGCCGCGATGCCTTATGGGATTGCCAAGCTTATCGGTGGGGTCTGTTTTTCCCTGGGTCTGATTCTGTGCATTATCTGCGGCGCTGACCTCTTTACCTCTACGGTATTGATCGTGGTGGCGAAAGCCAGCGGTCGAATTACCTGGGGGCAACTGGCAAAAAACTGGCTCAACGTCTATTTTGGTAACCTGGTGGGCGCACTGCTGTTTGTGCTGCTGATGTGGTTATCAGGCGAATATATGACTGCCAACGGCGGTTGGGGGCTCAATGTCCTGCAGACCGCTGACCACAAAATGCACCATACTTTTGTGGAGGCCGTGAGCCTGGGTATCCTCGCTAACCTGATGGTTTGTCTCGCCGTATGGATGAGCTATTCCGGTCGTAGCCTGATGGATAAAGCGATGATCATGGTCCTGCCGGTAGCGATGTTCGTTGCCAGCGGCTTTGAGCACAGCATCGCCAACATGTTTATGATCCCGATGGGTATCGTAATCCGCAACTTTGCAAGCCCGGAATTCTGGACCGCAATCGGTTCGACTCCGGAAAGTTTCTCTCACTTGACCGTTATGAACTTCATCACTGATAACCTGATTCCGGTGACTATCGGGAACATTATCGGCGGGGGTCTGCTGGTCGGGTTGACATACTGGGTCATTTACCTGCGTGGCAACGACCATCACTAAGGGTTGTTTCAGGCAGTAAATAAAAAATCCACTTAAGAAGGTAGGTGTTACATGTCCGAGCTTAATGAAAAGTTAGCCACAGCCTGGGAAGGTTTTGCGAAAGGTGACTGGCAGAATGAAGTCAACGTCCGTGACTTTATTCAGAAAAACTACACCCCATATGAAGGCGACGAATCCTTCCTGGCTGGCGCGACTGAAGCGACCACCAAGCTGTGGGACAGCGTAATGGAAGGTGTAAAACAGGAAAACCGCACTCACGCGCCTGTTGATTTTGACACTGCCCTGGCTTCCACCATCACCTCTCACGACGCAGGCTATATCGAGAAAGGTCTGGAAAAAATCGTTGGTCTGCAGACCGAAGCGCCGCTGAAACGTGCGATCATCCCGTTCGGTGGTATTAAAATGGTTGAAGGTTCCTGCAAAGCGTACAATCGCGAGCTGGACCCGATGCTGAAAAAAATCTTCACTGAGTACCGTAAAACTCACAACCAGGGCGTTTTCGACGTCTATACTCCGGACATCCTGCGCTGCCGTAAATCCGGCGTGCTGACTGGTCTGCCGGATGCTTACGGCCGTGGTCGTATCATCGGTGACTACCGTCGCGTTGCGCTGTACGGTATCGACTTCCTGATGAAAGACAAATTCGCCCAGTTCAACTCTCTGCAAGCGAAACTGGAAAGCGGCGAAGATCTGGAAGCGACCATCCGTCTGCGTGAAGAAATCGCTGAACAGCACCGCGCGCTGGGCCAGATCAAAGAGATGGCGGCTAAATATGGCTACGACATCTCCGGTCCGGCGACCACCGCTCAGGAAGCTATCCAGTGGACCTACTTCGGCTACCTGGCTGCCGTTAAATCTCAGAACGGCGCGGCAATGTCCTTCGGTCGTACCTCCAGCTTCCTGGATATCTACATCGAACGTGACCTGCAGGCGGGTAAAATCACCGAGCAAGACGCGCAGGAAATGGTTGACCACCTGGTCATGAAACTGCGTATGGTTCGCTTCCTGCGTACCCCGGAATACGATGAACTGTTCTCCGGTGACCCGATTTGGGCAACAGAATCCATCGGCGGTATGGGCGTTGACGGCCGTACTCTGGTGACCAAAAACAGCTTCCGCTTCCTGAACACCCTGTACACCATGGGGCCGTCTCCGGAGCCGAACATCACTATCCTGTGGTCTGAAAAACTGCCGCTGAGCTTCAAGAAATTCGCTGCTAAAGTGTCCATCGATACCTCTTCTCTGCAGTATGAGAACGATGACCTGATGCGTCCGGACTTCAACAACGACGACTACGCTATCGCATGCTGCGTAAGCCCGATGGTTGTTGGTAAGCAAATGCAGTTCTTCGGTGCTCGCGCCAACCTCGCAAAAACCATGCTGTACGCTATCAACGGCGGCGTGGATGAAAAACTGAAAATGCAGGTGGGTCCGAAATCTGAACCGATCAAAGGCGACGTTCTGAACTTCGACGAAGTGATGGAACGCATGGATCACTTCATGGACTGGCTGGCTAAACAGTACGTCACTGCGCTGAACATCATCCACTACATGCACGACAAGTACAGCTACGAAGCCTCTCTGATGGCGCTGCACGACCGTGACGTTATCCGCACCATGGCGTGTGGTATCGCGGGTCTGTCCGTTGCTGCTGACTCCCTGTCTGCAATCAAATATGCGAAAGTTAAACCGATTCGTGACGAAGACGGTCTGGCTGTCGACTTCGAAATCGAAGGCGAATACCCGCAGTTTGGTAACAACGATGCTCGCGTCGATGACATGGCCGTTGACCTGGTTGAACGTTTCATGAAGAAAATTCAGAAACTGCACACCTACCGCAACGCGATCCCGACTCAGTCTGTTCTGACCATCACCTCTAACGTGGTATATGGTAAGAAAACCGGTAACACCCCAGACGGTCGTCGCGCTGGCGCGCCGTTCGGACCAGGTGCTAACCCGATGCACGGCCGTGACCAGAAAGGTGCTGTTGCCTCTCTGACCTCCGTAGCGAAACTGCCGTTTGCTTACGCGAAAGATGGTATCTCTTACACCTTCTCTATCGTACCGAACGCGCTGGGTAAAGATGACGAAGTTCGTAAGACCAACCTGGCGGGTCTGATGGATGGTTACTTCCACCACGAAGCGTCCATCGAAGGTGGTCAGCACCTGAACGTGAACGTGATGAACCGCGAAATGCTGCTCGACGCGATGGAAAACCCGGAAAAATATCCGCAGCTGACCATCCGCGTATCTGGCTACGCTGTACGTTTTAACTCCCTGACTAAAGAACAGCAGCAGGACGTTATTACCCGTACCTTCACTCAGACCATGTAATTCCCTGTCTGACTGAAAAAGCGTACAATAAAGGCCCCACATCAGTGGGGCCTTTTTAACAAGCAATCCCCGCCCTAGCCTGCTTTGCCAGTTATCTATACTTTGGGTATCTGTCAAAACAGACTCGACACAGCCGCTGAGCTGTGCACCAACACGGCCCCGGATGGGCCACATCTGGAGAAAACACCGCAATGTCAGTTATTGGTCGCATTCACTCCTTTGAATCCTGTGGCACCGTTGATGGCCCGGGCATCCGCTTTATTACCTTTTTCCAGGGCTGCCTGATGCGCTGCCTGTACTGCCATAACCGTGATACCTGGGATACCCACGGCGGCAAAGAAATCACCGTTGAAGAGTTAATGAAAGAGGTAGTGACCTATCGTCACTTTATGAATGCTTCCGGCGGCGGCGTCACCGCATCGGGCGGCGAAGCGATCCTGCAGGCGGAGTTTGTTCGCGACTGGTTCCGCGCCTGTAAGAAGGAAGGTATTCATACCTGTCTCGATACCAATGGCTTTGTTCGTCGCTACGATCCCGTTATCGACGAACTGCTGGAGGTAACAGACCTGGTGATGCTGGATCTCAAGCAGATGAACGATGAGATTCACCAGAACCTGGTCGGTGTCTCTAACCATCGTACGCTGGAATTCGCCCAGTATCTGGCGAAGAAGAATATCAATGTCTGGATCCGCTACGTGGTAGTTCCGGGCTGGTCAGACGATGATGATTCCGCGCACCGCCTGGGCGAATTTACCCGCGATATGGGTAATGTCGAAAAAATCGAACTGCTGCCCTACCATGAGCTGGGCAAACACAAATGGGTAGCGATGGGCGAAGAGTACAAGCTGGACGGCGTCCATCCGCCGAAGAAAGAGACCATGGAGCGAGTCAAAGGCATCCTTGAGCAATATGGGCACAAAGTGATGTACTAATCCCACCGGGCCGGTGATGCGCTTATGCCGGCCTGCAACGGCGTGGGAAGCTGTTACCGTCCAGCCGTTGCATTCTTATGCAAGACGGCTCTACTGCAGTAAGCACAGGCTATTAAAACGGATGACGCGCAGCATGCGCTGCGCGCTACAGGGTCAGGCGTGCGCCACCGGCGTTGGATGATGCCCGGCTTTGCGCAGCAGGGTCAGCAGATAGATAAACGACACGCTGGCGATCATAATAAACAGCAGGTTATCCGAGAAGTTCTGCATCAGCATCGCCGTCAGCGTCGGGCCCAGCAGGCTGCCGATGGTATAGCTCATCAACAGCGCCTGGTTCATTGCCACCAGCTGATGGTGCTCCACTTTTTCACAGGCCCAGGCCATCGCCACCGGATAGAGGGTAAAGCCCGAAGCGCCCAACACAAACAGCGCCGGCGCCATCGCCGCCTGGCTGAGCATCGCCATACATCCCAGAATCACCACAAACACCTGCACCCGCAGCACCAGCAGGCGACCGTAGCGGTCTGCCAGGCGCCCTACCGGCCACTGGCCGAGGATCCCGGCGCTAACCATCACCGCCATCCAGAAGCCAATGCCGGCGTCGCTGACGCCCTGATGGTTCAGCCACAGCGGCATCAGACCATACAGCGAGCCGAGGACAATCCCTGAGATAATGCAGCCATTGACCCCATGGCGCGCCTGGCGCAGCTTCAGCATCGGCCAGATACGTACCGTTTCATGCGGCTCTTCGGCCTGCCCCATGATGCGGGTAAACAGCAGCGGCAGGATCGCCGCCAGCGCCAGACCCGTCACCCACGGCAGGACGCTCATTAAATCGGTGGGGAGTTTACTGACCATCAGCTGGCCCAGTACGGTACCGACGTAATAGACCATCATGTACGCCGCCAGCAGACGACCGCGGCTGCGTGAAGTGCCGCTGCAGACCAGCGCGCTTTCCACCACCACCCAAATCATCGCGCAGCCTACGCCGGCGATAAAACGCCAGCTCAGCCACGTCCAGAAGCCCACGGTGATCCCCAGCCCTACGCAGCCGACGGCGAATATTAACGACGCGAGATAATAGCTGCGGTTAAACCCCAGGCGCTTGATCACCCAGCCGGCAAGCAACGTACCGGCCAGATTGCCGGTAAAATAGGATGACCCTACCATGCCGACCTGCCAGGTTGGCATATTTTCATGGGCGAGCCAGAGCGGGACGAGCGTATTCAGCACCGCTATCGCCAGGGTCAGTAAAAGCAGGCCACAGAGCAGCATTTGCACTGGCCGGGTGTAGATGGTCATGGGTAAAAACCGTGAGGAATGTTCAGATCGCGAGCGAATCATGCCACCGCTAAAAACATTGTCAATCCACCTGAAATCAGGCCTGACGCGGTTTTGCCGGGCACGATAGAAGTTTTTTATCCACAGAACGGATAAAGATGAGGCAACAGATAATACGCTGTTGTTTTTCTTAATTTATTAATAAATCTTGCTGTTAATTTCAGTCGAAAAATTTCATCTATCGACAGCACGTTTTCATCATGCCGGCACGCCTGCGCCGGCATGATGACGCTGATTAACTGGCGATAGCCATCCCGACGGTCATATGCAGACCATAGAATACGCCGCGGCCGATCATCTCTCCCGCCAGCACCAGAACAAACGCCAGGCCGAGCAGCGAGACCGCCGGCTTGCGACCGCGGATCTGCGGCACGCACCAGCAGGCCAGGGCCAGCGCCAGCAGCACCACGCGCCAGGCCATAAGCAGCCCATAATCCGGCACCAGGGCGGAGGCCTGCTGAACTGAGCTGCGGATAGTGGCGAGTTCACTCCCCTGCATCAGGACCACCACGATACTCACCAGCAGCGCCAGTAAAGTGACCACCGGCAGCAGGCGCAGCGCCCAACCGTCGACGCCTGCGACGCGCAGCAGCAGGTAGCCCAGCAGCGGGCCGCCGATAAACAGCGTCAGGAAGAAGCTCAGCGGCGTCCAGACGGTATACCAGGTCGGCACCGTGTCGATGGTGTTATAGACCCGCACCATCATCCAGACGAAGATCACCCCAAGCGCCATGGTCGCTACCAGCCACAGGCTACGCAGTCCGGCAGGCAGCTTTTTACACACGGCCAGCAGCCAGCCAATCCCGCCGACGGCGAAGAAGATCGCCCCGCTGGCTATCTCATTACTCAGCGATGAGGCCCCTACGCGATTGAGCGAGTTAAAGGCCCGCAGCGGCGAACCGAGGTGCATTGTCGAGGCGATAAACCCGATCCCCATCAATACCCACAGGCCGAACATGCTACCCACCACGCGCTGCTCCTGCTCACGGGAAAGCTTGCCCGTCATGAGCGCCAGCGCCAGGACGATGAAGCCGCCCGCGACGCACTGGCCGAAGACCGTAAAGATCATCAGCGGCCATTCATGCCATCCGTTTCCCATCTTACACCTCCTTCGGGTTTGCCATGTAACCGGTGGTATCGCCACACGGCCGGGCATTGGCGTTAGGTTTGATCACGATGCTCGGCCGGGTAAAGTGCGCCGAAGGCAACGGCGCCACCGCCGCCAGCTGGCCGTGCTTAGCGCGCAGTTCGGCAATCGGCCCGAAATCCAGCGCCCGCAGCGGACAGGACTCGACGCAGATCGGCTTTTTCCCGTCGGCGACGCGCTCGTGGCAGCCGTCACACTTGGTCATATGGCCTTTGTCGGCGTTATATTGCGGCGCGCCGTAAGGACAAGCCATATGGCAGTAACGGCAGCCAATGCACACCTCTTCGTTGACCACCACAAAACCGTCTTCGCGCTTGTGCATCGCTCCGCTCGGACAGACCTTGGTGCAGGCCGGATCTTCGCAATGGTTACAGGCGATGGAGAGGTAATAGGCGAACACGTTCTGATTCCAGACGCCGTTATCCTCCTGCCAGTCGCCGCCGGCATATTCATAAATGCGGCGGAAGCTGACCTCCGGGGTCAGATTTTTGTAGTCCTTACAGGCCAGTTCGCAGGTCTTGCAACCGGTGCAACGGGCGGAATCAATAAAAAATCCATACTGAGTTGTCATCGGCTACTCCTTACAGCTTCTCAACCTGGACGAGGTTGGTATGCGACGGGTTCCCCTTCGCCAGCGGCGAGGGGCGCTGGGTGGTCAGCACGTTAATGCTGCCCGCCTGATCCACGCGCGAGGCGTCCGGGTTATACCAGGCCCCTTCCCCCAGCGCGACCACGCCCGGCATCATGCGCGGGGTCACCTTCGCTTCGATATGCACTTCCCCACGGTCGTTGAAGATGCGAATGCGATCGCCGTTGGCAATGCCGCGCTGGCGGGCATCGATCGGGTTAATCCACATCTCCTGCCGACAGGCAGCCTTCAGTACATCGACGTTGCCGTAGGTTGAATGGACGCGCGATTTATAGTGGAAGCCGGTCAGCTGTAGCGGGTATTTCGCCGTCAGCGGATCGTTGTAGTTTTCGAAGCCCGGGGTGTAGATCGGCAGCGGATCGATGACATCGCCTTCCGGCAGCTCCCAGGTGGCGGCGATTTTCGCCAGCGCCTGCGAATAGATTTCAATCTTGCCCGAAGGCGTGGTCAGCGGATTAGCCTGCGGATCCTCACGGAAGGCTTTATAAGCCACATGGTGCCCTTGCGGATCGCGCTGCTTATAGATGCCCTGCTGACGGAAGGTGTCGAAATCCGGCAGGTCGGGAATCGCTGTACGCGACTGCTCATACAGATAGCGCATCCAGCCTTCCTGGGTACGGCCTTCGGTAAATTTTTCCTCGACGCCGAGGCGCTTCGCCAGCTCGCTGGTCATCTCATAGATAGTTTTGCATTCGAAACGCGGCTTGATGGCCTGGTCGGCAAAGATGACGTAGGACATGTTGCCGCAGGAAGCATCCAGCGCGAAATCCATCTGCTCAGAGGCGGTGCAGTCCGGCAGCAGAATATCGGCGTATTTCGCTGACGAGGTCATATGGCAGTCGATGACCACAATCATCTCGCACTTCTTGTCGTCCTGCAGGATCTCGTGGGTGCGGTTAATCTCTGAGTGCTGGTTGATCAGGCAGTTGCCCGCATAGTTCCAGATCATTTTGATCGGCACATCGAGCTTATCTTTGCCACGCACCCCATCGCGCAGGGCGGTCATTTCCGGGCCGCGCTCAATCGCATCGGTCCACATAAACATCGAGATGCTGGTCTGAACCGGATTCTCCAGCGTCGGCATGCGCTCAAACGGCAGGCTGTAGGAGCCCTCGCGCGCGCCGCTGTTGCCGCCGTTGATCCCGACGTTACCGGTCAGAATGGCGAGCATCGCGATAGCCCGGGTGGCGATTTCGCCGTTGGCGTGACGCTGCGGCCCCCAGCCCTGGCTGATATAGGCCGGTTTGGCGCTGGCAATTTCGCGCGCCAGTTTAACAATGCGTTCGCGCGGAATACCGGTTATGGTCGAGGCCCACTCCGGCGTTTTGGCGATACCGTCGGCGCCCTGGCCAAGGATCCAGGCTTTATAGTGGCCATTGGCCGGGGCATCGGCAGGCAGAGTTTTCTCGTCGTATCCCACACAGTATTTATCGAGGAACGGCTGATCGACCAGATTCTCGGTGATCATCACCCACGCCAGACCCGATACCAGCGCCGCATCGGTACCGGGGCGAATCGGGATCCATTCATCTTCGCGTCCGGCGCCGGTGTCGGTATAGCGCGGATCGATAATGATCATCCGGGCATTGGATTTCTGGCGCGCCTGCTCAAGATAGTAGGTCACCCCGCCGCCGCTCATCCGCGTTTCGCCGGGGTTGTTGCCGAACAGCACCACTAACTGGCTGTTTTCAATATCCGACGGGCTGTTGCCATCCGCCCAGCCGCCGTAGGTGTAATTCAACCCTGCGGCAATCTGCGCGGATGAATAATCGCCGTAATGATTGAGATACCCACCGCAGCAGTTCATCAGACGGGCAATCAGGGTTTTCCCCGGCGGCCAGGAGCGGGTCAGCGTGCCTCCCAGCGTGCCGGTGCCGTAGTTCAGATAGATGGACTCGTTGCCGTAGTCTTTAATCAGGCGCTGCGTCGTGCTGGCGATGATATCGAACGCCTCTTCCCAGCTGATTTGCTCGAATTTACCCTCACCGCGTTTGCCTACGCGCTTCATCGGATATTTCAGCCGATCGGGGTTATAAACCCGGCGGCGCATAGACCGCCCGCGCAGGCAGGCGCGCACCTGATGCAGGCCGTCATAGTTATCGTCACCGGTATTATCGGTTTCGACGTATTGAATCGCGCCATCCACCACGTGCATGCGCAGCGGGCAGCGGCTACCGCAGTTGACGGTGCAGGCGCTCCAGACCACCTTCTCACTGGCCGGGGCAGGCGTGTCGGCGGCGTGGGCCATACGGGAAAAGGGTAACGTTAGTGCGTTGCTGGCCAGCGCCAGGCCGCCTATTGCCGTGGTTTTCATCAGACCACGGCGGCTTACCTCAGCAGCCAGTAAAGCATCGGGGGCTTTAATTTTCATGGATACTCGCTTTGGTTGCTCACAATAAACTGACAAGCGCTATATAGTCATATATATAAGGCTTTGAAATATTATTGGTTTTTTATGCTGGTTTAATCCAAAGGGAGTATCACTGCATTCGCGGATGGGATTATTGCCCGGTATCAATAAGGATGTAAAAAAAGCGCCCGCAGGCGCTTTTAAGGGAGAAGGTAAAAATTAACCGATATATTCGAGGCCGCGCATATACGGGCGCAGGATTTCCGGGATCTCGATACGGCCATCGGCCTGCTGATAGTTTTCCATCAGCGCCACCAGGGTACGACCGACCGCCAGGCCAGAACCATTCAGGGTATGAACGAGACGGGTCTTCTTGTCGGACTTGCTGCGGCAGCGAGCCTGCATACGACGCGCCTGGAAATCCCAGACGTTGGAGCAGGAAGAGATCTCACGGTAGGTGTTCTGCGCCGGGACCCACACTTCGAGGTCATAGGTTTTGCAGGCGCTGAAGCCCATATCGCCGGTGCACAGCGCGACCTTACGGTAAGGCAGGCCCAGCAGCTGCAGCACTTTCTCGGCGTGGCCGGTCATCTCTTCCAGCGCCGCCATCGAGTCTTCCGGACGGACAATCTGCACCATTTCAACTTTATCGAACTGGTGCATACGGATCAGACCGCGGGTGTCGCGACCATAAGAACCTGCTTCGGAACGGAAGCACGGCGTATGGGCGGTCATTTTTATCGGCAGATCGTCTTCATCGATAATTTCATCACGCACCAGGTTGGTCAGCGGCACTTCCGCCGTCGGGATCAGCGCGTAGTTGCTGCTGTCAGCCTCTTCTTCCAGCGGACGGGTATGGAACAGGTCGCCGGCGAATTTCGGCAGCTGACCGGTGCCATACAGGGTGTCCTGGTTAACCAGGTACGGGACATAGTTTTCGCTATAGCCATGCTGTTCAGTGTGCAGATCCAGCATGAACTGCGCCAGGGCGCGGTGCAGACGTGCCAGCTGGCCTTTCATCACCACGAAGCGCGAACCGGTGAGCTTAACGGCGGCGGCAAAATCCAGCCCCCCGTGCATTTCACCCAGCGTCACGTGATCGCGCACGTCGAAATCGAACTGGCGCGGCGTGCCCCAGCGGCTGACTTCAACGTTGTCGTTTTCGTCACGGCCAACCGGCACGTCATCGTGAGGAATATTCGGGATCGCCAGCGCGATATCGCGGATTTCCGCCAGCAGCGCTTCCAGCTCGGATTTTGCGGCATCCAGCTGTTCGCCGAGTTTGTTCACTTCCAGGCGTAATGGCTCGATGTCTTCCCCGCGCGCTTTCGCCTGGCCAATGGATTTCGATCGGGAGTTGCGCTCCGCCTGCAGGTTTTCCGTTTGCACCTGCAGAACTTTACGACGCTCTTCAAGCGCGCGAAGTTTATCTACATCCAGCTTAAAGCCCCGGCGTGCCAGTTTTTCTGCGACTGCGTCTGGCTCGGTACGCAGCAGATTGGGATCGAGCATGCTTATCCTGTGCTTATCGAATTAAAAAAAGAATAGTGGCCGCAGACTACGACCACGGAAATAGTGTAATAACCTTACCGCAACGCCTCAATTAGCGGTAGCGTTTTATCGGGCTATTTTGATCCTGTTCAGCGAGCCAGGCGAGCTTTTCGCCAATTTTGCCCTCAAGCCCCCGGTTTGTCGGGCGATAATAGCGCGTTTGCGCCATTTCCTGCGGGAAGTACTGCTCACCGGCGGCGTAGGCGTTAGGTTCGTCATGAGCGTAACGATACTCCTGCCCGTAGCCCATCTCTTTCATCAGCTTCGTCGGGGCATTGCGCAGATGCACCGGAACGTCATAGTCCGGACGGTCTCGCGCGTCGGCCAGCGCCGCTTTAAAGGCAGTGTAGACCGCATTGCTCTTCGGCGCGCAGGCCAGATAGACAATGGCCTGGGCAATCGCCCGTTCGCCTTCCGCCGGCCCGACGCGGGTAAAGCAGTCCCACGCCGAAATGGCCACCTGCATCGCCCGCGGGTCGGCGTTGCCGACGTCTTCCGAGGCAATCGCCAGACAACGGCGGGCAACGTACAGCGGATCGCCCCCGGCGGTGATGATCCGCGCGTACCAGTAGAGCGCCGCGTCCGGCGCGCTCCCGCGCACTGACTTATGCAGGGCGGAAATCAAATCGTAGAAACGGTCGCCTTTATTATCAAAGCGCGCGCTGCGCTCGCCGGCGATCTCGGTCAGCAGTTCCGCCTTCAGCACCCGCTTGCCCGCATCATCGCTCTCGGCCATATCGGCCATCATTTCCAGGGTATTCAGCGCCCGCCGCGCATCGCCGTTCACCAGTTCGGCGATGGCCCTGCGGGTCTCATCCGGCAATACGATATCCTGGCCGCCGTAGCCGCGGGTTTTATCGTGCATCGCCTGGTCAAGCACCTGCTCGATATCGTCGGTGGTGAGCGATTTCAGTAAGTAGACGCGGGCGCGGGAGAGCAGCGCTGAATTAAGCTCAAAGGAGGGATTTTCGGTGGTCGCGCCAATAAAGGTGATGGTGCCATCTTCAATATGCGGCAGAAAGGCATCCTGCTGGCTTTTATTGAAGCGATGCACTTCGTCAACAAACAGAATCGTTCGTCGGCCGGCGTTGCGATTCTGCCGCGCGCGCTCAATGGCCTCGCGGATCTCTTTCACCCCGGAGGTCACCGCCGAGATCCGTTCGACATCGGCGCTGGCATAGCGGGCGATCACTTCCGCCAGGGTAGTCTTGCCGGTGCCCGGCGGCCCCCAGAGGATCATCGAATGCAGGTGCCCGGCTTCGATCGCCCGCGGCAGGGGTTTGCCCGGCGCCAGCAGGTGCTGCTGGCCAATATACTGCGCTAAATTTTCTGGCCGCATGCGAGCGGCCAGAGGTTGAAACGCGTTGTCGGAAAAATCGAGCGACAGATTGCTCACTTTCGCCTCTACTTACGTTGATCGTCCACCGTCACCCCTTTCGGCGGCGTAAAGGTGAACTTAGATGCGTCGACGGCGCCGTTCTGCTGCGATTTCAGCTGATAGCTGCTGCGCTGATCATCCTGCTCGACGGCGCTGAACTGATGGATGGTGCCGTCCCGACCGACGTTGATCGTGAACTGCTTCAGGTTGCCGCTGCCGCTTTTCGGCGTCAGCACAAAATCATCGCCGTTTTGTTTGATATTGTACTGCTGCCAGTCGCTGGACTGGTTGCGGGCAATCAGCATAAACGGCGTGTTGCTGGTGGCGTCTTTCAGCCAGGTCGCCGTGGCCTGCTCGACGAACGGGTTATAGAACCACAGGGTTTTACCATCCGAAACGAGGACGCTCTCATCCGGCTGGGTCATATGCCAGTTAAACAGATTCGGGCGTTTTACCCACAGGTCGCCCTGTCCGTCCTGCACGGCGTTGCCGCTGCCGTCGGTGACTTTTTGCGTGAAGCTGGCATGGAAGCTGCTCACTTTATCAAGACGGCTTTTTAAGTCACTGGCCGCATCTGCCCAGACCTGGCTGACGACCATACCAGACAGTAATGCACAGGTGATTGCGAGTTTTTTCATTGTTCTTCCTTAATGTGCGTCACTCCCGACGCGGGAGCCTCTTCTGCCCCTAATGTAGGACCGCCGACGGCGGCGGGACAGAAGAATTGGCTGATTTTGCGCTTATTTACCCAACTTTGCACTCATTCAAAGGGCGGCGGCGCCAGTACTTCGCGGTTACCGTTATGGCCCTGCTCGCTGACAATGCCCTGCGCTTCCATCTGTTCGATAATACGCGCGGCACGGTTATAGCCGATGCGGAACTGGCGCTGCACCCCGGAAATCGACGCTTTACGCTTCTCGGTCACAAAGCTGACCGCCTGATCGAACAGCGGATCCAGCTCTTCACCACCGTCGAAGCCACCGCCGCCGCCTTCGCTTTCGCTGTCGGAGGTAATGCCGTCTACATACTGCGGACGACCGCGGGCTTTCCAGTCCTGAACCACGGCGTGGACTTCCTGGTCGCGAACAAACGCCCCATGGACGCGCACCGGCGTGGTGGAGTTCGGCCCGGAGTAGAGCATGTCCCCCATCCCGAGCAGCGATTCCGCACCGCCCTGATCCAGAATGGTACGCGAGTCAATTTTGCTCGACACGGTAAAAGCGATGCGCGTCGGAATGTTGGCCTTAATCAGACCGGTAATGACATCCACCGACGGACGCTGCGTCGCCAGCACCAGGTGGATCCCCGCCGCACGCGCTTTCTGCGCCAGGCGAGCGATCAGCTCTTCCACCTTCTTACCGACGGTCATCATCAGGTCGGCGAATTCGTCCACCAGCACCACAATGTACGGCAGCTTTTCCAGTACCGGGTGCACGGCGTCCATACTGTCGCCAGGCTTCCAGTACGGATCCGGGATCGGACGACCCATGCGCGCCGCTTCTGCAATCTTCTCGTTATAGCCCGCCAGGTTACGCACGCCCAGCGCCGACATCAGCTTGTAGCGACGCTCCATCTCGTTGACGCTCCAGCGCAGCGCATTGGCGGCGTCTTTCATGTCGGTAACCACTTCCGTCAGCAGGTGCGGAATACCTTCGTAGACCGACAACTCCAGCATTTTCGGGTCGATCATGATGAAACGCACATCTTCCGGCTGCGCCTTGTAGAGCATGCTGAGGATCATGGCGTTGACGCCGACCGACTTACCGGAACCGGTGGTACCGGCCACCAGCAGGTGCGGCATTTTCGCCAGATCGGCCACCACCGGATCGCCGGCGATGTCTTTACCCAGCACCACGGTCAGCGGCGACGGGTTATCACGGAACTTGCTGTTGTCGAGCACTTCACGCAGGTAGACGGTCTGGCGCTTTTTATTCGGCAGCTCAAGCCCGACATACGGTTTACCCGGGATCACCTCCACCACGCGCACGGCGACCGTGGACAGCGAACGCGCCAGATCCCGTGACAGGTTAGAGATTCGCGCCGCTTTGACGCCAGGCGCCAGATTCAGTTCGAAGCGGGTGATCACCGGCCCCGGCGAGTAGTTCACCACATCCGCTTTAATGCGGAAATCGGCGAGTCGCGCTTCCACCAGTCGTGCCATCTGCTCGAGAGCAAAGGTATCCACCGGCTCGACTTCACTGGGCGGCGGCGTAAGCAGATCCAGCGACGGCAGCGGCGTCGTCGGCTTTTGCAGCGGTCGACTATCGCCATTGCGCATCAGCAGCGGGTGGATCAGGCTCTCCTGCGGCGCAGGCGCGGCAGGCTGATGCCCCTGCGGGGTAACCGGTTGGTGCTGCGGCACGGACTGCGGCGCAGTCTGGTAAGGCTGCGGCGGCACTGGCTGATGATGTACCGGCTGGTGCTGCGCAGGTTGATAACCCTGCTGCGGAGCGGCGGCCGGTTGTTGATAGTGCTGGGCTGGCTGCTGCGGCTGTACTTCAGGTGTCGGCGTAAACAGCGGCTCGCTCGGCCCCTCATTGACCAGAGTTTTCATCGGCGAGAATTCGTAATCCGCCGGCGAGAACGGATTGGCGCCCGGCGGCTGCTCGGAGGCGTAGCGCTGCTGCTGGGTGGCGGCAAACTGGCGCGCCAGCTCCGCTTCCGCCGCGGCGTCGGCATCATCGTCATCAGTCGCGTTATCGTCTTCCCAGCGATGGCCATAGCGCTGCTGTTGAGTGGCGGCGAACTGGCGAGCCAGTTCATCCTGCTCCATAGCATCCGCTTCCTCATCAGAGATCAGCCCATCATCATAATGGGGGTCTCGCTCTGCCTGCCGCGCGCGCTGTTCTGCTTCACGCTGCGACGGTAGCTTGATGCCGTAGGAGGCCAGTTCCCGACGCGTCGGGACGCGAACACGATTAGGCCGCGGTAGTTTTGGACCAATGCCCTCTTTCACCTGTACCCGCGGTCCGCTGGAGGCCGGGCTGAACAATGGCGCCGTCGCTGCGGACGCGGCGGTCGCCGTCGTCGCGGCCGCTGAGCCGCCGCTGGCAGCCGTTGCCTGATGCACCCCGGCCGCCACCGCAGAAACCACGGTTGACTCCACGGGCGGTTTGGCCGGGGCGGCTGGCGGCGTCAGCGGTTTGGTGGCGATCGGGCTTTCCGGCTCCGGAATAGGCTGATACCAGGAAGCCAGCAGCTCGCGTTCGCGCGCCCGCTTCTCTTCCACTTCCTCGAAGTAATAGAGCGGCGGACGTTTCACTTCTTCCTGCACGACCTCAGGCTCTGGCTGCGCGGCAGGTACCGGCGCGGGCTCAGGCTGATACGCCTGCGGCGCGGGCTGGCCGGCATGCGGATCGTAACTCGGCTGCTGATAAGGCGCAGTCTCGGGTTGATACCCCTGCGGCGCGGGCTGGCCGGCATACGGATCGTAAACCGGCTGCTGATACTGTGCAGGTTCGGGTTGATACCCCTGCGGCGCGGGCTGACCGGCATGCGGATCGTAAACCGGCTGCTGGTGCGGCGCAGGCTCGGGTTGATACCCCTGCGGCGCAGGCTGTTGCCCGGCATATGGATCGTAAACCGGCTGCTGATACTGTGCAGGCTCTGGTTGATACCCCTGCGGCGCAGGCTGTTGTCCGGCATATGGATCGTAAACCGGCTGCTGATACTGTACAGGCTCTGGTTGATACCCCTGCGGCGCAGGCTGTTGTCCGGCATATGGATCGTAAACCGGCTGCTGGTGCGGCGCATGCTCGGGTTGATACCCCTGCGGCGCAGGCTGTTGTCCGGCATGCGGATCGTAAACCGGCTGTTGATACTGCGCCGGCTCTGGTTGAAACGCCTGCGGCGCGGGTTGCCCCGCTGGCGGCTGATAAGCAGCCTGCTGGAACGGGGCGGGTTCAGGCTGGTAGGCCTGCTGCGGCGGATAGCTGGCTTCTGGCTGATAAGCCGGCGCAGCGCCCTGATGGCCCGCCGTCGACTCGCCCCACGCCTGCGGCGCGGCAGTGGCCGCCGCCGCTGCGCCCACCGGCTCAGCGATACTGTGGCCGTTCAGCAACGGATCGTAAGGGTCGAAATCGCCCGGGCGCGCGGCGCTGGCGCCGGAAAATAGCACATCATTCTCTGCGGGACGCGCGGCGCTGGCACCGGAAAACAGTACATCGTCGGCGGCGACTGGCGCACCGCTGGCGCTGTACTGCACGGCCTCTTCCCCGTCGTCCATCCGTTTGCCGGAGAAAAGCGCCGCGTCGGTTTTACGCCCCATAGGGTTGGTAAACTTCTCGGCCAGACGTTTACGCCGCGCCAGCGCGCTGCGCAAGATACGGGCCCGACGCGACTCCTGGGGGGTTGCCGCCTCTTCGTCGTCGTACTCTTCATCGTCGTCTTCGTATTCGCCTTCATCGACCCAGGTATCATCCCGACGGGTGCGGTTGCTGGCAAAGGTGAGTACGGACAGGATGCCGCCGCCCAGTTTTTCCGCAATGCTGACCCACGACCAGCCGGTAAACAGCGTCAGGCCGGCCGCCCAGATGCACAACAGAGCGATGGTGCCGCCGCTGCTGTGCAGCAGCGGTTGCAGGGTGGTGCTCAGCAGGCTGCCAATCACCCCGCCAGAGGCGAAGTACCAGATATCATCAGCGTTAATCGCCGCCAGACCGCAGGAGGTCAGGATCAGGGCTAACGCACCGATGAGACGCAGAGAAACGGCGAAATAATCAATGTATTCGTCGTTTTCCTGATGCCGCCAGGCAAACCAGCATCCGCCGATGATGATCACCGGGATGGTATAGGCCATGACGCCAAAAATGAAAAACAGGGTATCGGCAAGCCACGCGCCGGGGGCGCCGCCTAAATTATGAATAGGCTCATGCCATGCCGTTTGCGACCAGCTTGGGTCCGAGGGGTTAAAGCTCAGTAATGCCGCCATCAGCCAGATGGCGAAGAGGGAGCAAAGGATGAGCATCGCCTCAAGGAGTCGGCGCCCGCTGCTGAGTTTGGTAAGTTTGACTTCTTTGTCTTCGGTGTATTCCTGGCTCAAGAAAGGCTCTCCAGGTATCAGGCTGTTTCCTGCCTGCTGCTAAAACGGACAACAGCGCCGGGTCTCCCCGGCACTGTTGCTGTATGGATTAACAGGAGTGTAATCAAACTACGTCGAGTTTGCACCTGTTCCGTGTTAGCGCGTCTTAATAACCAGACGATTACTTTGCTTGACTTCTTCCATTACCACATAGGTACGGGTGTCGTTAACGCCCGGCAGGCGCAGCAAGGTCTCGCCCAGTAATTTACGATACGCTGACATATCCGGTACGCGGGTTTTCAACAGATAGTCGAAATCACCGGAAACCAGATGACACTCTTGAATTTCTTCAAGTTTTTGCACTGCGGCGTTAAATTGCTCAAACACATCCGGTGCGCCACGATTCAGAGTAATCTCAACAAATACCAGAAGTGATGCATCCAGATAATGCGGGTTGAGCAGCGCCGTATAGCCCTGAATAAAACCCTGTCTTTCAAGACGACGCACACGCTCAAGGCAAGGCGTCGGAGAAAGTCCCACCCGTTTAGAAAGCTCGACGTTAGAAATTCGCCCATCTTTTTGCAATTCATTCAGGATGTTACGATCAATGCGGTCGAGATCTTTGCCAGGGCGCTTCTTGCTATCTACCATTATTATTGTCTCTCTGTATTCCTTCCCTACTCCTGTTCCGGCTCTGTGCCTTCACTGCCAGAGCCCATCCTGTTATTACCCGTACGACATTAGGTAACCCAGGGGTACGTGAGAAGCCCGTTGCCTGACGGCAGTCACCGATATCACGCATGGCGTCTGTCCACACCATGCGTAGATTTCGTTAACCCGGATAAAAATGGCATTTGCGTGCATGAAAATTCGCCGCACGCCAAATACTGCTTTTCTTCTTCCTTGAATGTTTTCGCAAAAGCACAGGGGATTGTCAAAGCAAAACATCGATTTTTAGTACAAGATGCCAGATATTCATCATCCACCCTGGTTGATTCTCATTTTTTCGTCTTATAATTGCCCCGCCAACAGTAGAAATAGTTATATTCCTTGCCGGGAAAATCGCCAATTCATCGGCCGCTTCTATTGCACATATCGTTAACAAAATCGCTGCGCTCTTTTTTTACGACAACAAATTCCCTACAATCCCAGCCCAATGTATGCCAATTATTATGGGGATCTCATGGGCACAGCCAAACACAGTAAACTGCTTATTCTTGGTTCTGGACCTGCGGGATACACCGCGGCGGTCTATGCCGCGCGCGCCAACCTGCAGCCGGTGCTGATCACCGGGATGGAAAAAGGCGGTCAGCTGACCACTACGACGGAAGTGGAAAACTGGCCAGGCGATCCGAACGATTTGACCGGTCCGCTGCTGATGGAGCGCATGCACGAGCATGCCGCGAAATTTGAAACCGAGATTATTTTCGACCATATCAGCCGCGTCGACCTGCAAAACCGGCCGTTCCGTCTGACCGGCGACAGCGGCGAATACACCTGTGACGCGCTGATTATCGCCACCGGCGCTTCAGCCCGTTACCTGGGTCTGCCTTCCGAAGAAGCCTTCAAGGGCCGCGGCGTTTCCGCGTGCGCCACCTGTGACGGATTCTTCTATCGCAACCAGAAAGTGGCGGTGATCGGCGGCGGCAACACCGCGGTTGAAGAGGCCCTGTATCTGTCGAACATCGCCTCTGAGGTACATCTGATCCACCGTCGCGATTCCTTCCGTGCGGAAAAAATCCTCATCAAACGCCTGATGGACAAAGTGGCAAGCGGCAACATCGTGCTGCATACCGATCGCACCCTCGAAGAGGTGACCGGCGACCAGATGGGCGTTAGCGGCCTGCGTCTGCGCGATACCAAAAACAGCGACAACGTCGAGTCCCTGGAAGTAGCCGGTCTGTTTGTCGCCATCGGCCACAGCCCGAACACCGCCATCTTTGAAGGTCAGTTGGAGCTGGAGAACGGCTACATCAAAGTGCAGTCCGGTATCCACGGCAATGCGACCCAGACCAGCATCCCGGGCGTGTTTGCCGCCGGCGATGTCATGGACCATATTTATCGTCAGGCTATCACCTCCGCCGGCACCGGCTGCATGGCGGCGCTGGACGCTGAACGTTACCTCGACGGTTTGGCTGACGCGTGCAAATAATCTTTACAAGTCAGTAACAAAGGTAAAGAAGGCGACGAAAAGTCGCCTTTATTTTTGCCGCGATGTAACATTGCCGTGCCCAATATTCCCATAACGACACCTGCTAAGCGCGCAATGAATAAAACCCGTCAACAAGAGTTAACCCGCTGGTTAAAACAGCAAAGCATTATCTCCCGTCGCTGGTTGATGATTTCCCGCCTCCTCGGCGTGGCGAGCGGTCTGCTGATCGTGGCGCAGGCCTGGTTCCTGGCGCGGATCCTGCACCGGATGGTGATGGAGAATATTCCTGCGACCGCCCTGCTGCTGCCGCTGACCCTGCTGGTGCTGACCTTTGTGCTGCGCGCCTGGGTGGTCTGGCTGCGTGAACGGGTCGGCTTTCAGGCCGGACAGCATATTCGCTATGAAATTCGCCGCCAGGTGCTCGACCGTCTCCAGCAGGCGGGCCCGGCGTGGATCCAGGGTAAACCGGCCGGCAGCTGGGCGACGCTTATCCTCGAGCAGATCGACGATATGCATGACTATTATGCCCGCTACCTGCCGCAGATGACGCTGGCGGCCTGCGTGCCGCTGCTGATCGTTATCACTATTTTCCCGATCAACTGGGCCGCCGCGCTGATCCTCCTCGGCACCGCGCCGCTGATCCCCCTGTTTATGGCCCTGGTTGGGATGGGCGCCGCCGATGCCAACCGGCGTAACTTCCAGGCGCTGGCCCGCCTCAGCGGCCACTTCCTCGACCGTCTGCGCGGCATGGAAACCTTGCGTATTTTTCACCGTGGTCAGGCCGAAACGGATAATATTCGCGACGCCTCGCAGGACTTTCGCCAACGCACCATGGAAGTCCTGCGCCTGGCGTTCCTCTCCTCCGGAGTACTGGAGTTTTTCACCTCGCTCTCCATTGCGCTGGTAGCGGTTTATTTCGGCTTCTCATACCTGGGCGAGCTTAACTTCGGCCACTATGGCGCGGGCGTCACGCTGATGGCGGGCTTCCTGACGCTGATCCTCGCCCCGGAGTTTTTCCAGCCATTACGCGACCTGGGCACCTTCTACCATGCCAAAGCCCAGGCCGTCGGCGCTGCGGACAGTCTGAAAACGTTTATGGAAACCCCGCTGACCCAGGTGGAGCGTGGCGAAAAAACCTTAAATGATAACGATCTGATTGGCGTGGAAGCGCGCGATCTGCTGATTAAATCTCCCGACGGAAAAGTCCTCGCCGGGCCGCTGAATTTTTCACTGCCTGCAGGCGCGCGGGTGGTGCTGGTGGGGCAGAGCGGCTCAGGGAAAAGTTCCCTGCTGAACACCCTGCTCGGCTTTTTGCCCTATGAAGGTTCGCTGAAGGTCAACGGCGTGGAGCTGCGCGAGCTGGACGCCGATCGCTGGCGTCGCCTGTTAAGCTGGGTGGGGCAGAATCCCCAGCTTCCTGCCGCCACGCTGCGGGAAAATGTGCTGCTGGCGTGGCCGGAAGCCAGCGATGCCCAGCTTCGGCTGGCGCTGGACAAGGCCTGGGTGAGCGAGTTTATCGCTCTGCTGCCGGATGGGATCCATACCGCCGTGGGCGATCAGGCGGGCCGTCTGTCGGTCGGCCAGGCGCAGCGTATCGCGGTCGCCCGCGCGCTGTTGGTGCCGTGCCGCCTGCTGCTGCTGGATGAACCCGCCGCCAGCCTCGACGCCCATAGCGAACAACGGGTTATGCAGGCGTTGACCCACGCCTCCACCCAGCAAACCACGCTGCTGGTTACCCATCAGCTTGAGGGACTGGCGGACTGGGATGCCGTCTGGGTGATGCAGGACGGACAGATTATCGAACAAGGCGACTACGCCACGCTGGCCCGCGCCGGCGGGGTCTTCTCGGCGCTGTTGGCCCATCGTCAGGAGGAGATTTAAATGCGCGCGCTCTTACCCTATCTGGCACTGTATAAACGCCACAAATGGATGCTGCTGCTCGGCATCGTACTGGCTATTGTGACCCTGCTGGCCAGTATCGGCCTGCTGACGCTCTCCGGCTGGTTTCTCTCCGCCTCTGCGGTGGTGGGCGTCGCCGGGATCTACAGTTTTAACTATATGCTGCCCGCCGCGGGCGTCCGCGGCGCAGCGATTATCCGTACCGCCGGACGCTATTTCGAGCGTCTGGTCAGCCACGATGCCACCTTCCGCGTGCTGCAGCACCTGCGCGTCTTCACCTTCAGCAAACTGCTCCCCCTCTCTCCGGCGGGGCTGGCGCGCTTTCGCCAGGGTGAACTGCTCAACCGCGTAGTCGCCGACGTCGACACTCTGGATCATCTCTACCTGCGGGTCATTTCGCCGCTGGTCGGCGCGCTGGTGGTGATTGTGGTGGTGACCTGCGGATTAAGCCTGCTCGACGTTACCCTCGCGCTGACGCTCGGCGGCATCATGCTGGTGACCCTGCTGGTTATGCCGCCGCTGTTCTATCGCGCCGGTAAACCGGCCGGAGAGAGTATGACCCAGCTGCGCGGTCAGTATCGGCAACAGCTTACCGCCTGGCTGCAGGGCCAGGCGGAGCTGATGGTGTTTAACGCCAGCGACCGCTATCGCGCGCAAATGGAAAAAACCGAGCTCAGCTGGCAGGACGCGCAGCGTCGCCAGGCCGAGCTGACCGCGCTTTCACAGGCGCTAATGCTGTTAATCGGCGGAATCGCCGTGGTGGCCATGCTCTGGCTGGCCTCAGACGGCGTCGGCGGCAACAGTCAGCCCGGGGCGCTGATCGCCCTGTTCGTCTTCTGCGCCCTGGCGGCTTTCGAAGCCCTGGCGCCCGTCACCGGCGCTTTCCAGCATTTAGGTCAGGTGATCGCCTCCGCGCTGCGGATCTCGCAGATCACTGACCAGCAGCCGGAAGTCTCCTTCGTTGAGGGCGAAGCCAGCAGGCCTGCGCAGGTGGCCTTAACCTTCAGGCAGGTCACCTTCCGCTACCCGCAGCAGCCCTCCCCCGCCCTGGAGAACATCTCCCTGCAGATTGCCGCCGGGGAACATATCGCTATTCTTGGCCGAACCGGCTGCGGAAAGTCGACGCTGTTGCAGTTGCTCACCCGCGCATGGGATCCGGCGCAGGGAGAGATATTGCTCAACGACCAGCCGCTGTCCGGGCTGAGCGAAGCCACCCTGCGGCAGTCAATGAGCGTGGTGCCGCAGCGCGTGCATCTGTTCAGCGCCACCCTGCGTGACAACCTGCGGCTGGCGGCGCCTGAGGCTGATGACACTCTGCTCTGCGCCACCCTTGAGAAGGTAGGCCTGGAAAAACTGCTGGAAGATGGCGGACTCAACGGCTGGCTGGGCGAAGGCGGACGCCAGCTTTCCGGCGGCGAACTGCGCCGGCTGGCCATCGCCCGCGCGCTGCTCCACGATGCGCCGCTGATGCTGCTGGATGAACCGACAGAAGGTCTGGATGCCGCCACCGAAAGCCAGATCCTGCATCTGCTGGCGGAAGTCATGCGCGAGAAGACCGTGCTGATGGTCACCCACCGCCTGCGAGGCCTGGCGCGTTTTAATCAGATAATAGTCATGGACAACGGCCAGATAATTGAGCAAGGTAGTCACGCGGAGCTGCTCGCTAAACAGGGCCGGTACTTCCAGTTTAAACAGCGTCTGTAGGCTATTATCTAATTTTTGCTGATGCGTATTGAGGTTAAAATGCGTCTGGTTCAGCTCTCCCGGCATTCTATCGCCTTCCCTTCTCCGGAAGGCGCCCTGCGTGAACCTAACGGCCTGCTGGCGCTCGGCGGCGATCTAAGCCCCGCGCGTCTGCTGATGGCCTATCAGCGTGGTATTTTTCCCTGGTTTTCCCCCGGCGACCCGATCCTCTGGTGGTCGCCCGATCCCCGGGCAGTGCTTTGGCCGGAACAGTTCCATCTCAGCCGCAGCATGAAGCGCTTTCATCAGCGCTCCCCCTACCGCGTCACGCTCAATCATGCCTTTGGCGAGGTGATTGAGGGCTGCGCCAGCGATCGTGACGAAGGCACCTGGATAACCAGCAGCATCGTTCGCGCCTATCACCAGCTGCATGAGCTGGGCCATGCCCACTCCATTGAAGTCTGGCAGGAGAATACCCTGGTGGGGGGAATGTACGGCGTGGCGCAGGGGGCATTGTTTTGCGGCGAGTCGATGTTCAGCCGGGCGGAAAATGCCTCTAAAACCGCGCTGCTGGTATTTTGCCAGGACTTTGCGCAGAGCGGCGGTAAATTAATTGACTGTCAGGTGCTGAACAACCACACCGCGTCATTAGGCGCAGTGGATATTCCCCGCCGCGATTATCTGGACTATCTCTCGGTATTACGCGGCTACCGTCTACCCGAGCGATTTTGGGTACCACGGGTGCTATTTCCGGGCGGATAATAAAATGTTTTCAGCACATTTTGCGTCAGGATGGTATAATTGCGCGGTAGAGTAGCTTCTGCCTGTTGCCCCGCCGCCGTTTGGGAATAATAAGAGTCAGATAACGCCCATCGTTCTGTCACTCCCCTTTACGTTTGCGCCTGTCACGCGGCATGGCCGTGTGTGTCCCGGGCAATGCGCCAAAACTACTTCGGCGATTCATACCCGTCATATTTCCATTGCCGGCGTGCTGACTGCGCGCCTTGCGGTAAGGTGAATGATTCAGGGTAGACACGTAAAACTTTACTTACATGATGAACTTCGGCATTATCTTGCCGGTTCAAAACTACGGTAGTGATACCCCAGAGGACTAGATGGCCAAAGAAGACAATATTGAAATGCAGGGCACCGTACTTGAAACGTTGCCTAACACTATGTTCCGCGTAGAACTGGAAAACGGTCACGTGGTAACCGCGCATATCTCCGGTAAAATGCGTAAAAACTACATCCGCATTCTGACGGGCGACAAAGTGACTGTTGAGCTGACCCCGTACGACCTGAGCAAAGGCCGCATTGTCTTCCGTAGTCGCTGATTGTTTTCGCCACTAAGGCGTCAGATGCTGAAGGCCGGGATAATTCCCGGTCTTTTCATTTCTACCGCCAGCCAGCAAAAAAAAACCGGCCAGTGGCCGGTTTTTACATGCAAGATATCGCCTTAGTGGGCGGCTTCCGGTTTGTGCTTCGGCGCGCTCTGGAAGTCGTAAGTCAGCGTATTTTTCACGCTGTCCAGAGAGACCGTCACCTGCCCCCCGTCGACCAGCGAGCCAAACAGCAGCTCGTTCGCCAGCGGTTTTTTCAGGTTGTCCTGAATGACGCGTCCCATCGGACGTGCCCCCATCGCCCGGTCGTAACCTTTTTCCGCCAGCCAGTCGCGCGCTTCCTGGCTGACTTCCAGGGAGACGCCTTTCTGATCCAGCTGAACCTGCAGCTCGACGATAAACTTGTCGACAACCTGATGGATCACCGTGGTGGAGAGGTGATCGAACCAGATAATGTTGTCGAGACGGTTACGGAACTCCGGCGTAAAGATCTTCTTGATCTCATCCATTGCATCCGGACTGTTGTCCTGCTGGATAAGGCCAATCGATTTACGCTCGGTTTCCCGCACCCCGGCGTTGGTGGTCATCACCAGCACCACGTTGCGGAAGTCCGCTTTACGTCCGTTGTTATCGGTCAGCGTTCCGTTATCCATCACCTGCAGAAGCAGGTTGAACACGTCCGGATGCGCTTTTTCGATCTCATCGAGCAGCAGCACCGCGTGCGGATGTTTAATCACCGCATCGGTCAGCAGCCCGCCCTGATCGAAGCCGACGTAGCCCGGAGGCGCCCCGATTAAACGGCTGACGGTATGACGTTCCATATATTCGGACATATCAAAACGCAGCAGCTCAATACCCAGCGCCTTCGCCAGCTGCACGGTCACTTCGGTTTTCCCCACCCCGGTCGGCCCGGCGAACAGGAATGAACCCACCGGCTTGTGCTCATGGCCCAGCCCGGCGCGCGCCATTTTGATGGCTTCCGTCAGCGCCTCGATGGCCTTATCCTGACCAAAGACCAGCATTTTCAGTCGATCGCCAAGGTTTTTCAGCGTATCGCGATCGCTGCGGGAGACGCTCTTCTCAGGGATCCGCGCAATGCGCGCCACCACTGACTCGATATCCGCCACATTAACCGTTTTCTTACGCTTGCTGACCGGCATTAAGCGCGCCCGCGCCCCTGCCTCGTCAATCACGTCAATCGCCTTATCCGGCAGATGACGATCGTTAATGTATTTCACCGCCAGCTCAACCGCCGCACGCACCGCCTTGGCGGTATAACGCACATCGTGGTGCGCTTCGTACTTCGGCTTCAGGCCGTTGATAATCTGGACGGTCTCTTCCACCGACGGTTCGGTAATATCAATTTTCTGGAAACGGCGGGCCAGCGCACGATCTTTCTCAAAGATGTTGCTGAACTCCTGGTAAGTGGTGGAGCCAATCACCCGGATCTTGCCGCTGGAAAGCAGCGGTTTGATCAGGTTAGCCGCATCGACCTGACCGCCAGACGCCGCCCCCGCACCGATGATGGTGTGGATCTCATCAATGAACAGGATGCTGTTGGTATCCTGCTCCAGCTGTTTGAGCAACGCTTTAAAGCGTTTTTCAAAATCGCCACGGTATTTCGTCCCGGCCAGCAGAGAACCAATATCGAGCGAGTAGATGGTGCAGTCAGCCATGACTTCCGGCACATCGCCCTGCACAATACGCCAGGCAAGGCCTTCGGCGATGGCGGTTTTACCGACGCCGGATTCCCCCACCAGCAGCGGGTTATTTTTACGCCGACGGCACAGAACCTGAATGGCGCGCTCCAGCTCTTTTTCACGACCGATCAGGGGATCAATGCCGCCGACGCGAGCAAGCTGATTGAGGTTGGTGGTGAAGTTTTCCATACGTTCCTCCCCGCCGGCTTGCTCTTCATTGCCAGGCTGGCTTCCGCTGTTATCGGAAGACTGGCTCGGCTCGTCTTTGCGTGTACCATGAGAAATGAAGTTCACCACATCGAGTCGGCTCACTTCATGTTTACGCAGCAGGTAGGCGGCCTGCGACTCCTGCTCGCTGAAAATCGCCACCAGCACGTTGGCGCCGGTCACTTCGCTGCGGCCAGAAGATTGCACGTGGAAGACGGCGCGCTGCAGCACACGCTGGAAGCTCAGCGTCGGCTGAGTGTCGCGCTCTTCTTCCGTGGCTGGCAGGACGGGTGTGGTTTGTTCGATGAAGGCTTCAAGTTCCTGACGCAATGCCACCAGGTCCACTGAACACGCTTCCAGGGCCTCACGGGCCGAGGGGTTGCTTAGCAGAGCCAGCAGCAAGTGCTCGACGGTCATAAACTCATGACGGTGCTCGCGCGCTCTGGCGAAAGCCATATTTAAACTGAGTTCCAGTTCTTGATTGAGCATAGGCACCTCCCCCAATTTTCATGCCTGTATTCAGGCTTTTTCCAGCGTACACAGCAATGGATGCTCGTTCTCCCTCGCGTACTGATTCACCATAGCGACTTTGGTCTCCGCCACTTCCGCGGTAAACACGCCACAAATCGCCTTACCTTCATAGTGAACCGTGAGCATCAGTTGCGTTGCACGTTCAACATCATAAGAAAAGAATTTTTGTAACACGTCAATAACAAACTCCATTGGAGTGTAGTCATCATTGACCAATATCACTTTATACATAGATGGCGGTTTAATCGCATCACGAACTTCGTCGTCAACCAGGTGCTCGAAGTCCAGCCAATCTCTCTTACTCATCGTCAGTGTTCATCATCGGTTGCTGTTGCCAACAGGCGGAAGCCTGTCGATGACCAGAGGTTATGCTCATCACAAATCTACAACAGATCATAGATAACTATCATCTATCGCTTCTATCCGCGACGGCTGTCACATTCCCCGGCAATAGCGTTAACTGCTTCAAATTTTGACGCATTTTTCGCCGCTCCCCCTCCTCAATCGCTTGACGCGTTTTCGTATTTCTCTAAATTGTAGTGGCGAGAGTTGGCGAGCAATTGAACAACTCGTCACTCCACCACCGGTTCATTCCATCTTACTAATAAAGATTTACGAAGGATGTCGAAGTATGGAAATGGGTACTGTTAAGTGGTTCAACAATGCCAAAGGGTTCGGTTTTATCTGCCCTGAGGGCGGCGGCGAAGACATTTTCGCCCATTACTCCACCATCCAGATGGATGGTTACAGAACGCTAAAAGCCGGACAAGCCGTTCGGTTTGATGTTCACCAGGGGCCAAAAGGCAACCACGCCAGCGTGATCGTCCCTGTGGAAGCGGAAACGGCTGCATAACTCTTTTGCTTCATTGTGTACATCCTGCTAATAAAATGCCAGTCCTTCTGACTGGCATTTTTATTTCTCATCCCGACTACTCCCGCGCCAGGGCATCCACCGGATCGAGCCGCGCCGCATTGCGCGCCGGCAGCCACCCAAACAGCACCCCGGTTAACGTCGAACAGAGAAACGCTGTCACCAGCGCCAGCGGCGAAAAACCGATCTCCCAGCCGGGGAGAAACAGCTGCAGAATAAACGCAATCATCAGCGACAATGTCACCCCCAGCGCGCCGCCGACCAGGCAAACCAGCACCGCTTCGATGAGAAACTGCTGCAGCACATCGCTGGCCCGGGCGCCAACCGCCATGCGGATGCCTATCTCACGCGTTCGTTCAGTCACCGACACCAGCATAATATTCATCACGCCAATCCCGCCGACCACCAGGGCGATCACCGCCACCAATGTGAGGAACAGCTGTAAGGTATGTGTGGTCCTTTCGGCGGTTTTCAAGATGCTGTCCATATTCCATGTGAATACATCTTTTTTACCATGCCGCAGCTCCAGCAAACGCAGCAGCTGTTTTTCAGCGGTGTCGCTGTCATAGCCTTCATGAACGCGAACGGTGATCGAGTTCAGCCACGACTGGCCCATCACCCTTCCCGCCATGGTGGTGTAGGGCAACCAGACGCGGAGAATTTTACTGCTGCCGAACATCGACTGCTTTTCATCCGCAACGCCAATCACCGTGGCCGGCATATTGCCCACCAGAATCACCTCGCCCACCACTTTCGCTTTGTTGGGAAACAGCTGGCGACGGGTATTGCTGTCGAGCACCACCACCTGCGCCCGGCTGTTGAGCTGCAGCTCATTAAAGGTATTGCCCTCGCTAAAGGTCATGCCGTAAACATTAAAGTATTGCGGCCCCACCCCTTCCGCGCTGGCGGCTACGTCAATATTGTTGGCGCGCAGACGCAGGCTTTTTGACACCGCCGGCGTAGCTGAACGCACCCACGGCTGTTTCTGGATCGCCAGCAAGTCGTCATACTTCAGCGCCTGCTGATAGCGCGGGTCGTCATCGCCAAAATCCTTGCCAGGGTAGACGTCAATGGTATTGGTGCCTATCGCGCGAATATCTGCCAGCACCATTTGTTTGGCGGCATCGCCCACCACGACGATCGACACCACCGAGGCAATCCCAATAATAATGCCGAGCATGGTCAGCAGGGTGCGCATTTTATTCGCCGCCATCGCCCGCCAGGCCATGACCAGCGCCTCGCGAAAGCCGCTGGTGAACTGACGCCACGCCGAGGGCTCCTCCTGCTGACGGGCGCGCAGCCCACCGCCCTGGCGGCTGGCGGAGGGGTTGCGGACGATTTCGCCATCGCGGATCTCGACGATCCGCTCCGCCTGAGCGGCGACCTGCGGATCGTGAGTGACAATGATGACCGTGTGCCCCTGCGCTTTCAGCTGGTGCAGGATCGCCATCACCTCTTCGCCGGAATGGCTATCCAGCGCGCCGGTCGGCTCATCGGCGAGGATCACTTCCCCACCGTTCATCAGGGCGCGGGCGATACTGACCCGCTGCTGTTGTCCGCCGGACAGCTGCGACGGCTGATAGTCGGCGCGATCGCCAAGCCCCAGGCGCGCCAGCAGCTCATGAGCGCGCGCCAGGCGCGCCCGCCGTTCACTGCCGGCATACACCGCCGGCACTTCGACGTTCTGCGCGGCGGTCAAATGCGACAGCAGGTGATAGCGTTGAAAGATAAAACCAAAGTGTTCCCGCCGCAGACGGGCCAGCGCATCGCCATCCAGCTGCGCAATATCGGTTCCCGCCACCCGATAGGTGCCGCTGGTGGGTTTATCAAGGCAGCCAAGGATGTTCATCAGTGTTGATTTACCCGAGCCGGAGGCGCCCACGATCGCCACCATCTCCCCGGCATGGATACTGAGGGTGATCCCCTTGAGGACCTCAACGCTGCCGTCGCCGGAAGGATAGCTGCGACGAATATCACGCAGCTCGAGCAAGGCCGTCATTTTGCCGCCCCGCTCGCGCTCTCGCCGACGATCACCTCATCCCCCTCTTCAAGTCCCTGCACCACCGAGACGTCGGTATCATTGCGCGCGCCAATGACAATCTCACGCTCTTTGACCTCGCCGGTACGCAACAGCCGGACGTGGTAGCGGTTATCACCGACCGCATCGCCCAGGGCGCTCAGCGGGATGGTGATCACGTTCTTTACCTCGGCCAGTTGAATATGCACCTGCGCGGTCATGTCGAGGCGCAGGATCCCCTGCGGGTTCGGGACCTCGAAGCGGGCATAATAGAAGATGGCGTCGTTGACTTTTTCCGGCGTCGGCAGAATGTCCTTCAGCTTGCCTTCATAGCGGGTTAACGGGTCGCCCAGCACGGTAAACCACGCCTTTTGCCCCGGTCTGAGATGGATGACATCCGCTTCGGAGACCTGCGCTTTAACCAGCATGGTGCTGAGGTCCGCCAGGGTCAGAATGTTCGGCGCCTGCTGGGCAGCGATCACCGTCTGTCCCTGCAGGGTGGTAATTTGCGTCACTTCGCCAGCCATCGGCGCCAGGATCCGCGTGTAGTCGAGGTTGGTCTTCGCCGTGTCGAGCGTCGCCTGGTTGCGCTTAATTTGCGCTTCAATGGTGCCGATTTGCGCCTGTTTCACCGCCAGGTCGGTGGTCGCGGTATCGAGGTCCTGTCGCGAGACCAGTTGGCGCTGCGCCAGCTGCTGCTGACGGGCCAGGGTCACCTGCGCCAGCTTACTCTCCGCGCGCGCCTGATTGAGCTGGGCGCGCAGCTCCATCAACGTCGCTTCCACCTCTTTGATCTGGTTTTGCGCCTGCTCAGGATCGATAACCCCCAGCAGTTGGTCCTTTTTGACCTTATCGCCGATATTCACGTGCAGCGTCTTCAGCTGTCCGCTGACCTGGGCGCCGACGTCAACTTTTCGCAGGGCATCCAGCTTGCCGGTAGCCAGCACGCTCTGCTGGAGGTCGCCTTTGCGCACCACCAGTGTCTGGTAGTGCGGCAGCGGCGCGTTGAGGATCCGCCATCCCCAGACAGCCAGACCCAGCACCACGATCGCCAACAGCCACCAGACGGTCCTGCGTTTTCCCTTCAATTTCATATTCCGATTCCTGCTGTTTCCCTGCCGATCCAGGCGGTGATTCTATCGAAACCCGTTGGCAACAGAACATCCATTTTTCGCGCCAATGACGTTTTGTTTAGCTGCCGGAGAGCTTTGCGCCGCCGAGCCCCCCGACGGCGAAGAGATTAATCGGCGCGACCGCGGGCCAGCCACAGTACCCGCGAGAACATTTTTTTCAGCAGCGTCGGCACTGCGTCCACCCCACGGCGGCCGGCTTCCATTGCCACCTCAATCGCCAGGTCCGGCTTGGATGAACGATGAATGGCCTTGGTGATCACCCGCCGCATATTCATGGGCACATTATCCGGGATCTGCGCCACCCGGTGGTAAACGTCATCAAATCCCTGACGATACATAAAGTGTTCCATATCCAGCGCCGGCAGAGTGGTCAGATGGTCGCGCTCCAGCTCGCGATCGTTATTCAGCAGGCCGCGTACGGTCGCGGCATATTTTTTCCCTGCCTCATCGCCGTCCACCAGCACGTGCCACTGGATCCCCATCCGGCGGGCGAATTTGATCAACGGCTTCAGGCCCGACTGGGCGAATTCAATGACTTTCACCCCTTCAGCATCAAAATGATGGCCGCACTGGCGGGCCAGTTCGTTGATAACCCAGGTTTCCGTCTCACCCTCTACCAGCAGCCAACAGCGGGCGAAGAGCGATGAGGCGCGATTGAAGCGGATATGAAAGGCAATGCGCCGACTCTCTTCGGCATTCATTCCGCCGGGCCCCAGCCGCCATGCCGACACCCGCGCCGATTCACGCACCAGCCGACACACCTGCTCCACCGGCGTCAGGGACAGCAGCTCTCCGGAGTTGGTGGTGGTCACCCGCTGCAACGGCAGCAAATTCAGCAGATGCCAGGCGACGGAGAGCATGATCGGATGCAGGCGGGTCTCGGGATCTTCAATCAACAGCAGCGGCCGCGCGTCGCGATCGAGGCGCACCGTCCCTTTCGCCTGCAGCAGGGTGGCGAACAGCCCCAGCAGGATCACCCGATGGCTGCGCCCGCCGGGCTTGTCGATCATCCGGTTGATAATATCCAGATAACGCCAGCTACGCTGTTCATCATGGGAACGCCGCCGCATCAGGCGATGTCGCGTCTGGGCGCTGCTTTGCTCGGCAAAATAATGCTCCAGCAGCTGCACCATGGCCGACAACCCCTCGCGGATCTGACCGTCGGATAAATTTTGCGGGTGGCTGACCAGTTCGCGGGACAGAAAATCCAGCTGGCGGGCGGTGATCTCTATCTGCGGCGAGTGCGGTACCGTTCCGTTATGAATGCGCCGCATAAAGCGCGCGTCGCGCAGACGCAGCACCGGCATCAAACGCACCAGGTGTCTGGCCAGCTCATCGATATCCTCCAGCGCCAGCGCTTCGCCTTCGCCATCGATAAAACTGCGCAGGGTCATCACGCTGTCGTCATCGGCGAGTTCGCCTTCCAGGCGGTAGAACACCCGGTGATACCCGTCATCACAGGGCACCCAACAGCGCTGAAGCGGACGGAAACGCCGCACCCGATGGCGTCCCGGCTCCGTTTCGCGGAAGGTCAGAATAATATGCAAATGGTGCTCGCGCCCCTGGATGTCGCCCGCGGGGAACCAAAAGTCATCGCGAACAAAGTGATAAAGATCGAACTCTGGCGACAAAAGCAGGGTCAGCGCATCAAGCAGACTGGACTTCCCCCACGCGTTCTCCCCGATCAGGACGTTATTTTGCTCGAGCATCAACGACAGACGATTGATACCACGAAAACCGACGATTTCTACGCGCTCAAGAAGCATATCCCCTCCGCTACACCACCACTCTCCTTCAGTAATCAACAGTATAGCGAGGGCGGCGGCAAGATGACACTCCGCTTAGTCACCTCGCGCATCCTATTCAGGAGGTTAAATATATTCATAAAATTACACACTTACCGCCTATTAACCACTGTTGATTATTCATCAAACAAAATAGTTTTATTTCAGACGTTATGTTCTACACTATTGATAATCTTGGATGGATATAGGAATAGTTAAACTGGCAAACGCAATCCCTTCACCTTGCCCTAAATCAAATAATAGCAATATATTTAACTGGCTCTGGGATGGCGATTATCTCTAGAATAACGCCGCTTTATTTTTATCGTCGTCCCTTATCACGATAAATAAAGAACGGCACGGTCCGCTCGTGCGCGTAAACATTTAAATTGAGGTGGTTATGTTCAGAAAATTAGCAGCCGAATGCTTCGGCACCTTCTGGCTTGTATTTGGCGGCTGCGGTAGCGCCGTCCTTGCCGCAGCATTTCCCGAGCTGGGTATCGGTTTTGCCGGCGTGGCGCTGGCATTTGGTTTAACCGTATTAACCATGGCGTATGCGGTTGGCCATATTTCCGGCGGTCATTTCAACCCGGCGGTGACCTTAGGCCTGTGGGCCGGCGGTCGTTTCCCGGCGAAAGAGGTCATTGGCTATATTATCGCCCAGGTGGTCGGCGGAATTATTGCCGCCGCGGTGCTGTACGTAGTGGCCAGCGGTAAAGCCGGCTTTGATGCCGCCGCCAGCGGTTTTGCCTCCAACGGCTATGGCGAACACTCCCCGGGCGGCTTCTCTATGCTGTCGGCTATCGTTATTGAAATCGTACTGACCTGCGGCTTCCTGCTGGTTATCCATGGCGCTACCGACAAACACGCGCCTGCGGGCTTCGCGCCGATCGCTATCGGCCTGGCGCTGACCCTCATCCATTTGATCAGCATTCCGGTCACCAACACCTCGGTCAACCCGGCGCGCAGCACCGCGGTGGCGATTTTCCAGGGTGGTTGGGCGCTGCAGCAGCTGTGGCTGTTCTGGGTCATGCCGATCGTCGGCGGGATCCTCGGCGGCGTGCTGTACCGCACTCTGCTGGAAAAACGCGATTAATCTTTTCTAAAGCCCGGGTCCCCGGGCTTTTTCTTTCTGGCGACAGCTTTACTCGGCCCGGCTATTTGGATAGTGTCATGAGCGCTATTCTCATCATGCAAGGGTTGCATCGTTCATGTTCTCGGGACTGTTCATCATTCTGTTGCCGCTGGTCGTCGGCTATTTACTGCCTCTTCGTCACTCCTCCGCGTTAAAACTGATTAACCGGATGCTGAGCTGGATTGTCTATGTGATCCTCTTTTTTATGGGTATCAGCCTGGCGTTTCTCGACAATCTGGCCAGCAATCTGCTGGCGATATTGCATTACGCCTCGGTGAGCGTGGTCATCATTTTACTGTGTAATATTACCGCTCTGCTGTGGCTGGAAAGAAAAATGCCCTGGCGCAGTCTGCATCGTCAGGAGAAATTACCCTCGCGCCTGGCCATGGCCCTGGAATCACTCCAGCTGTGCGGTGTGGTGGTGCTCGGTTTCTTGCTTGGCCTGACCGGCCTGTCTTTTTTACAACACGCCACCGAAGCCAGCGAATATACGCTGATCTTTCTCCTGTTCCTCGTCGGTATTCAATTACGCAATAATGGAATGAGTCTGCGACAAATAGTCCTCAACCGGCGGGGAATGATCGTCGCCGTGGTGGTCACGGCCAGTTCATTACTCGGCGGCATCCTCAACGCCTTTATTCTGGATTTGCCGCTAAAGACCGGTCTGGCGATGGCCAGCGGCTTCGGCTGGTATTCACTCTCCGGTATTTTACTGACCGAATCCTTTGGCCCGGTGATCGGCAGCGCGGCGTTCTTTAACGACCTGTGCCGCGAGCTGCTGGCCATCATGTTAATTCCGGGCCTGATTCGCCGTAGCCGCTCCACGGCGCTGGGGCTGTGCGGCGCCACCTCCATGGACTTCACCTTACCGGTGCTGCAGCGTTCCGGCGGCGTGGAGATCGTCCCTGCCGCCATCGTGCACGGTTTTCTGCTGAGCCTGCTGGTCCCGATCCTGATCGCCTTTTTTGCCGCCTGAGCAGGCGCTGGCGGCAGACTTCCTGCCGCCAATTTTGCGCTAAATCAATCTCCCTTTAAGTTGTATCAGAAATACCTTTTCTCCTCACGCGCTCGGGCATAACCTTAAACATGTATATCAAATATAACTTTAAAGGTGTGACCATGTTTTGTGTGCAATGTGAACAAACCATTCGTACCCCGGCCGGCAACGGCTGCTCTTACGCGCAAGGGATGTGCGGTAAAACAGCGGAAACCTCCGATCTGCAGGATCTGCTGATTGCGTCACTGCAAGGCCTCTCCGCCTGGGCGCTCAAGGCCCGCGAATATGGCATTATCGACCACGACGTCGATAGCTTTGCGCCGCGCGCTTTTTTCTCTACGCTGACTAACGTTAACTTCGACTCCCCGCGTATCGTTGGCTATGCGCGCCAGGCTATCGCCATGCGTGAAGCGCTTAAAGCGCAGTGCCTGAACATTGATGCCCACGCGACGGTTAACAATCCGATGGCCGCTCTGCAACTGGCTAGCGACGATCTGGGCGACCTGCAGCGTCAGGCGGCGGAATTTACCCCGAACAAAGACAAAGCGGCCATCGGCGAGAACATTCTCGGCCTGCGCCTGCTGTGCCTGTACGGCCTGAAAGGCGCTGCGGCTTATATGGAGCACGCGCACGTTCTCGGCCAGTACGACAACGACATCTACGCCCAGTACCATAAAATCATGGCATGGCTGGGTACCTGGCCTGCCGATATGAACGCGCTGCTGGAGTGCTCAATGGAGATCGGCCAGATGAACTTCAAAGTCATGAGCATTCTGGACGCCGGTGAGACCAGCAAATACGGTCATCCGACCCCAACCCAGGTCAACGTTAAAGCGACCGAGGGCAAGTGCATCCTGATCTCCGGCCATGACCTGAAAGATCTCTATAACCTGCTGGAGCAGACCGAAGGCACCGGCGTTAACGTCTATACCCACGGGGAAATGCTGCCGGCGCACGGCTATCCGGAGCTGCGTAAATTCAAACACCTGATTGGGAACTACGGCAGCGGCTGGCAGAACCAGCAGGTGGAGTTCGCCCGCTTCCCGGGCCCCATCGTCATGACCTCTAACTGCATCATCGACCCCACAGTCGGCGCCTACGACGATCGTATCTGGACCCGCAGCATCGTCGGCTGGCCGGGCGTGAACCACCTGGAAGGTGAAGACTTCGCGCCGGTTATCGCCCAGGCGCAGCAGATGGCGGGCTTCCCGTACAGCGAGATCCCGCATCTGATCACCGTCGGCTTTGGCCGTCAGACCCTGCTCGGCGCGGCGGACACACTGATCGATCTGGTCAGCCGGGAAAAACTGCGTCACATTTTCCTCGTCGGCGGCTGCGATGGCGCCCGCGGGGAACGTAACTATTTCACCGATTTCGCCACCAGCGTGCCGGACGACTGCCTGATCCTGACCCTGGCCTGCGGTAAATACCGCTTCAACAAGCTGGACTTCGGCGATATCGAAGGCCTGCCGCGTCTGGTGGATGCCGGGCAGTGCAACGATGCCTACTCGGCGATTATTCTGGCGGTCACGCTGGCGGAAAAACTGGGCTGCGGCGTCAACGATCTGCCGCTGTCGCTGGTGCTTTCCTGGTTCGAGCAGAAAGCGATCGTCATCCTGCTGACGCTGCTGTCTCTCGGCGTGAAAAACATTGTCACCGGCCCGACGGCGCCTGGCTTCTTCACTCCGGATCTGCTGGCTATCCTCAATGAGAAGTTTGGTCTGCGTTCCGTGACCACCGTGGAACAAGATATGCAGCTGCTGCTGAGCGCGTAAGGAGTCCCTGATGACCATGCCAACCTCACAATGCCCGTGGCGAATGCAGGTGCATCACATCCATCAGGAAACGCCGGATGTGTGGACCGTTTCATTGCTCTGCCATGACTATTATCCGTACCGTGCCGGGCAGTACGCCCTGGTCAGCGTGCGTCATTCGGCAGAGACCCTGCGCGCTTACACTATTTCGTCCACGCCGGGCGTCAGCGAATATATTACGTTGACCGTTCGCCGTATTGACGATGGCGCGGGCTCACAGTGGCTCACCCGCGACGTAAAGCGCGGCGACTATATCTGGCTGTCCGACGCGATGGGGGATTTCACCTGCGAGGATAAAGCGGATGATAAGTTCCTGCTGCTGGCCGCTGGCTGCGGCGTCACGCCGATCATGTCGATGCGCCGCTGGCTGGCGAAGTACCGTCCGCAGGCCGACGTGCAGGTGATCTATAGCGTTCGTTCGCCGGAGGATGTGATCTTTGCCGAAGAGTTGCGCAACTATCCGGTTACCCTGGTGGCGGAGCACCACGCGACGCACGGTTTTGTCGCCGGCCGTCTGACCCCGGAACTACTGCAGAGCGTACCGGATATCGCCAGCCGCACCGTGATGACCTGCGGGCCAGCGCCGTATATGGAGAAAGTTGAACAGGACGTTGCCGCCCTGGGTGTTACCCGCTTCTTTAAGGAGAAGTTCTTCACCCCGGTGGCGGAGGCCGCCACCAGCGGGCTGAAATTCACCAAACTGCAGCCGGCGCGAGAATTTTACGCGCCGGTGGGCACCACCCTGCTCGATGCGCTGGAGAGCAATCAGGTGCCGGTGACCGTCGCCTGCCGCGCCGGCGTCTGCGGCTGCTGCAAAACCAGAGTCGTTTCCGGGGAGTATAGCGTCACCAGCACCATGACGCTGACCGACGGCGAAATCGCCGACGGCTATGTGCTGGCCTGCTCCTGTCACCCGCTGGGCGATCTGGTTCTGGCCTGACCTTAAAAGGCCGGATGACGCTATGCTTATCCGGCCTCTGTATCTGCTTTACGTCGTACGCAGTTGTTCCGCCTTTCGGCGCATGGCTATCGCCAGACCGACTGACCGGCCAGCGAGTAACGCCCGGCGCCCAAAAGCGCAATCGCCAGCGCGCCAACAAAGAAATAGACCAGATTCTCAATCGCCCACGCGCCCACCGCATCAAGCGCAAACGTCTTGCCGAGACCGACCATCAGCCACGCCACTACCATGGTGAAAGCCAACACCAGCGCCGCTGGGCGCGTCAGGATGCCGACAATCAACAAACAGGGGGCAACCACTTCCCCCACCAGCACACCGTAGGCGATAAACCCCGGCAACCCCTTCGCCACCAGCATCCCGCTAATGCCGTCCACGCCATCCAGCAGCTTGTGCAAACCGTGAAACAGCATTAACCCGCCGACGGCGAGTCGTAACAAGAGTTTACCGGCATCTTCATGCGACAGCGTTCTGTTTACTGTGTTTAACAATCCCTTAACCATTTGATGTGCTTCCTGTTTTACACCCTGTGAGACCCCAGAGTATGCCCAATACTTCAGCAATAAAACCAGCGAAAAATTGAGGGAAATCGGCAACGTACGCTGCAGTTTCATCTAAGCTTGAAGGCGTTATCAAAAAAAGGAGATGGAGATCATGAAACAAACCGTGGCCGCATACATTGCCAAAACGCTGGAACAGGCCGGCGTGAAACGTATCTGGGGCGTCACCGGCGATTCCCTCAATGGATTGAGCGATAGCCTGAACCGCATGGGCACCATCGACTGGATGGCCACCCGGCACGAAGAGGTCGCCGCTTTCGCCGCCGGCGCGGAGGCGCAACTGACCGGCGAACTGGCGGTCTGCGCCGGTTCCTGCGGTCCGGGTAACCTGCACCTGATCAACGGTCTGTTTGACTGTCACCGCAACCATGTCCCGGTGCTGGCGATTGCCGCCCACATCCCTTCCAGCGAGATTGGCAGCGGCTATTTCCAGGAGACCCATCCCCAGGAGCTGTTCCGCGAATGCAGCCACTACTGCGAGCTGGTCTCCACCCCGGAGCAGATCCCGCAGGTGCTGGCGGTGGCGATGCGTAAGGCGGTGATTAACCGCGGCGTATCGGTGGTGGTTCTGCCCGGCGACGTGGCGCTGAAAGCCGCCCCGGAGAGCGCCAGCAGCCACTGGTACCATGCGCCGTTGCCGACGGTCTCCCCGGCCGACGAGGAGCTGCGCAAGCTGGCGCAGCTTATCCGCTACTCCAGCAATATCGCGCTCATGTGCGGTAGCGGCTGCGCCGGCGCCCACCAGGAGCTGGTGGAGTTCGCAGCAAAAATTAAAGCCCCCATCGTCCATGCGCTGCGCGGTAAAGAGCATGTGGAGTATGACAACCCGTATGATGTGGGCATGACCGGGCTGATTGGCTTCTCTTCTGGCTTCCACACCATGATGAATGCCGACACCCTGATCCTGCTCGGCACCCAGTTCCCCTATCGCGCCTTCTATCCGACCGACGCCAAAATTATTCAGATCGACATTAACCCCGGCAGCATCGGCGCGCACAGTAAGGTTGATATGGCGCTGGTGGGCGACATCAAATCAACGTTAAAGGCGCTGCTGCCGCTGCTGGAAGAGAAAACCGATCGCCGCTTCCTCGATAAGGCGCTGGAGCACTATCGCGACGCGCGAAAAGGACTCGACGATCTGGCGAAGCCCAGCGAGAAGGCGATCCACCCGCAATATCTGGCGCAGCAGATCAGCCATTTTGCCGATGAAGACGCCATTTTCACCTGCGATGTCGGCACCCCGACCGTCTGGGCGGCACGCTATCTCAAGATGAACGGCAAACGCCGCCTGCTGGGTTCATTCAACCACGGCTCCATGGCCAACGCCATGCCGCAGGCCATTGGCGCCAAAGCCACCGCGCCGGAGCGTCAGGTGGTGGCCATGTGCGGCGACGGCGGGTTTAGCATGCTGATGGGGGATTTTCTGTCGCTGGCGCAGATGAAGCTGCCGGTGAAAATTATCATCTTTAACAACAGCGTGCTGGGTTTCGTGGCGATGGAGATGAAGGCCGGGGGCTATCTCACCGACGGCACAGAGCTGCACGACACCAACTTCGCCCGCATCGCCGAAGCCTGCGGTATTAAAGGTATTCGCGTTGAGAAAGCCGCCGAGGTGGATGAAGCGCTGCAGACCGCCTTCCGCACCGACGGTCCGGTGCTGGTCGACGTCGTGGTCGCCAAAGAGGAGCTGGCGATCCCGCCGCAGATCAAGCTGGAGCAGGCGAAAGGCTTTAGCCTGTATATGCTGCGGGCGATCATCAGCGGGCGCGGCGATGAAGTCATCGAACTGGCGAAAACCAACTGGCTCAGGTAAAACAGAAGCAATACTCTGAACCAGAACAAGGAAAAGCCGTGATCGATCTGCGCAGTGATACCGTTACCCGTCCCGGGCGCGCCATGTTGGAAGCCATGATGGCCGCCCCGGTCGGGGACGATGTGTATGGCGACGACCCTACCGTCAATGAACTTCAGCGCTACGCCGCCGACCTGGCCGGCAAAGAGGCGGCGCTGTTTCTGCCCACCGGCACCCAGGCCAACCTCGTCGGCCTGCTCAGCCACTGCCAGCGCGGCGAAGAGTATATCGTCGGCCAGGGGGCGCATAACTATCTGTACGAAGCCGGCGGGGCGGCGGTTCTCGGCAGTATTCAGCCGCAGCCGATTGACGCCGCGGCGGACGGCTCGCTGCCGCTGGATAAAGTCGCAGCGAAAATCAAACCTGACGATATCCATTTTGCCCCGACCCGCCTGCTGAGCCTGGAAAACACCCATAACGGTAAGGTGCTGCCGCGCGACTATCTCCAGGAAGCCTGGGCGTTTACCCGCCAGCGCGATCTGGCGCTGCACGTCGACGGCGCGCGCATCTTTAACGCCGTGGTCGCCTACGGCTGTGAGCTGCGCGATATCGCCCAGTACTGCGACTCCTTCACCATCTGCCTGTCAAAGGGGCTTGGCACCCCGGTTGGCTCGCTGCTGGTCGGCAGTGAGGCGTACATTCGCCGCGCCGTTCGCTGGCGGAAAATGGTCGGCGGCGGGATGCGCCAGGCGGGCATTCTGGCCGCCGCCGGGCTGTACGCGCTGAAAAATAACGTGCAGCGCCTGCAGGAGGATCATGATAACGCCGCGTGGATGGCGGATCAGCTGCGCGCCATCGGCGCCGACGTCACCCGTCACGATACCAACATGCTGTTCGTTCGCGTCGGTGATGAACAGGCCCGGGCGCTCGGCGAGTTTATGCAGGCGCGCGGCGTGCTGATCAACGCCTCGCCCATCGTCCGTCTGGTCACTCACCTGGATGTCAATCGTCAGCAGTTGAGCGAAGTGGTCGCCCACTGGCAGGCTTTTTTACAACGCTAAGGAGTCAGGCGTGTCGCAATCGGTTTTGGTGCTCGGCGCCAGCGGCTATATTGGTCAGCATTTAGTCCGCGAATTAAGCGCACGGGGTTATCCGGTGCTGGCGGCGGCGCGCCATACCGACCGACTGCAAAAACTCGCTTTGCCCGGCGTCACCTGCCGGTCAGTCGATCTCAATCAGCCGCAGGCTCTGCCTGCGCTGCTCACAGGTATCGATACCCTTTACTATCTGGTACACGGCATGGGCGAAGGCGGCGATTTTATCGCCCATGAGCGTCGGGTGGCGACGCATGTTCGCGATGCCCTGCGCCAGACGCCGGTGCGTCAGATTATCTTTCTCAGCTCGCTGCAGGCTCCAGCGCAGGAGCAGTCCGACCATCTGCGCGCTCGTCAGGTCACCGGCGATCTCCTGCGCGAGTCGGGCGTGCCGGTAACCGAGCTGCGGGCCGGAATTATCGTCGGCGCCGGCTCCGCCGCCTTCGAGGTGATGCGCGACATGGTCTATAACCTGCCGGTGCTGACCCCCCCGCGCTGGGTGCGTTCGCGTACCACCCCTGTCGCGCTGGAAAACCTGCTCGTTGACCTCGTTGAGCTACTGAATCACCCTTCCGACGCGCACTGCGTCTTCGAAGCCGCCGGTCCGGAGGTGTTAAGCTATCAGCAGCAGTTCATTCGCTTTATGGCCGTCAGCGGCAAACACCGCCCGCTCATTCCGATTCCCCTGCCGACGCGCTGGATCTCGGTGTGGTTCCTCAATGTCATCACCTCGGTGCCGCCGACCATCGCCAAAGCGCTAATTCAGGGGTTGAAGCACGATCTGATCGCCGATGACCGGACGCTGCGGGCGCTGATCCCGCAAACGCTGATCCCCTTCGATCAGGCGGTTCGCCGCACCCTGAAAGAAGAAGAGCAGCTGGTAAACTCCAGCGACTGGGGCTACGACGCCCAGGCTTTCGCCCGCTGGCGACCGGAGTATGGCTATTATCCGAAACAGGCAGGCTGCACCATCACCACTCAGGCGAGCCGCAAAGCCCTGTGGCAGGTCGTTAACCAAATCGGCGGTAAAGAGGGATATTTTTTCGGCAATCTGCTGTGGAAAACCCGCGGCGCGATGGATCTGCTGGTCGGCCACCGGCTGGCCAAAGGGCGACCGCAGCGCGACTATCTGCAGACCGGCGATACGGTCGACAGCTGGAAGGTGATTATCGTGGAGGAAGAAAAACAGCTCACTTTGCTGTTCGGCATGAAAGCGCCGGGACTGGGCCGGTTAAGCTTTACCATTACCGATAAAGGCGATCGTCGTGAACTGGACGTTCGCGCCTGGTGGCACCCGCACGGTATGCCGGGCCTGGTCTACTGGCTGCTGATGATCCCGGCGCACCTGTTTATTTTCCGCGGTATGGCGCAACGCATCGCCCGGTTGGCCGAACAAATCTCAGGCAGAGTCGAAGGATAAGCATTATTCTTTCATGATTCTCATTGCATAGTCGGGAGAATCACGGAAAAATGCGCACGAAATTCTTTTCTGGGACAGTAGAGTAATATGAAGGTACTGGTTACCGGTGCGACCAGCGGATTAGGCCGCAACGCAGTGGAATATCTGCGCAACAAGGGCATCAGCGTGCGAGCGACCGGGCGCAACGAAGCGATGGGTAAGCTTCTGAGCAAAATGGGGGCGGAATTCATCCCGGCAGATTTAACCGAGCTGGTCTCTTCGCAGGCTAAAGTGATGCTCGCCGGTATCGATACCCTGTGGCACTGCTCAAGTTTCACCTCGCCCTGGGGCACGCAGCAGGCTTTCGATCTCGCTAACGTCCGCGCCACCCGCCGCCTCGGCGAATGGTCGGTAGCATGGGGCGTACGCAATTTCGTCCATATCTCTTCGCCCTCGCTCTATTTTGATTATCACCACCATCGCGATATTCAGGAAGATTTCCGCCCGCACCGCTTCGCCAATGAGTTTGCCCGCAGCAAGGCGGCCAGCGAAGAGGTGATCAACCTGCTGGCGCAGGCCAACCCGCACACCCGTTTTACCATTTTGCGCCCGCAGAGCCTGTTCGGGCCGCACGATAAAGTCTTTATTCCCCGGCTGGCGCAAATGATGCAGCACTACGGCAGCGTCCTGTTGCCGCGGGGCGGCAGCGCGCTGGTCGATATGACCTATTATGAAAATGCCGTCCACGCGATGTGGCTGGCGAGCCAGCCGACCTGCGATCACCTTCCCTCCGCCCGCGCGTGGAATATCAGCAATGGCGAACCGCGCACCCTGCGCAGCATCGTGCAGAAACTGATCGATGAGCTGGGCATCAAATGCCGGATCCGTTCAGTTCCCTACCCGATGCTGGATATTATCGCCCGCAGCATGGAGCGTTTTGGCGATAAAACGGCCAAAGAGCCGGCCTTTACCCACTACGGCGTCTCTAAACTTAATTTTGATTTTACGCTCGATATCACGCGCGCGCAGGATGAGCTGGGCTATCAGCCGGTGGTGACGCTGGACGACGGGATTGTGCGTACCGCCGCCTGGTTACGCGACCACGGTAAACTTCACCGCTAACCCTGGCCATATTTCTCTAACAGCGCCTCGGCTATCGCTTCGGTTTGCGCATCCGCTACGCCATCCCAGCGCTGGGGGCGGAAGTGCATCTGGAAGGCGATAATTACCCGTTTCTTCTGCGCGGGAGTCATCTCCGGCGTGACCTGATAGCCATAGCGCGCCAGCAAATCCAGCACCTCCTCAGGGTCCACTGGCTCACTGGGCGGCCGCCCGTTCAGATAAAAAGCCACCCGCTGCTCGTCCGGCCAGGCGCCAATCCCCTGCTGCGCCAGCTGTTGCCAGGGGAACAACGGCCCCGGATCGTCTTTGCGCTGCGGGGCGATATCGGCATGGGCCACCACGTTCTGCGGCGCGATGTGGTAGCGGGTGATAATATCGCGCGCCAGCGGGATCAGGGCCGCGATCTGTTCCGGGTGAAAGGGGGTAAAGCTTTTACCTCCCGCGGTCTTCTGCCAGCCGCGGTTTTCCAGTTCAATACCGATGGAAGTATCGTTGATGCGCGTGCTGCCGCGCCAGTAGCTTACACCGGCGTGCCAAGCCAGATCCTCTTCCGGCACCAGCTGCCAGATCCGCGGTTTATTATGGTGGCGCGGCGGCTGTTCAGGAATTAAATAGTGGGAGCTGACCTCTTTATCGGTCAGGGTCGCCAGAGAAGTATCAAAGTTGTCTGCCGTATAGTGGATCACCAGCACTTTTATTCGCGGATAGGCCGCCTGCGCCGGATGGCGGGTGTCCAGCTGGTATCCATCGCGATCGATAATCCCTTTTTCGCCGGCACAGCCGCTTAGCAGTAACGCCAGCAGCGCGATCAGCGCAATCCGTGTCATTCTTTCATCCTTGCCCGGCAGCGTCTCCGGGTTAATAAGACCATCGATTTCGTCCTTTATTTTTCGCCTGGTACAGCGCGCTGTCCGCCCGGGCGATCAGCGTCTCCATCGGAACCGTGCCGTCGGAGGCGACGACCCCCATACTGACGGTCACCACCGAGGCCACCGCCGAAGCCTCATGGGGGATCGCCGCCTCGCTAATTTTCTGCTGAATGCGCTCGGCAATGGAGGTGGCTCGCGCTAAGGAAACCCCCGGCAGGGCGATGACAAACTCTTCGCCGCCGTAGCGGGCGACCAGATCGCCCTCGGCCCGTACCGCCATTTTAAGCACCTGGGCGACAGTCGATAAGCAATCGTCGCCAGCCTGATGGCCATAGTGGTCGTTGTAACGCTTAAAGTAATCGACGTCGATCATCATCAGCGCCAACGGCGTTTTTTGCTGCCAAATCTCCGCCAGATAGGCATTCAGCGCCCGGCGATTCGCGGTCCCGGTTAATGCATCCTGGTTGGCAATACTTTCCAGCCGCTGAATAAGCCGCATATTTTCCTGATGCGTATTCCAGGCCTCATCATACCAGCGCTTAAGAATACGCCTGCCATAGAGTAAAATCGCCGTAAAAATGCCCCACAGGATCAAAAAGCGGACCTCAGTGTGAGGGTGGATCTGTAGTCCCGCCAGCAAGGCGGTTCCCCATAGCGGAAGCAAAAAAGCGATAATGCCGGGCCAATGGTGATACAGCGCGGCGAGGCCGGTGGTCATTAATATCACCAGCAGCGGCCAGGCGAAGGGCAGTGTCCAGAAAAAGATGAAACAGTAATTACTCAGGGACCAGCACAGGCTGAGTGCCAGCTGCAGGCCGGTGATAATGCTCAACGTATAGCGCCCCTGCGCCAGGCGCGGCGTGACGGCAATAATGGCTAAAATTACCGAAATAATAATAACCGCGATCAGCGCGACTTCGACATAAGGAATAACCGCCTGGTGCGTTAACAGCTTCTTATCAAAATGAGTAAAGATAAAATTGCGGAAGAAAACCATTAACGCAAAAGCGATATTGACAAAGGCCAGCCAGGGCATACTCATGGATAGCGCATGGCGCTGGACATTATCTCTGGTGGCCCACAGCTCGGTTCGCAGCTGGCGGACGCCCTCTTGCTTATTTGTTAACATCTTATCTCCCTGGTGACCTGCATGACCATGGGCGCAGACCCTGCTTTGCTTTATGATAAACCATGTTTCCGGGAATGTCTGTCAACGCTGCCCCCCTTTCTGCCCCGGCGCCTTAAGCTGATTTTCTGCTAACGTCAGATGAAAAGGGTCTGGTCCTCTCCCTATGTGTATCCGGCAAAAAAAAGCAAGCATTATCAATGCGAAATACGTCATCTTTTCTTTAAAAAAGAGTTAACTAACCGTCATAAAATTGCAGTATTCCACTTGAAAAAAAAACGGTGTTAGTACAATCTGAAACCGCTCATTGGTGAGATAAAACAAGAGCATGATGATAGCAAGATAAACAATGGAGTCTAAAAATATGAAATATGCAGCTTTAGTGGCAGGTGCAGCATTGTTTTTAACGGCGAACGCCTTCTCTGCAGAAATTTTAACGAAAGAAGCCTTCGATAAGGTCCATACGCAATATACTAAAATCGGTACCATTTCTTCTACCGGTCAGACTGCACCCAGCGATGCCCGTGAAGAACTGATTAAAAAGGCCGATGAGAAAGGCGCAGACGTTATCGTGCTCTCTTCCGGTAATACCGATAAAAAACTGCACATCTCCGCTAACATCTATAAGAAGAAGTAATTAATCTTATATTTCAAGAAACATTATCATATTGCCCGGGTAATGTTTCTTGTTTGCCCAAAAAGTCTGTTTATTTTTAAACGGCCCCCAGATTTTCCTGCCTTAATATCATACAGCGATCTCCCCTGTCGATGTCCTGCCCTAAGGCCGTAGTCACATCAAGGTCTTAGCTCTTTGCGTCAAGTACAATCCGTACGCTATACGCTATGCTTTAACGGAAACTGAAAACGTAGTTCGCTTATAAGGAAATCATCATGCGCTACAAACTTCTTGCAGCACTTCTCCCTTGCGCGCTGGCGCTCAGCGCCTGTACGACCGTCACCCCGGCCTATAAAGATAATGGCACCCGCAGCGGCCCCTGTGTCGAAGGCGGCCCTGACGACGTAGCGCAAAAATTCTACGACACCCAGCTCCAGAACCGTACGCAGGATCCGGCGGCGCTGCGCCCCTATCTCAGCGACGGCCTGGCGAAGTTACTCAATGACGCCCGTCAGGATCCGGCCAACAGCAAACTGCTGCAGGCTAACCTGTTCTCCAGCAGCAGCACCCCGGCGGACAGCGCCGTCGTCGCCAGCGCCTCAACCATCCCTAATCGCGATGCGCGCAACATTCCGCTGCGCGTGGAGCTGAAGCAGGGAACCCAGAGCTGGAAAGACGAAGTGCTGATGATCCAGGAAGGCCAGTGCTGGGCCGTCGATGACGTTCGCTATCTCGGCAACAACAGCCACGCGCCGGCCGGGACGTTGCGACAGAGTCTGGAGAAACGTTAGTTCCGGAGTTGAAGCAACGTCGCTGAAACGATAACCCCGGTAAAATGTCGGTATTCGCCCCGAGAATGCCGACATTTACTCCCCCCTCACCCACCAGGCAATATTTTGTGCTAACTTTAAAGCTAAACGTGGTTTAGATTTAACTTTTAACGCATAAATATTGCATAACTATTCTGCCAAAGGTAGTATTTGCGGCCTCAATAGCTATTCGTATCAGACTGCCCAGATGAGTATTAAACTAAACGGCATTAATTGCTTCTACGGCGCGCACCAGGCGCTGTTCGACATCACGCTGGATTGCCCGCAGGGGGAAACGCTGGTGCTGCTCGGCCCCAGCGGTGCCGGGAAGAGCTCGCTGCTGCGCGTACTCAACCTGCTGGAGATGCCGCGTTCCGGTTCATTAACCATCGCCGGTAACCATTTCGACTTCACCAGAGCGCCGTCCGATAAAGCGATTCGCGAACTGCGGCAGAACGTCGGCATGGTCTTTCAGCAGTACAACCTGTGGCCGCACCTGACGGTACAGCAGAACCTGATCGAGGCCCCCTGTCGCGTACTGGGGTTAAGCAAGGATCAGGCGCTGGCTCGCGCTGAGAAGCTGCTGGAGCGCCTGCGTCTGAAGCCCTACAGCGATCGTTACCCGCTGCATTTATCCGGCGGTCAGCAGCAGCGTGTGGCGATCGCCCGCGCGCTGATGATGGAGCCGCAGGTTCTGTTGTTCGATGAGCCTACCGCGGCGCTCGACCCGGAAATCACCGCCCAGATCGTTAGCATCATCCGCGAGCTGGCTGAAACCGGCATCACCCAGGTTATCGTCACCCATGAAGTTGAAGTGGCGCGCAAGACGGCCAGCCGGGTGGTGTATATGGAAAATGGCCATATCGTCGAGCAAGGGGATGCCTCCTGCTTCACGCATCCGCAAACTGACGCGTTTAAAAACTATCTTTCACACTGATGTTTTTCGGGGAAATGACGATGAAAAAAGTACTGATTGCCGCCCTGCTCGCAGGCATGAGCCTCTCCGCTTCCGCCGCGCAAACCATTCGTTTCGCCACCGAGGCCTCCTACCCTCCGTTTGAGCTGGTGGATGCCAACAACCAGATCGTCGGTTTCGATGTGGATCTGGCTAACGCGCTGTGTAAAGAGATCGACGCCACCTGTACCTTTACCAACCAGGCCTTTGACAGCCTGATCCCGGGCCTGAAATTCCGCCGTTTCGACGCGGTCATGGCCGGGATGGACATCACGCCTGAGCGTGAAAAGCAGGTCCTGTTCTCCACCCCGTATTATGACAACTCGGCGCTGTTCGTCGGTCAGCAGGGCAAGTTCACCAGCATTGACCAGCTGAAGGGCAAAAAAGTGGGCGTACAGAACGGCACCACCCACCAGAAATTTATCACGGATAAACATCCGGAAATCACCACCGTGCCTTACGACAGCTACCAGAATGCGAAGCTGGATCTGCAGAACGGTCGTATTGACGCAGTCTTCGGTGATACCGCCGTGGTCACCGAATGGCTGAAGAGCAATCCGAAGCTGGCGGCCGTGGGCGATAAAGTGACCGACAAAGCCTATTTCGGCACCGGGCTGGGCATTGCCGTGCGTCAGGGCAACACCGACCTGCAGCAGAAATTTAACGCTGCGCTGGAAAAAGTGAAGAAAGACGGCACTTACCAGACCATCTATAACAAATGGTTCCAGAAGTAAGACTGAATGAACGAAATTTTTCCATTAGCAAGCGCCGCCGGGATGACCGTCGGCCTTGCCGTTTGCGCGCTCGCCATCGGCCTCGTCCTGGCGATGCTCTTCGCGGTACTGGAGTCAGTGAAATGGCGCCCGGTAGCCTGGCTTGCAACCGGCATTGTGACCATTCTGCGCGGCCTACCGGAAATTCTGGTGGTGCTGTTTATCTATTTCGGCTCGTCCCAGCTGCTGCTGACGCTCTCTGACGGTTTCACCATCCCGCTCGGGTTCACGCAGATCCCGGTGCAGATGCAGATTGAGAACTTTGACGTCAGTCCGTTCCTCTGCGGGGCGATCGCCCTGTCGCTGCTGTATGCCGCCTACGCCTCGCAAACGCTGCGCGGCGCGCTGAAAGCCGTTCCGCAGGGTCAGTGGGAGTCCGGCCAGGCGCTGGGGCTGTCGAAAGCGGCCATTTTCTTCCGCCTGGTGATGCCGCAGATGTGGCGCCATGCCCTGCCCGGTCTCGGCAACCAGTGGCTGGTGCTGCTGAAGGACACCGCGCTGGTGAGCCTGATCAGCGTCAACGATCTGATGCTGCAGACCAAAAGCATCGCCACCCGCACTCAGGAGCCCTTTAACTGGTATATCATTGCCGCAGCAATCTATCTCGTCATCACCCTGTTGAGTCAATACATCCTTAAGCGGATTGACCAGCGTGCGACGCGCTTCGAACGGAGACCAGGCTGATGCTCGACTACTTACCCGAACTGCTGAAAGGCCTGCATACCAGCCTGACGCTGACCGTGGCGTCGATTATCGTGGCGCTGATCCTGTCGCTGATCTTTACCATTATCCTGACGCTGAAGACGCCGGGGCTGGTGTGGATAGTGCGCGGCTACATCACCCTGTTTACCGGTACGCCGCTGCTGGTGCAGATCTTCCTGATCTACTATGGCCCCGGGCAGTTTCCTTCGCTGCAGGAATATCCATGGCTGTGGCATCTTATCTCCGAGCCGTGGCTGTGCGCCCTGATCGCCCTGTCGCTTAACAGCGCCGCCTATACCACCCAGCTGTTTTACGGCGCCATCCGGGCGATCCCCGACGGGCAATGGCAGTCGTGCAGCGCGCTGGGGATGAGTAAAAAGGATACCCTGGCGATCCTGCTGCCGTACGCCTTTAAACGCGCGCTGTCGTCCTACTCCAACGAAGTGGTGCTGGTGTTCAAAAGTACCTCTCTGGCCTACACCATCACCCTGATGGAAGTGATGGGTCACGGCCAGCTGCTGTACGGACGGACCTACGACGTGATGGTGTTCGGCGCCGCCGGGATTATTTATCTCATCGTCAACGGGTTGCTGACCCTGTTGATGCGCCTGGTGGAGCGCAAAGCGCTAGCTTTCGAACGGCGTAACTAGCGCCTGGCGTATTTGCATAATAAGCGAACAACAAGACGGACAAGTCTAATACCTGTCCGTCTTTTTTTATATAAAATAAAATATTTAATCATTTTTATTGAATACAAATTCATTTAATGGCATTGTCACCCTATGCCGCAGACACGGCGAATAATCATAAGATTGACAGACGGGAGTTCCACGATGAAAAAGTTAGTTCTGGCTGCACTGCTCACCACGTTCACCTTCGGCGCCGCCGCCGCGGAGAAAATCAGCTTCGGCGTGTCCGCGACCTATCCGCCGTTTGAATCGATGGACGCGAATAACCAGATTGTCGGCTTTGATATCGATCTGGCCCATGCGCTGTGCAAACAAATGCAGGCAGAATGCACCTTTACCAACCACGCGTTTGACAGCCTGATCCCGGCGCTGAAGTTTAAGAAGTATGACGCGGTGATTTCCGGAATGGATATTACGCCGGAACGCAGCAAGCAGGTGGCCTTCACCGACCCGTACTACGCCAACTCCGCGCTGGTGATCGCCAAAAAAGACGCGTTCCACTCGTTCGATGATTTGAAAGGCAAACGGATCGGCATGGAAAACGGCACCACCCACCAGAAATATCTGCAGGATAAACATCCTGAGGTGAAGACCGTCGCCTATGACAGCTACCAGAACGCGATTATCGACCTGAAAAATGGCCGTATCGACGGCGTGTTCGGCGACACGGCGGTGGTCAACGAGTGGCTGAAAACCAACCCGCAGCTGGGGGCAGCCACGCCGAAAGTAACCGATCCGCAATACTTCGGCACCGGCCTTGGGATTGCCGTGCGCCCGGATAACAAGGCGCTGCTGGAGAAACTGAACGCCGCGCTGAAGGCGATTAAAGCCGACGGTACCTACCAGAAAATCAGCAACCAGTGGTTCCCGGAGTAACTTTTTTGCCGGGTGGCGCTGCGCTTACCCGGCCGTCCCCGTAGCCGGGTAAGGCGTAGCCGCCACCCGGCAATTTCTCAAAGTGGCACGAAGAACCTGAACCGCGCCCCGCTTACCGACTCCACCAGCCGGATCCCGCCCCCGTGCAGCTCCAGCATCCGTTTCACAATCAGCAGCCCTAACCCACCGCGATCCTCCCGCGACGCCTGGGTAGACAACGCCGACGGCCGCTGGAACAGATCATCGCGCAGCGCGGCATCGACGCCCGTTCCGTTGTCTGCCACTTCAACCTGGAGCTGTTGATTCTCCTGCCAGACCGCCAGACGGATCTCCCCGCCGACGGGAGTATGCCGCATCGCGTTATCGAGCAGGTTGGTCACCACCCTCTCAATCATCGACACATCGGCGTTGATCAGCGGCAACGGCCCCGGCACATCAATTTGCAGGTTCACCTCGCGCGTGCGGGCGGTGAGTTCAAACTTCTGCGCCACGTCGGAAATCAGCTCCCCCATCGCGAAACGCTCGCGCTGCGGCTTAATGCTCCCGTGCTCCAGTCGCGCCAGCTCAAACAGCTGCTGTGAAAGATGGCGCACCTTGTTGCCCTGGCGCAGGGCGATGGTGAGATACTGCCTGCGCTCCTCGGCGGTCAGCCTTTCGTCCTTCAGGGTCAGCGTTTCCAGATACCCCAGCAGCGAAGTCAGCGGTGTGCGCAAATCGTGGGAAATATTGGCCACAAATTCGCGGCGCTGGCGGTCGCTGTCGGCCAGCCGATCCCACTGACCGGCTATCTGCCGGGCAAGGTCAATAAAGCGGTTCTCAAGGACCGCTACCTCGTTACCGGGCTGTGGCTCCGGCGTGCGGGCCGCCAGGGTTTTGATGGCGCTGATGCTGTCCCGATCGTTCGCCGCCACCTGGGCGGTGAGCTGGCGGACAGGCCGGGTAACCCAGAACCATGCCAGGCCTCCCGCCAGCAGACCAAACAGGGCCACCAGCAGCAGGGTCCACAGAACAATGCTCCACAGCGTTTTTTGCCAGGCGTCGGCCGCCAGCTGATTAAAGGTCTCCCCCTGCAAAATGATATACAGGTAGCCGCGCAGCTGGCCGTCGACGCGCAGCGGGGCGGCGCTGAAGACTTTTCGCCCGTCAAGGCTGCGGGGATCGTCGCCATACACCGGCGACGTACTGCCGGTGAGAAAAACCTGTACCGGCGCCATGTCGATCCGCTGGCGCTGGATATGGCCCGGCGGCGCCGCATCGGCCAGCAGGTCGCCATCAGGCGACAGCAGATAGAGCTCCACGCTGGGATTAAAGGTCATCAGGCGGTCAAACAGCGACTTCAGGGTTTGCCGGTTGACCTCGCCGTGGGCGTCCAGCAGCGGTTCGCGGGCCACTATTTGCTGAGCCAGCCCGGCGGAGAGGCGCTGCACCATGGCGTTGCCATACTGCGCGCTGCTGTGTAACTGAACGGCGCACACCGCCGCCGCGCACAGCATCAGCAGGGAGACCACCACCAGCGCCAGCCGCTGGCTGAGGCTCAGGCGGCGGATCACGGGGCGGCCTCCTGGGTCACCGGGGCGAACTTATAGCCTTTTCCCCAGACGGTCAGAATGATGTCCGGCTCGGCCGGGTCACGTTCGATTTTACTGCGCAGGCGGTTGATATGGGTATTGACCGTGTGCTCATAGCCCTCATGCTGATATCCCCAGACCTGCTCCAGCAGCGCCAGCCGGGAAAACACCTCCCCGGGATGGCGGGCAAAGTAATACAGAAGCTCGAATTCGCGCGGCGTGAGGTCCACCATCTCGCCGCGCAGCCTCACTTCGCGGGACAGCGGATCGATGCTCAGACCATGGCAGGACAGGCGCCCGGCGTCCATCAGCAGGTTCTGCCCCATCGCCTCCTGGCGACGAAACAGCGCTTTAACGCGGGCGATAAGTTCCAGTAACGAAAAGGGTTTCGCCAGATAGTCGTCGGCGCCCATCTCCAGGCCCAGCACACGGTGCATTTCGCTGGTGCGAGCGCTGATGATGATCACCGGCAGATAGCGGGTCATCTGGCGGATGCGCCGGCAGATCTCCAGGCCATCGACGCCGGGCAGCATCAAATCGAGGATCACCGCATCCCAGACCCGCGTTTCCAGTCGGGCGAGGGCCTGGCCGCCATCGGCCTCATGCACAATCTGATAGCCCTCATCCTGCAGATTGAGCCGCAGCAGCGTGGCTATATCCTCATCATCTTCCACCAGCAGAATGGTTTTGGCCATTAGATTCCCCCCACCAATAACAAAACATGCTGCGTCAAGCTTACCCGATTTCGGCGGCGCAAAGCCTTCACATTTTGTTTAAACTTCGCGGACCAGCAGGGTCAGCACTTCGTAGTGGGCGGTATGAGGGAACATATCAAACAGCTGGACCCGCTCGACGCGATAGCCGCTAAGACGGGCAATGTCGGTCGCCATGGTGCGGGCGTTACAGCTGGAATAGATAATGTAGGGCGGCGCCATGCGGCTTAAATAGTCGCACAGTTCAGGGCCAATGCCGCGTCGCGGCGGGTTGACCAGTACCAGCTGCGGGATATCCGCTTCATGCGTGGCGAACCGCGTGGAGTCCAGCGCCTGAAAATGCAGATTGCCGAGCCCCAGCTGCGCGGCAGACTGCCTGGCGCAGGCGATCGCTTCCGGGGCTATCTCTATCCCGGTCAGGCGCATCGCCGGCGTCGCGCAGTGCAGGCCAAAACCGCCGACGCCGCAAAACAGATCCCACATATGCTGGACCGGCAGCGCGCGCACCCAGTCGCGGGCGGTGGCGTACAGCCGGCTGGCTACCGTCGGGTTAGTCTGAAAGAAGCTTTGCGGACGGATCCACAGCGGCACCTCATTAAAGACCTCGCCCAGCGCCTGCTGTTCGGTGAAGAAGATCTCCTGCTCGCCTTCCATGATTGCCATATGCACCGGCTGGATATTCGCCGTGATCACCTTGAGCTGCGGGAGCTGTGCCTGCAGCCAGGGCAGCGCGGCGCGCAGCTGGGCCACCTTGGCCTCTGAGCGCAGCACAAAGCGCAGCATCATCTCCCCCTGCTGGCTGGCGGTCAGCAGCAGATATTTCAGCTCCCCGCGCTTGCGCGCGACGTTGTAGGGAGTTAACCCGGCGCGGGCGATAAAGGGCTTCAGGCCGGCAAACACCGGCGCAAACTCGGCGGGATAGAGCGGGCAGTCGGTGAGGTCCACCGGGGTGCCATCGCGGTGCAGCATCCCCAGCAGCGGACGCTCAACGCTGCCGCTGACCACCATTTTGGCCTTGTTACGGAAAGCCGCCTCCGGCCCGCTGACCGGCTCGCCCCAGTCGGCGACGGGGATTGCCGCCAGCAGCGTGCGCAGGTCGGCCATTTTATCGGCGAGCTGTTGCGGAACCGACCGTTCCAGCCATTGACAGGAACGGCAGCGGCCGGCGTCGTAGAGTGCGCAATGCATAATTGACCTTCAAAATTCCAGGGGCGGGGATTGTATCACCGTTATTGCAGGCGGAAAAACCGACGGCAGGTCGCTGGCACAAACAGCAGCGTCAGGACCAGCAGATCCGGCAGTTTTTGCATCACCAGCGAGTGGAAGATCTCCCGTTTGGATTCGCCGGGAATACTGAACAGCTCCGGATACCCGTAGCCCAGCGACGCCGCCCACAGGTAGCCGGCGGCTATTATCTGCGTCAGCAGATAGACCCAGCGCGCCCAGTTGCGCCCTTTCACCAGCGAGAAGGCGCACCAGATTTCGATAAACACCAGCGCCAGGCTGCCGAGGAAGATCAGCGTCAGGTTCCAGGTCTGGACGCTACGGTGTATGAATTCGTTCAGCCCCTGCAGGCCCAACAAATTGAGGATCATCAGCAGATCCAGACCGCGAATCAAAATAATCGCAAAGGCCGCCACCTGCACCAGCGCAGGGACGTTAAGGCGGGCATGCGATGAGCGAGTTTTCGTAAACAATCCCAACGTAATGTCTTCCATGAAAACGGCGCCACAGAGTGGCGCCGACCGGAGGCTGCTGTACCGATTTTAGGTGGTTCAGCCTTGTCTTGCACGCTGGATATCGCGCACTCGCTGCTTTTCTGCGCGGGCCATCAAATACCAGGCGATAAAACCAACAACGCCGACCACGCCGAGGATGAGCGTCGCCAGTGCGTTAATCTCCGGGTTGACCCCCATGCGCACGCTGGAGAAGACCAGCATCGGCAAGGTCGTGGCCCCGGGACCAGAGACAAAGCTGGCGATCACCAGGTCATCCAGCGACAGCGTGAAGGCCAGCAGCCAGCCGGAGATCACCGCTGGCATAATCATCGGCAGCGTGATGACGAAGAAGACCTTCAGCGGCGCGGCGCCCAGATCCATCGCCGCCTCTTCGATCGAGTGGTCCAGCTCACGCAGGCGCGAGGAGATCACCACCGCCACGTAGGCGGTACAGAAGGTGACGTGCGCCAGCCAGATGGTCAGCATCCCGCGATCCGACGGCCAGCCGATGGCATGTCCCAGCGCCACGAACAGCAGCAGCAGCGAGAGCCCGGTGATCACGTCCGGCATGACCAGCGGCGCGGTGATCATAAACGCGAAGCCGTTGGAGCCGCGAAAACGTCCAAAGCGCACCATCACCACCGCGGCGATGGTGCCAAGGATCGCCGCCGCCGTCGCCGCGCAGGCGGCGATAGTCAGGCTGAGCCCCACCGCGCTCATCATCGCGTCATCGTGGAACAGCTCGCTATACCAGCGCGTTGACCACCCGGCCCAGACCGTCACCAGCTTTGAGCTATTGAAGGAGTAGATCACCAGCATCAGCATCGGGGCATAGAGGAAGGTGAACCCGAGCACGAGGATCAGAATGCGCCACGGCGAGCGTACTACCGGCAAGTCGTTCATCCCTGCTCTCCCATCTGTTTTTGCTGGTGCTTATGGAACCACATGATCGGCACGATCAGCAGCAGCAGCATGACAATCGCCACCGCCGAAGCCACCGGCCAGTCACGGTTGTTAAAGAACTCCTGCCACAGCACGCGGCCAATCATAATGCTGTCCGGCCCGCCCAGCAGCTCCGGGATCACGAACTCCCCCACCGCCGGGATAAACACCAGCATGGAGCCAGCGATAATCCCCCCTTTGGTGAGCGGAACGATCACCTGAAAGAAGGTCTTCAGCGGCCGGGCGCCGAGATCCAGCGAGGCCTCCACCAGCGAATAGTCGATGCGGGTCAGCGCGGTGTAGATAGGCAGCACCATAAACGGCAGATAGGCATAGACGATACCGATATATACCGCCAGGTTGGTGTGCAGGATCTCCAGCGGCTGATCGATAACCCCTAGCCACAGCAGGAAGTTATTCAACACCCCGTTGCTTTTCAGCAGTCCCATCCAGGCATAGACGCGGATCAAAAACGACGTCCACGACGGGAGGATCACCAGCAACAGCAGAATATTGCGCGTCGACGGCTTGCTGTGCGCCACCGCCCAGGCCAGCGGATAGCCCAGCAGCAGGCAGCAGAGCGTCGAGATGCCCGCCACCTGCAGCGACTGCAGATAAGCCTCAAAATAGAGCGGATCGTCGGTCAGCTGCAGGAAGTTGGCAAAGTTAAGGGTCAGCGTCAGCTGACCATCCGCCCACTCCATCAGATCGGTGTAGGGAGGGATCGCCCGCGCCATCTCGGCAAGACTTATCTTGAACACGATCAGGAACGGCAGCATAAACAACAGGATCAGCCACAGATAGGGCAGCGCGATCACCAGCTTGCGGCCATGCGCCATCTGCAGGCGCGCCGCCCACAGCGCGAAGCCGCCCGGTTTTTTCGCCCCTGACGGGGATTCAACGGTACTCATCGCCCTCTCCTTACACCGTCAGTACAACGCAGCTGTCCGCATCCCAGCATAAACGCACCTCGTCGCCCCAGGTGGGCGTCCCTTTCCGATGGCGGTGCTCATTCTGCAGCTGGGCGCTGATCATCTGCCCGCTTTGTAGGCGCACATGGTAGATGGAGAGGTCCCCCAGATAGGCGATATGAATCACCTCGCCGACGGCAAAATTGTAGCCATCCGCCGGCGGTTCATCGCACAGCATGATTTTCTCCGGACGCAGCGCCACCCACACCGGCACGTTGTCCACCACCGAGGCGTCGGGGTCGACCTTCAGCGGATGCACCAGTCCCGGCGAGCGCAGCACCAGGCCATCTTCCAGACGCTCTTTCACCAGCCCTTCAAAGACGTTCACCGAGCCGATGAACTCGGCGCTGTAGCGGGTGGTCGGGTGCTCGTAAATCTCTTCCGGTTCGCCAATCTGCACAAACTTGCCGCGGTTCATGATGGCGATACGGCCCGCCATGGTCATGGCCTCTTCCTGATCGTGAGTCACCATCACGCAGGTCACGCCAACGCGCTCAAGAATATCCACCACCTCCAGCTGCATGCGATCGCGCAGCTTTTTATCCAGCGCCCCCATCGGCTCGTCGAGCAGCAGCAGCTTTGGTCGTTTCGCCAGGCTGCGCGCCAACGCGACGCGCTGGCGTTGACCGCCAGAGAGCTGGTGCGGCTTACGTTTAGCGAACTCCTGCATGTGCACCAGAGCCAGCATCTCCTGCACCCGGGCGGTGATTTCCGCCTTAGGCAGACGATCCTGCTTCAGACCGAAAGCGATATTCTGCTCAACGGTCATATGGGGAAATAGGGCGTAGGACTGGAACATCATATTGATAGGCCGCTGATAGGGCGGTACGCGCGCCAGATCCACGCCGTCGAGCATAATCTGTCCGGCGGTCGGTTGCTCAAAGCCCGCCAGCATGCGCAGCAGGGTCGATTTCCCGCAGCCTGATGCGCCCAGCAGAGCAAAAATTTCGCCTTTATAAATAGTGAGACTGACATCGTCGACAGCGTGCTGGCCATCAAACGACTTGGTTAAGTTACGGATTTCCAGCAGCGGGGTCAGCGCTTTGGGGGCTTTCGCCTGTGGGCGGGGCATTACGTCGTTCAATCGGGTGCTCTCCGGCAAAAAAACGATCACCATATGGTCCGGTGCCATACTTCGTGCTTAACAGTGCAGGTGCACCATCCTGGTGCTTCTGCTCGCCGGGCGCGCTGCCATTTCCCGGCGAGTGCCGTTCTGATACGGCCCGCTTACCGGGCCGTCAGAGTTTATTTACCGCTCTTCACTTTGGTCCACGCGCGGGTGCGCACGCGGTCGATCTTCGGATCCTGCACCTTCAGCGTGAACAGTTTGGCGAACACATCCGCTGGCGGATAAATCGCCGGGTTGTTACGGATAGTCTCGCTGACCAGCGGCGTGGAGGCCTTGTTGCCGTTGGCGTAGAACACCTGGTCGCTGATTTTGGCGATCACATCCGGGCGCATCAGATAGTTAAGGAACTGATAGGCCTCATCTTTATTCTTAGCGTCGGCCGGCATCGCAAAGACGTCAAAGAACGCCAGGGCGCCTTCCTTCGGAATAAAGTAGGAGACGTTGACGCCGTTCTTCGCCTCTTTCGCGCGGTTCGCCGCCTGCCAGACGTCCCCTGCCCAGCCGATCGCCACGCAGATGTCGCCATTGGCGAGGTCGTTAATATATTGCGAAGAGTGGAAGTAGCGGATGTTCGGCCGCAGCTTCAGCAGCAGATCGGTGGCCGGACCGGTGTAATCATTCGCTTTGCTGCTGTTCGGATCCTTGCCAAGGTAGTTCAGCACGGTGGCGAAAATCTCTTCCGGCGCGTCGAGGAAGGAGACGCCGCAGCTTTTCAGTTTTTCAAGGTTCTCCGGCTTCAGCACCAGATCCCAGCTGTCCACCGGCGCATCTTTGCCGAGGACGGCTTTCACTTTATCAACGTTGTAGCCAATGCCCGTCGTCGCCCACAGGTAAGGCATGGCGTATTTATTCTCCGGGTCATGCTTGGCGACCAGCTTCAGCACTTCGGGGTCGAGATTCTTCCAGTTAGGCAGCTTGCTCTTATCCAACGGCTGGAACACGCCCGCCGCCAGCTGGCGCTCAAGGAAGCTGGCCGATGGCACCACCAGATCGAAACCGGTGCTGCCGGCCATTAATTTACCTTCCAGCACTTCATTGGAATCAAAAACGTCATACACGACTTTAATCCCGGTCTCTTTTTCGAAATTGGCCACGGTGTCCGGCGCAATATAATCAGACCAGTTATAGACATGCAGGGTTTTTTGTTCGGCGGCGAGCGAACCGGCAGAGACGGCCATCAGCGCACCCGTAACCAGACCTGTTAACCATTTTTTACCAAAGGCGGTCATATCTCTTTTCCTTCTCAACGCCCGTTAACTTACGGGCTCAAATATACGCATTTCTACGCATGCAAAAATCATGCATATTTTTTCATTGCCTGAGAAAAGGAGAGCGGATCTCTCCCGGAGTGGTTGCTCGCAACTGGAAGCATCGCCAGAATAACTGTAGCCAGAATAAGAGGCTATAGCCCAGGTAAAAAAACGCCTTTTATCAAATTTTTATGCAATAACGGTCTACGTGATAAGCCAAAACGGCCTGAATGGCGGTGAATAATGCTTTAAAGAAAGGTTAAATGCAGAATAAAAGCGGGTAATACGCAGCCGCTGCGGTAGTGGCTGCGCTAATTTTAGGCAGGTTTAGTGAAGAAAATGGTATTGCACGTTTTCTGCGGCCGGCTCTTCTTCTTCGCCTTTATACAGCAGCTGATTGGCGCCGGCTTCGAGGATCACCATCGAGATCTGCTCCTCGCTTTGGCGGAAGAACCAGGCGAACTGCTCCATCGTCACCCCGGGGCCGATAGACAGCGACTGGCAGACCACCAGCTTGGGCAAATTATCGTCCTGAATGTCGATAAACGCCTTCACGGTTAACGAACTGGCGTTGATGGCCGAGAGATCCGCCGACAGCGCCAGTAAAGCAGACGGCTTCACCTCCGCCAGGGCGGAAAAGAGCACCACGTTATCCACCAGGTCAATTTTGGCATCAAAAATACCGTCGAAATTCTGCATATGCGGCAGGTGCAATGCCTGACAGGAATCGCACTCAAAAAAGCTGATGCCGATCTCATCCAGCCAGCGACGTAGCGTATCCAGACCTGGAACGACCAGTGAATCCATAGTGCCTGTGACCTCTTACAGTGGAAAAACGACGCCATAGCTTACGCAAAAAAAGCGCCGCATACCATGACAGTCTTGCATCCGGCGGTTAGCCGCCTATTTTCAAACAGAATTCCGGTGTCGCCTGGCGCTCGATCCAGGCGATCATCCTGCTGGCGATGTCCACGCCGGAGGTGGTTTCCACGCCTTCCAGTCCGGGCGAGGCATTCACCTCCATCACCAGCGGCCCGCGGGTGGCGCGTAAAATATCGACACCGGCGACGTCCAGGCCCAGGGTTTGCGTCGCCTTGATGGCAATGGCGCGCTCCTCATCGCTAATCTGCGCCACCGTAGCCATGCCGCCACGGTGCAGGTTAGAGCGAAAATCGCCCTCTTTCGCCCGCCGTTCGATCGCCGCCACCACCTCATTGCCGACCACCAGGCAGCGAATATCGCAGCCTTTCGCCTCGGCAATGTACTCCTGCACCAGGATGTGGGCGTTCAGCCCGCGAAAGGCGTCGATCACGCTCTCCGCCGCCTGGCGGGTCTCCGCCAGCACCACGCCGATCCCCTGGGTGCCCTCCACCAGCTTCACCACCAGCGGCGCGCCGCCGACCATGGCGATCAGATCGCTGGTGTCATCGGGGGAGTGAGCGATGCCGGTCAGCGGCAGATCGATGCCCTGGCGCGCCAGCAGCTGCAGCGAGCGCAGCTTATCGCGAGCGCGGGTGATGGCGACCGATTCGTTCAGCGGATAGCTTCCCAGGAGCTCAAACTGACGCAGGGCCGCGGTGCCATAGTAGGTAATCGCCGAGCCAATGCGCGGGATCACCGCATCAAAGTGCGGCAGCTGGCGCCCTTTATAGTGGATCGAAGAGGCCACCGGGCTGACGTTCATATAACAGGAAAGCGGATCGAGGATCTCGACCTGATGCCCGCGCTGTTGCGCCGCTTCGCGCAGGCGTCGACATGAATAAAGCGTTCCATCCCGGGATAATATGGCAATTTTCATCCTGCACCTCTGCAAAAAGACCCGCACTGGCGGGCCTCAGCTATCGAACACACTTCCACCTTTCCTGCCGCCAGCGTCGGATACCGCCTGGCCGGAGCAGCAGTGTACACGTAATCAGCGCGTTGCCCACCCCTGCTTATGCAGATAGTCGAGAATAAACGGACGACTCTCTTTCACGATAGTGCGACGGATATGATCGCTCCAGGTATCGCGGCGGGCGTTGCTGCCGCGCGACAGATAATAGTGCGCCAGCTGTTCGTCATACTCCGCCAGCAGCGCGTTATCCAGCGGCTGATAGCGGTTCTCATGCACCAGCATGTCGGCCGGCATCCGCGGCTTGATGTCCGGATTATCCGCCGGCCAGCCAAGGCAAAGACCGAACAGCGGCAGAACGTGCTGCGGCAGCTCCAGCAGCTCGGTCACCGCCTCGATGCTGTTGCGCAACCCGCCGATATAGACGCCACCCAGCCCGAGGGACTCGGCGGCGGTCAGCGCGTTTTGCGCCAGCAGCGCCGTATCGACAACGCCGATCAGCAGCTGTTCCGCCAGCCCCAGCTCCGCCTGCGGGCAGATCTGCAGGTGGCGGTTAAAGTCGGCGCAGAAGACCCAAAACTCCGCCGCCTGGGCGACGTGCTGCTGGCCGCCGGTCAGCGGGACCAGACGTTCACGCAGGGCCGGGTCGGTAATACGGATGATGGAGGTGCACTGTAAAAAACTCGAGGTAGATGCCGCTTGCGCGCTGGCGATAATCGCCGCGCGCTGTTCGTCGCTCACGGGCGCATCGGTGAAGTGGCGGATAGAACGGTGGCTGCGCAGCAGCTCAATGGTCGGCGTCATTTCGTTTTTCTCTGTCAGACAAGGATTCAGGCTCAGGAGAGTGGGTTAACTGCGGGGCCACGATCTGCGCCATCCGCCACATCACGACGATGGCGGCGGGGATCATCAGCACGATCCCGGCAAAGAGCATCACCAGCGCCGCGGTCGGGCTGGCAATGGGCGCAGGCAGCTGGACATACTGGTTAAGCGAGAGCCAGGCGAGGGTTAACAGCCCCATCCCGAGGATCTCAACCAGCAGTATGCTTTTTGGCAACGGGGCAAATTTTCGCATCACGCCTCTCCGGTTGATAAACGCGGCGCGCCAGCCAATGCCACCGCGCCGCCGGGTCAGTATACGGGTTTTGATAGTACGACATTTATCAAACATAGCCGTAAACCATCGAAGCAAAAGGCAGAACCTTCTTTCCCTCACCGGCCAATGCAGGCATCATAAGCGCCATTCGCCATCCGGCTGAGGTTTAAGGAGAGAAGCAATGTTTACCGTTATTTTTGGTCGTCCAGGCTGCCCTTACTGCGTTCGCGCCAAAGAGCTGGCAGAAAAACTGACCAACGAGCGTGATGACTTTAACTACCGTTACGTGGATATTCACGCCGAAGGCATCAGCAAAGCTGATCTGGAAAAAACCGTCGGCAAACCGGTTGAAACCGTACCGCAGATTTTCGTCGACCAGAAACACATCGGCGGTTGCACCGATTTCGAAGCCTGGGCGAAAGAGAACCTTGGCCTGTTTGCCTGAGTAAATTTATTTACTCGATGAATGACTGCGCCAGGTATCAAGCCAGGCGCAGATAAACAAAAAGCACAACGCCCCGAGCGCACACCAGAACACCGCGCTCAGTACCCACGCCATCTCCTGCCAGAACGTCCGGTGCGTGACGAAAAACAGCCGCATCGTCACCATACAGACCGGCGCCGCCAGTATCGCGCCGAGCAAAGGACGCAGCACCCGCCGTCCGGGAGAGAGACAGCTCGCCGCCGCCCCTGGCAGCAAAAAGAAGAGCAGGCCCAGCTCCGGGTTGCCGCTGGCGCGAAAGGCCCCTTTCATATGTAACAACAACGATAAGCACACCACAATGAACAGAACGAAGCCACAGATAATGCCGGCCCAACTACGCTCAGATTTCACCGTATCCTCCTGATGTTGCCTCTAACTCACGTCCACGTCGCCCAGTCAGATAAAGCATTTCGGCAATCCATGCCAATAACTCCCCTACCAGCCTAAAAACGATTGTCACTAGCCGCCGCATCCAGGAAGGATTAAACTAGCGGGTATATTTTTGCTGGTTATAACAGGGTGCCAGAATAGGTTCGCGACAACGCGAACGCCTGAGCAACCTTAGACCAAATAACCATTTCCTTCAACAACTTACTAGTAAACGAGAAGTTGGCTTTCGTGAATATAAACGTCGCAGATTTGTTAAACGGGAATTACATCCTGTTATTATTCGTTGTACTTGCATTAGGACTATGCCTGGGAAAACTGCGTCTCGGCTCAGTACAACTTGGTAATTCCATTGGCGTTTTAGTCGTTTCTCTATTATTAGGTCAGCAGCATTTCGCGATTAACACCGATGCCCTTAATCTCGGCTTTATGTTGTTTATTTTTTGCGTCGGCGTGGAAGCCGGTCCTAACTTTTTTTCGATTTTTTTCCGCGACGGGAAAAACTATCTGATGCTGGCCCTGGTGATGGTCGGTAGCGCGATGCTGATCGCCATGGTGCTGGGTAAAGTGTTCGGCTGGGATATCGGGCTCACCGCCGGTATGCTGGCGGGGGCGATGACCTCCACCCCGGTGCTGGTGGGCGCGGGGGACACCCTGCGCCATTTCGGCCTGCCCAGCGATCAGCTGGCGCAGTCGCTTGACCACCTGAGCCTCGGCTATGCCCTGACCTACCTGGTTGGTCTGGTGAGCCTGATCGTCGGCGCCCGCTATATGCCCAAGCTGCAGCATCAGGATCTGCAGACCAGCGCCCAGCAAATCGCCCGCGAGCGCGGCCTCGATACCGATTCCAAACGTAAAGTCTACCTGCCGGTGATCCGCGCCTATCGCGTCGGCCCGGAGCTGGTGGCATGGGCGGATGGCAAAAATCTGCGCGAGCTGGGCATTTATCGCCAGACCGGCTGCTATATCGAACGCATCCGCCGCAACGGCATTCTGGCCAACCCGGATGGCGACGCGGTGCTGCAGATGGGCGACGATATTGCGCTGGTGGGCTACCCGGACGCGCACGCCCGCCTCGACCCGAGCTTCCGCAACGGTAAAGAGGTTTTCGACCGCGACCTGCTCGACATGCGCATCGTCACCGAAGAGATTGTGGTCAAAAACCACAACGCCGTCGGCCGCCGCCTGGCGCAGCTCAAGCTTACCGATCACGGCTGCTTCCTGAACCGGGTCATTCGCAGCCAGATCGAGATGCCTATCGACGACAACGTTGTGCTGAACAAAGGCGACGTGCTGCAGGTCAGCGGCGACGCCCGCCGCGTGAAGACCGTAGCCGACCGCATCGGCTTTATCTCCATTCACAGCCAGGTGACCGACCTCCTCGCCTTCTGCGCCTTCTTTATCGTCGGCCTGATGATCGGCATGATCACCTTCCAGTTCAGCTCCTTCAGCTTCGGCATCGGCAACGCCGCCGGCCTGCTGTTCGCCGGCATCATGCTTGGCTTCCTGCGCGCCAACCACCCAACCTTCGGCTATATCCCGCAGGGGGCGCTGAACATGGTGAAAGAGTTTGGCCTGATGGTGTTTATGGCCGGGGTCGGGCTCAGCGCCGGGGCCGGGATCAATAACGGGCTGGGCGCCGTCGGCGGCCAGATGCTGGCGGCCGGGCTTATCGTCAGCCTGGTGCCGGTGGTGATCTGCTTCCTGTTCGGCGCCTACGTGCTGCGCATGAACCGGGCGATGCTGTTCGGCGCCATGATGGGGGCCCGCACCTGCGCCCCGGCGATGGAGATCATCAGCGATACCGCGCGCAGCAACATCCCGGCGCTCGGCTATGCGGGCACCTACGCCATCGCCAACGTGCTGCTCACCCTCGCCGGGACGCTCATCGTGATCATCTGGCCAGGGCTACAATAAATTTTTTGCGAAAAAAGCCGCCACAGGCAGAACTTTTTCTCAGGGCATCAGTCATAAGTAATGCCACTGCTTTTCTTTGATGTCCCCATTTTGTGGAGCCCATCAACCCCGCCACTTCGGTTCAAGGTTGATGGGTTTTTTGTTGCCTGCGTTTAGCCATTCCGGCTGAAACGCCGCCTCAGCGCCCCTCTTCCTGCGCCCTCTCCCCTGCCAGCTGCCCGACCATCATGCGGATCGCCGCCTTCGACAGCGGCGCGCGGTCGGTGACAAAGTGCAGGGTCATCCCTTCGATAAAGGCGTCGAGGCCGCGGGCGGTGTCGGGGGTAAACCACTGCTCCAGCGTCTGCTGGCTGCGCCGCATCCAGTTCTGCATCACCGCCTTCAGCGCTGGCTGGCTGCTGCAGAATGCGTACAGCTGGTACATCAGCTCCATATTGCGCGCCGTGGTCACCTGGGCGCTGAAGATCAGCTCCGCGATGGCATCGCAGGCTTGTTGCCGGTTCGTTACCCCGGCGAAGCTTTGCTGATACTGCGCCGACATCTCGGCGGTAAACAGGTTGAACGCCTCCGCGATCAGCGCCTCGATGCCGCTGAAATAGTAGGTCAGCGACCCCAGCGGCACATTCGCGCAGGTGGCGATTTTACGGTGCGTCACCGCATGGACGCCGTGCGCCGCGATGGTGTCCAGCGTCGCCTGCAGGATGCGCTCGCGGCGCTGCGGATCGTTCGGTCTACGGGCCATGATTTTCCTCTTCCGGTTTATGTACAAATGTACACATGCTTGCTACTGTTGTCTTCACTCTTCTCCTTTAAGGCGTTTACGGATGACGACGCAATCTTCGCGCAGAGCGCTCCAGCTTCGACTGTGGGCGCTGTTTATGTTCTTTTTCATCCCCGGCTTATTAATGGCTTCCTGGGCCACCCGCACGCCGGCGATCCGCGATCTGCTGGCGCTTTCTACCGCAGAGATGGGCGTCGTGCTGTTTGGCCTGTCGGTGGGATCGATGAGCGGTATTCTCTGCTCGGCGTGGCTGGTGAAGCGCTTTGGCACCCGCAAGGTCATCCGCACCACCATGTCCTTCGCCGTACTCGGCATGCTGGTGCTCAGCCTGGCGCTGTGGGTCACCTCCGCCCCGCTGTTCGCCTTCGGTCTGGCCATCTTTGGCGCCAGCTTTGGCTCGGCAGAGGTCGCCATTAACGTCGAGGGGGCGGCGGTTGAGCGGGAGATGAATAAAACGGTGCTGCCGATGATGCACGGCTTCTACAGCTTTGGCACCCTGTTCGGCGCCGGGGTGGGCATGGCGGTGACCGGGTTCGGCCTGCCCGCCGCTCCGCATATTCTGGCGGCCGCGCTGGTGGCCATTCTGCCCATCGCCATTGCCATCCGCGCCATTCCGGAGGGTACCGGTAAAAATGCCGCCGAAGCCGCCCACGGCGAGGCGAAAGGTCTGCCGGTATGGCGCGACGCGCAGTTGCTGCTTATCGGGGTCATCGTCCTGGCGATGGCCTTTGCCGAAGGCTCGGCCAATGACTGGCTGCCGCTGCTGATGGTGGACGGCCACGGCTTTAGCCCCACCTCCGGCTCGCTGATCTATGCCGGCTTCACCCTCGGCATGACGCTGGGCCGCTTTACCGGCGGCTGGTTTATCGATCGCTACAGCCGGGTGACGGTGGTTCGCGGCAGCGCGGTGATGGGCGCTCTGGGTATCGGCCTGATTATCTTCGTCGATAACCCCTGGGTGGCGGGCATCTCGGTGCTGCTGTGGGGCATCGGCGCCTCGCTCGGCTTCCCGCTGACTATTTCCGCCGCCAGCGATACCGGTCCGGATGCCCCTAAGCGCGTCAGCGTGGTGGCGATTACCGGGTATCTTGCTTTCCTCGTCGGGCCGCCGCTGTTGGGCTTCCTCGGCGAGCACTTCGGCCTGCGCAGCGCGATGCTGGTGGTGCTGGGCCTGGTGATGGTGGCGGCGCTGGTCGCCCGCGCGGTGGCTAAGCCACAGTCTGAACCCGTTATGGAGAACAGCTAATGAGCATCAAACTGATTGCGGTGGATATGGACGGCACCTTTTTAAGCGATGCCAAAACCTACAACCGGCCGCGCTTCCTCGCCCAGTATCAACGAATGCGCGAGCAGAACATTCGCTTCGTGGTCGCCAGCGGCAACCAGTACTACCAGCTGATCTCCTTCTTTCCGGAGATCGCCCACCAGATCGCCTTCGTGGCGGAAAACGGCGGCTGGGTAGTGAGCGGCAATGAAGATGTCTTCAACTGCCAGCTGCCGGTTCACCATTTCAACGCCGTGGTCGATCATCTGCAGACGCTGCCGAATATCGAAATCATCGCCTGCGGGAAGCGCAGCGCCTACACCCTCAACCGCTACAACGACGCGCTGAAGACGGTGGCGGCGAAGTATTATCACCGCCTTGAACTGGTGGATGATTTTAACCATCTCGATGACACCATCCTCAAATTTGGTCTCAACGTGCCGGACCGCCTGATCCCGGAAATTCAGCCGAGGCTGCACGCGGCGCTGGGGGACATGGTGACCGCAGTGGCCACCGGCTACGGCAGCATCGACTTAATTATCCCGGGGGTGCACAAAGCCAACGGCCTGCGTATTTTGCAGCAGCGCTGGGGCATCGAGGATCATGAGGTGGTGGCGTTCGGCGACAGCGGCAACGATATCGAAATGCTGCAGCACGCCGGGTTTGGCTTCGCCATGGCCAACGCCCGGGAAGACGTCAAAGCCGTCGCCCGCTATCATGCGCCGCACAACAACGAAGAGGGGGTTCTGCAGATTATCGATAAGGTGTTGGATCGCGAAGCGCCGTTCGCCTGATAAGACCCGGATGCAAGCGCATCCGGGTTGAAAACCGGTTACCCCTGCTGCGAATTGCCGACGCTTTTATCTTTCAGGAAGTAGATCATCAGCCCCAGCCACAGCACCCCGCCCAGCAGGTTAAACAGGCTGAACAGCCCATTGCCGCCCAGCTCGTAAGCATGTTTGCTGAGCTCGATGCCGACGGTGAAGATCAGCATCTGCAGCATTCCCATCGCCGCCGAAACCGTGCCTTTGCTCATCTCGCTGGCGAACAGGGTTAAGCGCACCAGGCCGGCGTTCGCCAGGCCAATCCCGAAGGCGTAGAAGCTCAGGCCGGCGGTCATCCACAGATAGGCGTGGGAAGAGACCACCGTCGCCGCCGCGGAGAGGAGCAGGCCAAACACGATCGGCCAGCCGCCCATGATAATCAGCGAGCGCACGGTACGGCGCGAAGTCAGGCGCGCCAGCACCAGGTTGCCGGCAATCAGCGCGCCGAAAATCGGCACCTGCAGCATGCCATACTCATAGCTGGTGGCTTGTTCGCCGCTGATAATAATGACCGGCGACTGGGCAATCCACGCCAGCAGCGGTAGGCTGACAAAGCCGGTGGCCAGCGCGCCGGCGACGAAGCGCAGGTTCTTCAGCACCAGCCGATAGTCGCGGCCCAGCTCTTTGACCGACAGCTTTTCACCCAGCCGCGTCGCGGTCTCCGGCATCGCTCGCTGCAGGCCGACAAACGAGATGGCAGCAAGCACGGCGAACAGCACGAACATCATCTCCCACGGCAGGATATGCACCCAGGCGGCGCCCACCAGCGGCCCCAGCAGCGGAGCAATCAGCGCCACGTTGGCCATCAGGGCAGTGATTTTAATACACACCGCCTCCTCAAAGGACTCCTGGATCGCCGCGTAGCCGACCGCGCCGATAAAGCAGAGGCTGATCCCCTGCAGGAAGCGCAGCAGGGTGAACTGCTCAATGGTCTGCGCCAGCAGCGTCGCCAGGCAGGTGACGATAAACCACACCACCCCGGTCAACATCACCGGACGGCGGCCAATACGGTCCGACAGCGGCCCCAGCAGCCACTGTAAAAACATGCCGCCGGCCAGATAGGCGGTCATCGAGGTGGGAACCCACTCGTTGCCCACCTGGAATTCCTGAACCACGGCCAGCATACCCGGCTGGATCATATCGTTGCCGATATAGGTGGAAAACTCGTACAGCACCAGACATAGCGGGAACAGCAGCGCCTGCCTTCCGAGGCGGCGGCCTGAAAGCGAATAATTTTGCATGAAATCTCTTATCTATCAAAAATCGCGCAAAGTGTAATGAAACTCCCGGCGCGGAGATAGTGAATTGTGGGTGACACCGCACAATATTGCGAGTTGCGCGCCACCGTCAGGCTTCTTCTTTGCAATTCACTCTGCGTATATATTCCGTTTATGTTTCAGCAATGTGACAAAGGATATACTGACGCTTTTCAGGGGGTTAGCGTCGCGCCTCAGGAGGCGACATTTCATAACAACCTGATCTTTAAGACAATGCTGCTTTATCTCCGCACCGCTTTTATTTAGGGTAGGCGGCTTATTTGCTATCGGACCAACGAGCCTGGAAGTCTATGCTGGAAAATATTAACTACGCGCTGTTCGCCCTGCTCAACGCGACCCCGGCCTCGCCGCAGTGGGCCATTGAGGTGGCGATTTTCATCGCTAAAGATTTGATTCTGATCGTGCCCCTGCTGGTGGTGACCTTGTGGCTGTGGGGGCCTGCCCAGCGGCAGATGGTTTTTAAGCTGATGCTGGCGCTGACGATCAGCCTGACCGTCTCATGGGCGATCGGCCACCTCTATCCGCACGATCGGCCATTTGTCGCCGGCGTGGGCTATAACTTCCTGCACCATGCGGCGGACGACTCCTTCCCCAGCGACCATGGCACCGTCAGCTTTACCTTTGCCCTGGCCTTCCTGTTCTGGCATCGCCTGTGGTCCGGCGCCCTGCTGATGGCCCTTGCCGCCGCCATCGCCTGGTCCCGCGTCTATCTCGGCGTCCACTGGCCGCTGGACATGGTTGGCGGCCTGCTGGCCGGGATGTGCGGCTGCCTTGGCGCGGCGCTAATCTGGCATACTGTCGGCCCGGCGCTGTACCGTCAGCTGCAGCGCCTCTATCGCCTCTGCTTCTCCCTGCCGATCCGCAAAGGCTGGGTGCGCGGCTAAACGCCGACCGTCGCGGCGGCCACCGCGTGACTAACCCGCAAGCGACAGGTAAAATCCCGCTAACGCCCTGCCTCCGCAGGGCGATTTTAGCGCAGAGGGAATATGGAAACTCGCCGTGACGAACGCATCAGTCAGCTCATTCAGGCACTCAAGCGCAGCGATAAGCTGCATCTGAAAGAAGCGGCCTCCCTGCTTGGGGTGTCGGAAATGACCATTCGTCGCGACCTCAACGGCCACAGCGGTCCGGTCGTGCTGCTCGGCGGATACATTGTGCTGGAGCCGCGCAGCGCCACCCATTACCTGCTCAGCGACCAAAAGACCCGGCTGGTCGAGGAGAAACGCCGCGCCGCCCGCCATGCGGCTGCGCTGCTGGAGCCCCATCAGATGGCCTTCTTCGACTGCGGGACCACCACCCCGTGGATCATCGACGCCATTGACGATGCCCTGCCCTTCACCGGCGTCTGCTACTCCCTGAACACCTTTCTGGCCCTGCAGGAAAAGCCCCAGTGCCGCGCGGTCCTGTGTGGTGGAGAATTTCATGCCAGCAACGCGATTTTTATGCCGCTGAGCCTTGAGGATACCCTCAGCCATCTGAGCCCTGACATCGCCTTTTACTCGGCGGCGGGCATTGACTGCGAACAGGGGGCGACCTGCTATAACCTGGAGGAGCTGCCGGTCAAACACTGGGCGATGCGACACGCGCGCTACCACGTGCTGGTGGTCGACCACAGCAAGTTTGGCAAAGTGCGTCCGGCGCGCATGGGGGCGTTAGCGAAGTTTGACGTGATCGCCAGCGATATCTGCCCGGATGATGAGCTGGTGGCGCTGGCGAAGGCACAGCAGATCTCCCTGCTGTATTGAAGCGTCACTATTGAAGCGTAACTGACCGCGCCCCGCCGGACGCGGTCATGGCATCAGGAGAACCAGCTGCCGAACCAGCCGTGCAGTTTCATCAGTACGAAGTCGATCATCCGGCTGAAGAAGCCGCCCTCTTTCACCGGCTCCATGACGATCAGCGGGCGCTGCTCGATGGTTTTATCATTCAGCTTAAAGTCGATAGTCCCGACCACCTGCCCCTTCTCCAGCGGCGCGGTAAGCTGCGGCTGGTTTAAGGTGTAGCTGGCTTTCAGGTTTTTCAGCTGGCCCTTCGGCAGGGTGATAGAGCCCGCTTCGCCGGCCCCCAGTTTCGCTTCGCTGCTGTCGCCAAACCACACGCGCTGGGTGACGAAGGTGGCATCCGGTTTAATCGGCGTCACGGTTTCATAGAAGCGGAAGCCCCAGGTCAGCAGTTTTTCCGACTCGTTAAAGCGAATGCGGTCGGTTTTGGTCCCCAGCACCACGGCAATCAGACGCATATCGCCCTGAGTGGCCGAAGAAACCAGGTTATAGCCGGCCCCGGCGGTGGTCCCGGTTTTCACGCCATCGGCGTTGAGGTTGGTGCTCCACAGCAGGCGGTTACGGTTTGGCTGGCGAATTTTATTAAAGGTAAACTCTTTCTCTTTATGTACCGCGTACTCTTCCGGTACGTCGTGGATCATCGCTTTGGTCAGTAACGCCATATCGCGGGCGGTACTGAACTGCCCCGGCGCATCGAGGCCGTGGACGGTCATAAAGGTGGTGTTGGTCAGCCCCATTTTTTTGGCGTAGCCGTTCATCAGGCTGACGAAAGCGTCCTGGCTGCCCGCCACGTAGTCCGCAATGGCAATGCTGGCGTCGTTACCGGACTGAATGATGACCCCTTTGTTCAGATCTTCTACTGAAACCTGCATGCCGGGCTTGAGGAACATCACCGATGAGCCGCGCAGCGCCGGGTTGCCGGTCGCCCAGGCATCGCGCCCGACGGTCACCATATCGGTCAGTTTAATTTTTCCCGCTTTTATCGCCTGCCCCACCACGTAGCTGGTCATGATCTTCGTCAGACTGGCCGGGTCGAGTTTTTCATCGGCATTGCCTTCGCTCAGCACCTTCCCGCTGGCGTAGTCCATCAGGATCCAGGCGCGAGCGTCAATCGAAGGGGCGTCGGGGAGTTGTTCTGCAGCCTGCACCGCAGGTGCGACAAGAAATAACAGCGCGCAACCTGCCGCGAGGCCGCGAAGGGAAAAAGCGTCATGCATCATAAGAGCCACCCAAGTATCCTTTCCAAACAAAATATGCCGCGCCACTCTGACCGCGCCGCAGCAACCGGTGAGTAAAGCGTACAAATGACCTTAAAGAAACAGCGAGTTGGTAAAGTTTTTAAAGTTTACGCAATAACATGCCGCTGTGCTTTAATCAGAACAATTTTTTTGATCGTGATTGCCTAAATATTAACTTTATCCCAACATGATCGCCGATCGCGCTGCAACGGCAGTGAAACAAACTCAGGAGCGAAAATGATTACACTGTGGGGACGTAATAACTCGACCAACGTGAAGAAAGTGCGCTGGGTGCTGGAGGAGCTGGATCTGCCGTATGAGCAGATCCTCGCCGGGCTGGAGTTTGGTCTCAATCATGACCCGGAATATCTGGCGATGAACCCCAACGGGCTGGTGCCGCTGTTAAAGGACGATGCCACCGGGGTGGTGTTGTGGGAATCAAATACGATTATTCGCTACCTTGCCGCCCAGTATGGCGCTGACCGTCTGTGGCTGGCCGCGCCGGCGCAGCGCGCGCAAGGCGATAAGTGGATGGACTGGTCCAACGGCACGCTCTCTCCCGCCCATCGCCCGGTATTAATGGGTCTGGTGAGGACGCCGCCGGAGCAACGCGACCCGGCGGCCATCGCCGCGGGGATCAGCGCCTGCGAAGCGCTGTTCGCCATGCTGGATGACGAGCTGGCGAAAACGCCGTGGCTCTCCGGCGAGCAGTTCGGCCTTGGCGATATTGCCGTCGCCCCCTTCGTCTACAACCTGCTGTCGATCCTCGACAGCTGGCAACCGCGTCCCCATCTGCAGCGCTGGTATCAGCAGATTAGCCAGCGTCCGGCCTGGCGCGAAGTGGTGCAGATCCCGGTCACCTGAAATTAACTCTCCGGACTCAGCCGCAATAGCTCGCCGTTAGACTCGTCGGTTAACACATACAGATAGCCGTCGGGTCCCACGCGGACGTCGCGGATCCGTTTACCGCGCGCCTCCAGCAGGCGCCCCGCCTCGCGGACCTGATTGCCGTCCACCGCCAGAACAATCAGCGATGTCTCCTTCAGCGCGCCGATAAACAGCTTATGTTGCCACTGGGGAAAGGTCTGCGCCGCGTAAAAGGCCATCCCGCTCACTCCCGGTGAGACCGGCCAGACATACAGGGGAGGCTCGGTCCCCGGCACCGTCTTGCCCCTGGCCTCCGGAATGGGCAGGCCGCTGTAGTTAATGCCGTGCGTCGCCAGCGGCCAGCCGTAGTTTTTTCCCGCCTGCGGGATATTAATTTCATCCCCGCCGCGCGGGCCATGCTCGTTCAGCCACAGCGCCCCGCTCCACGGATTCATCGCCATACCCTGCGGATTGCGGATGCCGTAGGCCCAGATCTCCGGCCTCACGTCGGCCCGGCCAACAAAGGGGTTATCCGGCGGAACGCCCCCGGTCTCCGTCAAACGGACCACTTTTCCCTGTAGCTTGCCGAGATCCTGAGCGGTGGGACGCTGATTGTTCTCCCCGAGGCCAATAAACAGATGCCCTTTGCCGTCGAACACCAGCCGGCCGCCAAAATGATTGCCGACGGAGAGTTTCGGCTGCTGGCGAAACACCACGGTGAAGTTCGTCAGCTGCGTGGCATCCTGGCTCAACTGCCCGTAGCCCACCGCGGTGCCCGCTTTGCCGCTGGCGTCGCTCTCCGCATAGCTTAGCCACACCCGCCGCGACTGCGCGAAATCCGGGGCCAGCGCCACGTCCAGTAAGCCTCCCTGGCCGTTGGCCCACACCTGCGGCACGCCGGCTATCGGCGCCGACAAGCCTTTACCCGGCTGCCAGCGCTTGAGCTCGCCGCCGCGCAGAGTAATCAACATGCCCTGGTCGCCGGGGAGAAACGCCAGGCTCCACGGATGGGCCAGCCGGTTCTGCAATACTTCCACCCGCACCGCGGCCTGGCTCAGGGCCGGCAGCGACAGGGCGCTCAATAGCAACAGCAGCGGGATCGGACGCATGGCATTCTCCTTTCGTCAGCTCTGCGCTAAAGGGTAGCCAGCGGGGAAATTTGCGCGGGGATTTTTACATAACCTTTAACAGGGGAAGCGTCCACTTCCCCTGGATTTCAGCCGATCAGGCATGAGGGATTGGCGACAATTTATTCAATTTATGAATATTTGAAGTCAATCCTGTCAGACAGCGTTCTAGCTTCTCTACGTTAACAGCGATGTACAGCGGACAATCATGATGTCCGCTCATCAGGCATACTGCAGCGGCGGCGACGGACTCGCCGGCCAAACGAAGGGCATCCCTCTCCTCCGGTGAAATGACATTCTGCAGGCGCGGCGCCTGGGCACGCATTTCACGGCAAAGCTCAAACAAGTTTTCACGCAGATGGTCATTTTCGCTGACTGACATGTAGCCTTTGGCCTTTCGCAGCTGCAGATAGGCGTCAATATCGATATTGGCGTTAATGAGCTTCTGCAAAAGGTGGCGGTATAGTCTGTCAACGCTCATCACGGTTCCTCCTCTGTCGTCCTTTACCTCATCCATAATACGGTTATTTTTTGTACAAAATGATGCGCCAGGTCAATTATTCCCAAGCCTTTAACACCCTTTACAATGTAACAACCTTGCCGCTTTGTCAGGTATATAACAAAGATAATGTTATACGATCACATTTGATTTCATAAAGAAATCAATTCGCATTCGCCGCTATAAAAAGGCCAAAATAGTGCTGCAATGATCACATTATATTGCTGGCGCTATTGCGCGATCGCCAGTCAGGATGCCATAACAAATCATTAATGTAATACGTATAACATTTAATAAAAACAGCGACCGCGGTTCGCTGATAATCTCTCTGCCCATTTGCAAGGAACTGAACCATGACGCCCGGTAAAAGAAACTACCTTCTGTTGAGTCTTTTCGATTTCCTCTACCTGTTCGCCTGGTCGTCGACCATGGCTTTCTTTGTCATCTGGACCACCCAGCATCTTGGCATCAGCGCCACGAAAACCGGCCTGCTCTATTCGGTCAACGCCTTTATCGCCCTGCTGATGCAGCCTTTCTTCGGCTTTATCTCCGACAAGTTCGGCCTGAAAAAACGCCTTATCTGGCTGCTGGTGGCGCTGCTCCTGCCGGTAGGCCCCTTCTTTATCTACGTTTACGCGCCGCTGCTGATGCACAGCTTCTGGATTGGCGCGCTGCTGGGGGGCATCTATCTGGGGATCATCTTTAACTCCGGCTGCGGGGTGATCGACTCTTATATCGATAAGATTTCCCGCCGCTACCAGTTCGAATACGGTCGGGTGCGGATGTGGGGCTCGTTAGGCTGGGCGGCCGCGGCCTGGATCGTCGGTAAATATATCGACAGCAATCCCAATCTGGCCTTCTGGCTCGCCAGCCTCGCCATCGTCATCGCCGCCGTCTGCTTTATGCTGACCAAAATCGAATTAACTGACGCCGATGTGGCGCGAAGCGAATCGCTGAAGGTCTCCCATGCCCTTGAGCTGGCGAAGAACAGCCAGTTCTGGATGCTGCTGATCTTTACCCTGTTCGTCACGCAGATTTATGACACCTACGATCAGCAATTTGCCCAGTACTTCTCGCTGCAGTTCCCGACGCCGGAGGAAGGCAACCGCTGGTATGGGATCCTCGCCTCCATTCAGGTGTGCGGCGAAACGCTGTTCTTATGCCTGATGCCGTGGTTTGTTAACCGGACCGGCGCCAAATGGGCGCTGATCATTGCCGGGCTGATCATGTCGGTACGTATTGCTGGCTCGGCGGTGCCTCTCGGCCCGGTGTGGATTGGCGCAGTAAAAATGATGCATGCCCTGGAGAAACCGTTAATTCTGGTGTCGGTCTTTAAATTCATCGCCGCCAACTTCGACCACAAGCTCTCTTCAACAGTCTATTTACTGGTGCTGTTTGTCGCCTCGATCGCCACCGCCATCTACTCGCCGCTGGCAGGCTATCTGTACGATACCATTGGCTTCGCCGACACCTATCTGATCCTCGGCGGCATCGCCGGGCTCTTTACTCTGATCTCTGTCTTCACGCTGCAGGATAAGCGCGAGCCGAAAAATCCCGGCGTCGCCCCCTCCGGAGCCGTCACCCCGGCGCAATAAGTCTCTGCCCGGCAGCAACGCCGGGCATGAATCGCCGCCCGCGCGCACGGCGTGCCGGAAGCGTTTCCCGCCCCTCTGCCCCGGGGCGTGCGGGATCCGCTGTAGCGGCAGGGTCGTGAAAGGCAGGGTTGGGTGCGCTTTTTCACCATTAACCGTGACGGAGCTATACTCTTTTTCGCAAAGATCTGTAGAATTCCTGCCCTGACCATTCCAATAATTGAACACTTTTTAAGCTATGAGCAATGTCACGCACCAGCCGAAAATCGGCTTCGTCTCCCTGGGCTGCCCGAAAAACCTCGTGGACTCAGAGCGTATCCTGACCGAACTGCGCACCGAAGGTTATGACGTCGTACCTACCTACGACAACGCCGATATGGTGATCGTTAACACCTGCGGCTTTATCGACAGCGCTGTGCAGGAATCGCTGGAAGCGATCGGCGAAGCGTTGAAAGAGAACGGTAAGGTGATCGTCACCGGCTGTCTCGGCGCAAAAGAGGATCAGATCCGCGAAGTGCACCCGAAGGTGCTGGAGATCACCGGTCCGCACAGCTATGAGCAGGTGCTGGAGCACGTCCACCACTATACGCCAAAGCCGAAGCACAACCCGTTCCTGAGCCTGGTGCCGGAACAGGGCGTGAAGCTGACGCCGCGCCACTACGCCTACTTAAAAATTTCCGAAGGCTGCAACCATCGCTGCACCTTCTGCATTATTCCGTCCATGCGCGGCGATCTGGTGAGCCGTCCGATTGGCGAAGTGCTGGCGGAAGCCAAACGCCTCGCTGACGCTGGCGTGAAAGAGCTGCTGGTGATTTCGCAGGACACCTCCGCCTACGGCGTCGACGTCAAGCACCGCACCGGTTTCCACAACGGTATGCCGGTGAAGACCAGCATGGTCAGCCTGTGCGAAGAGCTGGCGAAGCTCGGCATCTGGGTGCGCCTGCACTATGTCTACCCGTACCCGCACGTCGACGATGTGATCCCGCTGATGGCGGAAGGCAAAATTCTGCCGTACCTCGATATTCCGCTGCAGCACGCCAGCCCGCGTATCCTGAAGCTGATGAAGCGTCCAGGATCCGCGGACCGTCAGCTGGCGCGCATCAAGCAGTGGCGTGAAATCTGCCCGGATCTGACCCTGCGCTCCACCTTTATTGTGGGCTTCCCGGGCGAAACGGAAGAAGATTTCCAGATGCTGCTCGACTTCCTGAAAGAGGCGCGTCTCGACCGCGTCGGCTGCTTCAAGTACAGCCCAGTTGAAGGCGCCACCGCCAATGAGCTGGCGGACCAGGTGCCGGAAGAGGTGAAAGAGGAGCGCTGGAACCGCTTTATGCAGCTGCAGCAGCAGATCTCTGCCGAGCGTCTGCAGGAAAAAGTGGGCCGCGAAATCCTGGTGCTGGTGGATGAAGTGGATGAAGAAGGCGCCATTGGCCGCAGCATGGCCGACGCCCCGGAAATCGACGGCGCGGTCTACCTGAACGGCGAAACCCGCGTTAAGCCGGGCGACGTGGTGCGGGTGAAAGTCGAGCACGCCGACGAATACGATCTGTGGGGAACCCGGATCTAGTCCAGCTTCCCGGATAGCGGCTTATCGCATTCCCCAGCCTGGGGGGCCCTCTCACAGGCTCATACCTCGTAGGCCCGGTAAGCGCAGCGCCACCGGGCGATGACAGCGGGCACGGAGCCGCTTTTGTGCCGGGTGGCGGCTACGCCTGACCCGGCCTACGTTCTTACGACCTGTCGTTAATTTATTCACCAGCCTTGCTGAAACTGCCGGTGCTGGCGGCCTCAAAATCGCTGAGACGTTCCCGGAAGGCCGGGGCAGCCCGCATGGATGCGGGCTGAGGGCCGTGTTTTGCACGGACGCTGCCTCGGCCCGACCCGAAGCCTGCAGGGATAAGTCGAAGGGACCACGCAGTGGCGATTTTGCTGGCCGGAGCCCGGGGGTACAGGGGGCGGCGGCGACTGGCCGCCCCCTGTGCGCTCCCTGCACCGTAAGAGACATAACGCAGAAAATTAACCGGGAGCGCAATATGCGCTGACGCCACAAATAATATAAAGCACCGCACGGCGGTGCTTTCCCTCACCCTACCCCTTTAACTTCGGATCCAGCGCATCGCGCAGGCCATCTCCCAGCAGATTAAACGCCAGCACGGTCAAGAAAATCGCCACCGCCGGAAACAGCGCCACGTGCGGAGACATCACCATATCCGCCCGCGCCTCGTTGAGCATGGCACCCCACTCCGGCGTGGGCGGCTGCGCGCCGAGGCCGAGAAACGACAGACTGGCCGCCGAAATAATCGATACCCCAATGCGCATGGTGAAATAAACCACGATTGACGACACCGTCCCCGGCAGGATGTGGTGGAAGAGGATGGTGGCATCGCTGGCGCCAATGCTGCGCGCCGATTCAATAAAGGTCTGCTGCTTTAATACCAGGGTGTTGCCGCGCACCAGCCGGGCGAACGCCGGGATCGAGAAGATCGCCACGGCGATAATCACGTTGGCCATCCCGCTGCCCATGACGGCGACCACCGCGATCGCCAGCAGGATCCCCGGAAAGGCGAACAGCACGTCGCACAGACGCATAATCAGCCGGTCCCACCAGCCCTCATAGTAGCCGGCCAGCAGCCCAAGCACCGTGCCGATGGCTGCGCCAATCAGCACCGCCAGCACCCCGGCGGCCAGCGAGATCTGCGCGCCCACCAGCACCCGGCTGAAAATATCGCGCCCCAGCGAGTCGACGCCGAACCAGTGCACCAGCGAAGGCCCCTCGTTAAGCCGGTCATAGTCAAAATAATTTTCCGCATCGTACGGCGCTATCCATGGGGCGACGATGGCCACCGCAATCAGCAACAGCACAAAAATACCGGCGCCCATGGCCACCGGCTGACGCCGAAAGCGCCGCCAGAACTCATGCCAGGGGGTATGGATCTCGCCGGGCCTGATGCCCGGCATGGCGTTCAGCGCCGCCTGCCTTCTCCAGTTAAGCAATCGCACCTTACTTATACCTGATAGCCGGGTTTATGGCCGCGTACAGCACATCCACCACTAAATTGATAAGAATAAACTCCAGCGAAAAGAGCAGCACTTCCGCCTGAATCACCGGGTAATCGCGCATTTCTACCGAATCGACCAGCAGTCGCCCCAGCCCCGGCCAGTTGAAGACCTTCTCCACGACGATCGAGCCGCCGAGCAGAAAGCCGAACTGCAGCCCCATCATGGTGACGACCGGGATCATCGCATTGCGCAGACCATGCTTGAGCACCACCCGCGTTTCGCTCACCCCTTTCGCCCGGGCGGTACGCATATAGTCTTCATGCAGCACATCGACGAACGACGCGCGGGTAAAGCGCGCCATCACAGCCGCCACCGCCGCGCCGAGGGTCAGCGAAGGCAAAATATAGTGCCGCCAGCTGTCGGCCCCCACCGTCGGCAGCCAGCCCAGCTCAACCGAAAACACCTGCATCAGCAGCATACCGAGGGCAAAGGCCGGAAACGAAATGCCGCTCACCGCCAGCGCCATTCCCAGACGGTCAGGCCAGCGATTGCGCCACACCGCCGCCGCGATCCCCGCCGCCATGCCAAACAGCACCGCCCAGCTCATGCTGGCCAGCGTCAGCCACAGGGTGGGCATAAAGCGGCTGGCTATCTCACTGCCAACGGGACGCCGCGAGGCCATGGACATGCCAAAATCGCCGCGCAGTACGTTGGTGATGTAGTGCCAAAACTGGACATGCAGCGGCTGGTCAAGCCCCAGCTGCTGGCGCACCATCGCCACCACCTGGGCGTCGGCTTCCGGTCCGGCAATCAGCCGCGCCGGATCGCCGGGCAGCATATGGACGAAGAGAAACACCAGCACCGCGACGATTAGCAGGGTGGGGATCAGCCCCAGCAGGCGCTTAATCACATAGTTGAGCATCGTACCTCCACCACCCTCCCCGCGGAAAAACCGCCCTCCTCCCACCCGTGCCGGAGGGCATCATCTCGACCTTCACGGTGTTAAATCTGCCTGTTCGAAGCTAAAGCCGGTGTCCGGCTGGATATAGAAGCCGGTGAGATTCTTGCTGTGGGCAGAGACCAGTTTCTCCACCACCAGCGGCACCCACGGCGACTCTTTCCAGATAATATCCTGCGCCGCTTTATAGAGTTTGGTTTTCTCTTGCGGATCGGTGGTTTTCAGCGCCTCGCTCAGCGCGCTATCCACCTGCGGGTTGCTGTAAAAGGCGGTGTTGAACAGGGTCGGCGGCCAGTTTTGGGAAGCAAACAGCGGCGACAGCGCCCAGTCGGCTTCGCCAGTGGAGGCGGACCAGCCGGTATAGAACATCCGTACCCCGCTCTCTTTCTGCCCTTTACCTTCCACTTCCGCCGCCCGCTGACCGGCGTCCATCGCCGTCACCTGCGCCTTAATGCCCACCTGCGCCAGCTGCTGCTGGGTAAACTGCAGCACTTTCTGCGCGGTGCTGTGGTTATGTGACGACCACAGCGTCGTGCTAAACCCGTTGGGGTAGCCGGCCTCTTTCAGCAGCTGGCGCGCTTTCGCCGGATCGTAAGGCCACGCGGGGTAGCTCTGGGCGTAGGCAATCGACGGCGGCACCACGCCGGTCGCCGGGGTGGCATAGCCGGCAAACGCCACCTTGACCAGCGCCTGGCGGTTGATGGCGTAGTTGATCGCTTCGCGCACCTTCGGATTATCGAACGGCTTCTGCGTCACGTTCATGCTGATGTAACGCTGCATGATCGACGGACTGGCCACCAGCTCCAGTTTGCTGTTTTTCGCCAGCAGCGGCGCCTGCTCATAGGGGATCGGGAAGGCGAACTGCGCCTCGCCGGTCTGCAACATCGCCGCCCGGGTATTGTTATCGACCACCGGTCGCCAGGTAATGGAATCCAGCTTCGGCAGCCCCGGCTGCCAGTAGCCATCGAACTTGCTGACCTTCACGAAGTCGGTCTGGTTCCAGGTATCGAGCTTATACGGCCCGGTGCCCACCGGGTGGAAGCCGATATCTTTGCCATATTTTTTCAGCGCCGCCGGCGAAATCATCGCCGTCGCCGGATGGGCGAGAATATTAATAAACGCCGAGAACGGCTGCTTGAGGGTAATTTTCACCGTGGTCGGATCGACCGCCTCGGTGCTGGCGATATTTTTATACAGGTTATAGCGCTTAAGATGGTTTTCCGGGTTGCTGGCGCGGTCGAGGTTAGCCTTGACCGCCTCGGCGTTAAAGTCGGTGCCATCCTGGAATTTCACCCCGCTGTGCAGCTTGATGGTGTACACCAGGCCATCCGGCGATACGGTGTAGCTCTCGGCAAGGACATTTTGCAGCTTCATCTCTTTATCAAGGCCGAACAGGCCTTGATAAAAGGACTTCGCCACCGCCTGCGACAGGGTATCGTTGGCATCATAGGGGTCGAGCGTCGTGAAGTTAGACCCGACCGCCACCACCACATCTTTGGCGGCAAAAGCGGGGGCGCTCGCCAGGGCCGCCGCGATACTCAGCGCCAGCCACCATTTGCGTGAAACAGGTTGTGTCATCGTGTTCTCCTGAAAAGGTGCGTTATGTGTTGTTATGCTCTGCCCAGCACATCGGCGGCGTCGCGGGCGACGAAGTGGCCCGGCCCAACCTGCTGCAATGGCGGGCTGGCGATCTCTTCGCCCCGCTTATAAATATTGCCCGGAACGTCATCTGACAGCAGGACCCGTTGCGGATGACGGTAGGCCGGGTCGGCCACCGGTACGGCGGCCATGAGCTTACGGGTATAGGGGTGCTGCGGGTTTTCAAACACCGCGCGGCGCGGGCCGATTTCGACAATCCGGCCGCGATACATCACCGCCACGCGGTGGCTGATGCGCTCCACCACCGCCATATCATGGGAAATAAACAGAAACGCGATGCCCATTTCGCGCTGCAGGTCGAGCATCAGATTGATAATCTGCGCCCGAATGGAGACATCCAGGGCCGACACCGACTCATCGGCAATCACCACCTTCGGATTAAGCGCCAGCGCGCGGGCAATGCAGATCCGCTGCCGCTGGCCGCCGGAAAAGGCGTGGGGGTAGCGCCAGGCATGCTCCGGCTGCAGCCCCACGCGCTTAAGCAGCCAGGCGACCCGCTCGCGCGCCGCCTCCCTGTCCAGCAGGCCATGCACCCGCAGCGGCTCCATAATCGAATCGCCGACCGTCTGGCGCGGATCGAGCGAGGCGTAAGGGTCCTGAAAAATAAACTGAATATTGCGCCGCAGGGACTGCAGCTTGCTGCCGGAGAGGGTATCGATCCGCTGACCATCGAAGGTAATGGTGCCCCCCTGGGTCTCAACCAGCCTCAGCAGCGCCCGGCCGGTGGTCGACTTGCCGCAGCCGGACTCGCCCACCAGCGACAGGGTCTCTCCCGGCCAGAGATCAAAACTCACCTTCTCCACCGCATGCACTTCGCGCGTCACGCGATTGAGCAGTCCGCCGCGCACCGGGAAACGGGCCACCAGATCGCGCACCTGCAGAATAGGCTCCCCCGCCACCACCGTGTCTGGCGTGTCTGTCTCCGCCAGCGGCTGCCCCGGTAGCGGAAAGCGGCGAGGCAGATCCTGACCGCGCATCTCCCCCAGCCGGGGGACCGCCGCCAACAGCGACTGCGTATAAGGGTGCTGCGGGGAACGGAAAATCTCCTCGACGCTGCCGGTCTCCACCGCCTCGCCGCGATACATGACCAGCACCCGATCGGCGATATCGGCCACCACCCCCATGTCGTGGGTGATAAAGATCACCCCCATCGCCATCTCCTTTTGCAGGACGGCGATAAGTTGCAAAATTTGCGCCTGAATGGTGACATCCAGCGCCGTGGTCGGCTCGTCGGCAATCAGCACCGCCGGCCGACAGGAGAGCGCCATGGCGATCATCACCCGCTGGCGCATACCGCCGGAGAGCTGGTGCGGATAGCGTGAGAGCATCTCTTCCGCCTGGGGAATACGCACCTGGTCGAGCATCTTTTTCGCCGCGCGCAGCGCCTCTTCGCGCCCCAGCCCCTGGTGCAGGCGCAGGGATTCGGCGATCTGCTCGCCGATGGTGAATACCGGGTTCAGCGAGGTCATCGGCTCCTGAAAAATCATCGCCAGATCCGCGCCGCGTACCCGGCGCATTTCGGCCTCCGATTGCTCATTGAGCGCGATCACCTGCCGGTTGCGCCGTCGCAGCCACAGCCCCTCGCTGCTCACCTCGCTGCTGGCGGCGTCAAGCAGACGCATCAGCGCCAGCGCGGTGACCGATTTTCCCGAACCGGACTCCCCGACAATCGCCAGCGTCTCGCCGCGGCGCAGGCTGAAGGAAAGCTGACGCACGGCCTGCACCTCTGGCGCATCCTGCTGGCGGAACGCCACGTTCAGGTTGCGCACCACCAGTACTTCGCAGGTATCCGTTTCGTGAGTTTGCGGCACTCTCCTCTCCCTTGTTCTATTCGCGATAAATGCCAATGGTCGGCGTATCGCCGGCATAGCACCAGGCGCGGTACATGCCTTCGCTGTTAAACGGTAAAACGACGTTGCCTTCGCGATCGACGGCAATCAGCCCGCCGCTGCCGCCGAGGGCCGGCAGCTTCTCCATCACCACCCGCTCGCAGGCGGAATAGAGACTGAGCTGACCGTACTCCATCAGGGCGGCGATATCGTAGGCCGCCAGGGTACGCATAAAGACTTCGCCGGTGCCGGTGCAGGAGACCGCCACGCTGGCGTTGTTGGCGTAGCACCCCGCGCCCGGCAGCGGGCTGTCGCCGACGCGTCCGGGCAGTTTGTTGGTCATGCCGCCGGTGGAGGTCGCCGCCGCCAGATTGCCGGCCAGATCGAGCGCCACCGCCCCGACGGTGCCCATTTTCTGCCGTTCGTCGAGCGGAGCGGCGTGATGGTCAAGGATGATCTCCCCGCCCGCTTTCGCCTCCTGCAGCTGCAGCAGACGCTCGGGGGTGGAAAAGAGATCGTTATCGACGCGCGCCATTCCGTGGGAGAAGGCGAAATTTTCCGCCCCCTCGCCGATCAGCAGCACGTGCGGGCTCTCCTCCAGCACCAGACGCGCCGCCAGCACCGGATTACGTAGATGTTTGACCCCGGCCACCGCCCCCGCCTGCAGGCTGTAGCCGTCCATCACGCAGGCGTCCAGCTCGTGGGTTTGATCGTGGGTAAATACCGAGCCCATCCCGGCGTTAAACAGCGGACACTCCTCCAGCAGACGGACGGCCTCGGTCACGGCATCCAGCGCACTGGCGCCCGCAGCCAACATTTTCTGCCCGCTTTCGACGATAGCCGACAGCGCCGCCACGTACTCCCGCTCCCGCTCCGGCGTCATCTGCGCGCGAGAAATCGCCCCTGCGCCGCCGTGAATTGCTATAACCGCCTTGCCCATTTCGCCAGTCCTTAACGATGAAGTGGATAGCCCCCGCCCTGTCGTACCGCGTCGCGGCGCCGGTCACGTCAGGAATAAGGGTATTGATATCATTATATTGCTGAATGCCTTATACAATTTTTGAATATAGAAAGAGCGGCGGTCGATGTAAAGCCTCGTACCCAGGTGGCATACAGCCCGCGCCGCTTTTCTGCCATAATAGGCGTTTTCGCCGTTTTGCCCGCAGGAGTGACCCATGGATTTTACCGCCGGACTGATGCCGCTCGACACAGCCCTCACCCAGATGCTCGATCGTATTACGCCGCTGAGCGCGACGGAAACTGTACCGCTGTTGCAGGCCTTCGCGCGCGTCACCGCCCATGACATTATCTCCCCGCTGGATGTCCCCGGCTTTGATAACGCGGCGATGGATGGCTATGCCGTCCGGTTGAGCGACCTCAACGACGGCGCGGCCCTGCCGGTCGCCGGGAAGGCCTTTGCCGGCCAACCGTTTCACGACGCCTGGCCCACCGGCACCTGTATCCGCATCATGACCGGCGCGCCGGTGCCTGCGGGCTGCGACGCGGTGGTCATGCAGGAAGAGACCGAACAGACCGACGCCGGCGTGCGCTTTGCCGCGCCGGTGAAAGCCGGGCAGCATATTCGCCGCCGCGGGGAAGATATCGCCCACGGCGCGGTGGTCTTCCCGGCGGGAACGCCGCTGACGGTAGCCGAGCTGCCGGTGCTGGCCTCGCTGGGCATTGCCGACGTCGAGGTGGTGCGCAAGGTTCGCGTCGCGGTCTTCTCGACCGGCGATGAGCTGCAGCTGCCGGGTCAACCGCTTGGCGACGGCCAGATTTACGATACCAACCGCCTGGCGGTGCATCTGATGCTCGAACAGCTGGGCTGCGAGGTCATTAACCTCGGCATTATTCCTGACGATCCGACGCAACTGCGTGAGGCCTTTATCGCCGCCGACCAGCAGGCCGACGTGGTCATCAGCTCCGGTGGCGTCTCGGTGGGCGAAGCCGACTACACCAAAACCATTCTTGAAGAGCTGGGGGAGATCGGCTTCTGGAAGCTGGCGATCAAGCCGGGCAAACCCTTCGCCTTCGGCAAGCTCAGCAGCAGCTGGTTCTGCGGCCTGCCGGGCAACCCGGTTTCCGCCACCGTCACCTTCTGTCAGCTGGTACAGCCGCTGCTGGCGAAGCTCTCCGGTAAGCACGGTCCGCTTCAGGCGACCCGCCTGCGGGTGCGGGCCGCCGCGCGGCTGAAAAAGTCCCCGGGCCGCCTCGATTTTCAGCGCGGTATTCTGCAGCGCAACCCGGACGGCGAGCTGGTGGTGACCACCACCGGTCATCAGGGCTCGCACATTTTCAGCTCTTTCAGCCTCGGCAACTGCTTTATCGTGCTGGAGCGCGAGCGCGGCCACGTTGAAGCGGGCGAATGGGTCGACGTCGAACCGTTCAGCCATCTGTTTGGGGGGCTGTAATGGCCGTGGAGCTGAGCGATGAAGAGATGCTGCGCTATAACCGGCAGATTGTTTTGCGCGGTTTTGATTTTGACGGCCAGGAGCGGCTAAAGGCCGCTCGCGTGCTGGTGGTCGGCCTCGGCGGACTTGGCTGCGCCGCCGCGCAGTATCTGGCCGCCGCCGGGGTGGGACAGCTCACCCTGCTCGATTTCGACACCGTCTCGCTCTCTAATCTGCAGCGCCAGACGCTGCACAGCGACGCCGCCATCGGCCAGCCGAAGGTGGACTCCGCCCGCGAGGCGCTGGCGCGCATTAATCCGCACGTTCATCTGGTGCCGCTCAATGCCTTACTGGACGAAGCGGCGCTGGCGGGGCAGATTGCCGGGCACGATCTGGTGCTCGACTGCACCGACAACGTCGCCATTCGTAACCAGCTCAACGCCGGCTGCTTCCGCCACCAAACCCCGCTGGTTTCCGGGGCGGCGATCCGTATGGAGGGGCAGATCAGCGTCTTCACGTATCAGGAGGGCGAACCCTGCTACCGCTGCCTGAGCCGCCTGTTTGGCGAAAACGCCCTCACCTGCGTCGAAGCCGGCGTGATGGCCCCGCTGGTGGGCACTATCGGTTCCCTGCAGGCGATGGAGGCCATTAAGCTGTTGACCGGCTACGGCACGCCCGCCAGCGGGAAAATCGTGATGTACGACGCCATGACCTGCCAGTTTCGTGAAATGAAGCTGATGCGCCACCCGCAGTGCGAGGTATGCGGTACGCGCTAACGTTCAGCCGCCGGCGAGGGTCGTCGCCGGTGAAGTTGTGACCTCTGCCGTTGTTCTATCCCCTGGCGATTATCGCCATCCCGCTTGTTGATTTGCGTCAATATAACTTTCATTCGAAAGTGTTTTTATATTCATACGCAAACAAGAGGGTAAGCCATGATCTTCAATATCCAGCGCTATTCCACCCATGACGGCCCAGGGATCCGCACCGTCGTCTTCCTGAAAGGCTGCTCGCTGGGCTGCCGCTGGTGCCAGAACCCGGAGAGCCGCGCCCGCAGCGAAGACCTGCTGTATGACCCGCGCCTGTGCCTGGCTGGCTGCGAGCTGTGCCAGCAGGCGGCGCCGGCGGTTATCACCCGCACCCTCGAGGGTCTGATCATTCACCGGCAACACGTTAACGACAGCCATATCGCCGCGCTGCGCGACTGCTGCCCCACCACCGCGCTCACGGTGTGCGGCGAGGAGAAGAGCGTCGAGGAGATCATGGCGACGGTGCTGCGCGATAAACCCTTTTACGATCGCAGCGGCGGCGGCATCACCCTTTCCGGCGGCGAACCCTTTATGAACCCGACCCTGGCGCAGGCGCTGTTGGAGGCCAGCCATCAGGCGGGTATCCATACCGCGGTGGAAACCTGCCTGCACGTACCGTGGAAATACATTGAGCCGGCTTTACCCTTCATCGACCTGTTTCTCGCCGACCTGAAGCACGTCGACGAGGCCGTTTTCCGGCAGTGGACCGACGGCAGCGCCCGCCGGGTGCTGGACAACCTGCAGCGCCTGGCGCAGGCGGGGAAAAACATCATTATTCGCGTGCCGTTAATCCAGGGATTCAACGCCAGCGAAGCCGACATTACCGCCATCACTGATTTTGCCGCCGACCGCCTGCGGGTCAGCGAAATCCATTTCCTGCCCTACCACACGCTGGGAATGAATAAATACCAGTTACTCAGTCAGCCCTACACCGCACCGGATAAACCGCTGGATGCTCCTGAGCTGCTCGCCTTTGCGCAGGATTATGCGCGGAGCAAGGGGCTAACGGCGATCTTACGAGGATAACCCCTATGACTACCCTGAAACTCAACACCCTCAGCGCCCGTATCCAGGCCCATAAAATGGCGCTGGTGCATATCGTCAAGCCGCCGGTCTGTACCGAACGCGCCCGCCACTATACCGAGATGTATCAGCAGCATCTTGATAAGCCGATCCCGGTGCGCCGCGCCCTGGCCCTGGCTCACCACCTGGCCGAGCGCACCATCTGGATCAAGCACGATGAGCTGATCGTCGGCAACCAGGCCAGCGAAGTGCGCGCCGCGCCGATCTTCCCGGAATACACCGTCAGCTGGATCGAGAAAGAGATCGACGATCTCGCCGACCGCCCCGGCGCCGGCTTCGCGGTCAGCGAAGAGAACAAGCGCGTACTGCACGAAGTGTGCCCGTGGTGGCGCGGCCAGACCGTGCAGGACCGCTGCTACGGCATGTTTACCGATGAGCAGAAAGCGCTCCTCGCCACCGGCATTATTAAGGCCGAGGGCAACATGACCTCCGGCGACGCCCACCTGGCGGTCAACTACCCGCTGCTGCTGGAGAAAGGACTGGACGGCATGCGCGCGAAAGTCGCCGAACGCCGGTCGCGCATCAACCTGACGGTGCTGGAAGACCTGCACGGCGAACAGTTCCTGAAAGCGATTGATATTGTGCTGGCGGCGGTCAGCGACCACAGCAAACGCTTTGCCGCGCTGGCGCGCGAGATGGCGACGGCAGAATCCCGTGACGCACGCCGCGATGAGCTGCTGGCGATTGCCGAAAACTGCGACATCATCGCCCATGAGCCGCCGAAGACCTTCTGGCAGGCGCTGCAGCTGTGCTACTTCATTCAGCTGATCCTGCAGATTGAATCCAATGGCCACTCGGTCTCCTTTGGCCGCATGGACCAGTACCTCTATCCGTACTACCGCCGCGACGTTGAGCTGCAGCAATCGTTGGATCGCGAACAGGCCATTGAGCTGCTGCACAGCTGCTGGCTGAAGCTGCTGGAGGTCAACAAGATCCGCTCTGGCTCGCACTCCAAGGCCTCGGCCGGCAGCCCGCTGTACCAGAACGTCACCATCGGCGGCCAGAACCTGGTGGACGGCCAGCCGCAGGACGCGGTCAACCCGCTGTCGTACGCCATTCTGGAATCCTGCGGTCGTCTGCGCTCGACCCAGCCGAACCTCAGCGTGCGCTACCACGCCGGAATGAGCAACGACTTCCTCGACGCCTGCGTCCAGGTGATCCGCTGCGGCTTCGGCATGCCGGCGTTTAATAACGACGAGATCGTGATCCCGGAATTTATCAAGCTGGGAATCGAGCCGCAGGATGCCTACGATTATGCGGCCATCGGCTGCATCGAAACCGCGGTCGGCGGCAAGTGGGGTTATCGCTGCACCGGCATGAGCTTTATCAACTTCGCGCGGGTGATGCTGGCGACGCTGGAAGGCGGCCGCGATGCCACCAGCGGCCAGGTGTTCCTGCCACAGGAGCACGCCCTGTCGAAAGGCAACTTCGCTAACTTCGACGAGGTGCTGGCCGACTGGGACCGCCAGATCCGCTACTACACCCGTAAGTCGATTGAGATTGAGTATGTGGTCGATACTATGCTGGAAGAGAACGTCCACGATATTCTCTGTTCGGCGCTGGTGGACGACTGCATCGAACGGGCGAAAAGCATTAAGCAGGGCGGCGCAAAGTATGACTGGGTGTCCGGCCTGCAGGTGGGCATCGCCAACCTCGGCAACAGCCTGGCGGCGGTGAAAAAGCTGGTCTTCGATCAGGGCGTTATCGGCCAGCAGGAACTGGCGAAGGCGCTGGCGGAAGATTTTGACGGCCTGACCCACGAGCAGCTGCGCCAGCGGTTGATCAACGGCGCGCCGAAGTACGGTAACGATGATGACAGCGTGGATGCGTTGCTGGCGCGGGCCTACCAGACCTATATCGACGAGCTGAAGCAGTATCACAACCCGCGCTATGGCCGCGGCCCGATCGGCGGCAACTATTACGCCGGCACGTCCTCTATCTCCGCCAACGTTCCGTTCGGCGCGCAGACCATGGCGACGCCGGATGGCCGTAAAGCGCACACCCCGCTGGCGGAAGGGGCCAGCCCGGCCTCCGGAACCGACCATCTGGGGCCGACGGCGGTCATCAGTTCGGTGGGTAAACTGCCCACCGGGGCGATCCTCGGCGGCGTGCTGCTAAACCAGAAGCTGAATCCGTCCACCCTGGAAAACGCGTCCGACAAGCAGAAGCTGATGGTGCTGCTGCGCACCTTCTTCGAGGTGCATAAAGGCTGGCATATCCAGTACAACATTGTCTCGCGCGACACGCTGCTGGAGGCGAAGAAACATCCTGATCAGTACCGCGATTTGGTGGTGCGCGTCGCCGGGTACTCGGCGTTCTTTACCGCTCTGTCGCCGGATACCCAGGACGATATCATCGCCCGTACCGAGCATACGCTGTAGCCCTTCAGGCCCGCTGGCGCGACGCTTAGCGGGCCTCCCCTGTCCTGCTGGCCGGGAAAGGCAATGCCGCCTCCCGGCATTTTCTGAATGCGTGAACTTTCATTCGAAATAAATTTGTGCTCCCCATCACATTGTAATTAGAATGTTACTGGTCGAAGTTAAGCCAGGAGCATCCCCTTATGACCGTTAAAGTTATCGTCACCGATATGGACGGAACTTTTCTCAATGACGCCAAAACCTACGACCGCTCACGGTTTCTGGCGCAATTCGCCCAGCTGCAGCAGCGTGGCATTGAATTCGTTGTCGCCAGCGGCAACCAGTACTATCAGCTGATCTCCTTCTTTCCGGAGATCCGCGAGCAGATCTCGTTCGTCGCCGAAAACGGCGCGCTGGTCTTTGAGCATGGTAAGCAGCTGTTCCACGGCGAACTGACCCGCCACGAATCGCAGGTGGTGATTGGCGAATTACTCAAAGATCCGCAGCTGAACTTCGTCGCCTGCGGCCTGCACAGCGCCTACGTGAGCGATAACGCCCCGGACGCCTTCGTCGACCTGATGTCAAAGCACTACCACCGTCTGCAGCGGGTAAGCGACTATCACGCCATCGACGATACGCTGTTCAAATTTTCTCTGAACCTGCCGGACAGCGAGATCCCGCAGCTGATCGATAAACTGCACGTCTCGCTCGACGGCATTATGAAGCCGGTCACCAGCGGCTTTGGCTTTGTCGATTTGATTATTCCCGGTCTGCATAAAGCCAACGGCATCAGCCGCCTGCTCAAGCGCTGGAACCTGTCGCCGCAGCAGTGCGTGGCCATCGGCGACAGCGGCAACGACGCCGAAATGCTGAAGCTGGTGAAATACGCTTTCGCCATGGGTAACGCCGCCGACAGCATCAAAGCTATCGCCGGATACGCGACCGACGATAATAATCATGACGGCGCGCTGAACGTCATTCAGGCCGTCCTCGATAACCGCGCTCCCTTCAACGCCTGACCGCTCTCCGGGGCTGCGCGCCCCGGCTTGTCCATTTTGTGCGCTGCAGCAAGATTTTAAACTTGCATTAACTCCATTTTAACTTAAATTAACGTTTGTAAGATTTAATACTTTCGAATGAAAGATACAGCGAGGTTATTATGGCTGCTCTCCCGACCCACGAAACACTCCCCGCCGACCACAAAGCGGCGATTCGCCAGATGAAGCAGGCGCTGCGGGCGCAAATCGGCGACGTCCAGGCGGTGTTCGATAAGCTCTCAGCGCGCATCAGCGAGCGCCTGCAGGAGATTGAGACGCTGAAAGCCGCAGGCCAGGAGGTCTGGCCAACCATTCCGTTCCGCGATATCGCCGAGGGAACCGTGAGCGATGCCCAGCGCGCGGCCATTAAGCGCCGGGGCTGCGCGGTGATCAAAGGCCACTTTCCGCGCGAACAGGCGCTGGCCTGGGATACCGCGATGCTGGAATATCTGGATCTGAACCATTTCGACGAGGTCTACAAAGGGCCAGGCGACAGCTTCTTCGGTACGCTTGAGGCTTCGCGGCCGGAAATCTATCCCATCTACTGGTCGCCCTCGCAAATGCAGGCCCGCCAGAGCGATGAAATGGCGGCGGCGCAGTCCTTCCTTAACCGCCTGTGGCGCTTTGAGCAGGACGGCAAGCGCTGGTTCGATCCGGACGTCAGCGTCATTTACCCCGACCGCATTCGCCGCCGTCCGCCGGGAACCACCTCGAAAGGGCTGGGCGCGCATACCGATTCCGGTGCGCTGGAGCGCTGGCTACTCCCCGCCTACCAGCAGGTCTTCGCCAACGTCTTTAACGGTCATGTCGACGCTTACGATCCGTGGGACGCCGCGCACCGTACTGAAGTGGAAGAGTACACTGTCGACAACACCACCAAGTGCTCGGTGTTCCGCACTTTCCAGGGCTGGACCGCGCTGTCGGATATGATCCCGGGTCAGGGACTGCTGCACGTGGTGCCGATCCCCGAGGCGATGGCCTATGTGCTGCTGCGCCCGCTGCTTGACGATGTGCCGGAGGATGAGCTGTGCGGCGTCGCGCCGGGCAGAGTGCTGCCGATCTCTGAGCAGTGGCACCCGCTGCTGATCAAAGCCCTCAGTTCGATCCCGGCGCTGAACGCTGGCGATTCCGTCTGGTGGCACTGCGACGTCATTCACTCGGTGGCGCCGGTGGAAAATCAGCAGGGCTGGGGCAATGTGATGTACATTCCGGCGGCGCCGATGTGCGAGAAGAACCTCGCCTACGCGCAGAAAGTGAAAATCGCTCTGGAAAAAGGGGCCTCGCCGGGTGATTTCCCGCGCGAGGACTATGAGGCCAGCTGGCAGGGGCGCTTCACCCTGGAGGATCTGAACATCCACGGCAAACGGGCGCTGGGTATCCCGGTTTAATCGTCATACAGCCCCTGCGGCTCCACGGCGGTATGGCCTTTGCCCGGCCGGATCCGCCGTACCGAATCGCGCACCACCAGCGTGCCGTGCAGCAGCAGCGAACCGTGCGGCGCCTCCGGGCGCAGCAGGCGCTGCTGCAGGAGGTGCACCGCCTCGCTGCCCAGCTCATCCCGCGGCACATGCACCGCGGTCAGCGGCACCTCCTGGATCGCCGCCAGATTAAACCCGTCGATGCTCATCACCGAGACATCCTGCGGCACCCGCAGGCCGCGCTTTTGCAATGCGCTGACCGTGCCGGCGGCCATAAAATCGCCGCCCACCAGGAAAGCGGTGGGCAACGGCCTGCCCTGTAAGCCATCAAGCCAGGCCCCCACCTGCTCTTCGGTCTCTCTGGCGCTAAAGTTGGCGACGCTGATGAGATCCCGGCTGGCGGTAAAGCGCAAATTGCGCGCGCGCCACGCCTCCTGGATCCCCCCCAGCCGCAGCTCCATGGTATAGCGGCGCAGGCACATGACGTTCATCACCACGCGATGCCCCATATCAAACAGATAGCGGGCGGCGCACAGGCCAATCAGACGATGATCGGGGGCAATGGACGGCAGCCGCATCCCTTCATCCCGACAGTTGATCAATACGCAGGGTTTGCCCAGGTCCGCCGCCAGGCCATGAATATGCGGATCGTCGATCCCCAGCAGCACCGCGGCCTGGGTCTCCGCTTCATTCATGCGGGCAAGAAACAGATTGGCGTCGCTGTCGTTCTCGTCCAGCGCGCAATAGCGCAGGCGCACTTCATGCGCCGCCAGCGCGTTATTGATGCTCTGGATCACCCGGTAGTAGAAGATATCCGACCGCTCATCGAAGGCGCGCTGTGGGGCAAACACCAGTAGATTATTGAGCAACAGACGTCCGGCGGCCAGTCCCTGCATGACCCCCAGCTCGCGGGCGCACTCCAGCACCGCCCGGCGCGCCTTGTCGCTGGTATTCGCCTTCCCGGCCAGGACGCGCGAAACGGTACTGGCCGACAGCCCGGTGCGGGCGGCGATTTCGACGACGCGCAGCTTTTTATCCATTTTGTGATCCAGCTCCGATTGGAAAATGAAAGAATTTTCATAATCGCCAAAGCGCTCCCTGTAAGCAAATGACAGCGCAAAATTTGAGATCCCGGTCATTTCATGAAAAAACTTGCATAAATAGCGCTTTGCCCGACGTTTTTTCTCCCTTAGCCTGAATTGGTCCAACATCTCCCATACTAGTTATACCAATGGTGTTGAGATAAAAAAATAGACTATTCAAATAGTTAACAACACTACGTGACCGCTCACGGATTGAGAACGTCACTTTCCCCCTACTAACGTCATGTGGAGTGTGCTATGAGTCAAGGCCTCAACAATGATATCGCGGTCAGCAAAACGCGCCGGGTGGTAAAAAACCTGCGCTGGTGGATGCTGGTCCTGTTTTTACTTGGCGTCACCGTCAACTACATCACACGCAACTCGCTGGGGATTATCGCCCCGGAACTGAAAGCGACGCTCGGTATCACCACCGAACAATATTCCTGGATCGTCGGCGCGTTTCAGTTGGCTTACACGATTTTCCAACCGCTCTGTGGCTGGCTTATCGACGTCATCGGCCTGAAGCTCGGGTTTATGATCTGCGCCACCCTGTGGGCGCTGGCCTGCATCGCCCACGCCGGGGCCGGCAGCTGGCTGCACCTGGCTATATTGCGCTTCTTTATGGGCGGGGCCGAGGCGGCCGCCACCCCGGCCAACGCCAAGACCATCGGCGAGTGGTTCCCGAAGTCTGAACGGCCAATCGCCGCCGGCTGGGCTGGCGTCGGGTTCTCCATCGGCGCCATGCTCGCCCCGCCGATCATCTACTTCGCCCATGCCTCCTTCGGCTGGCAGGGGGCGTTTATGTTTACCGGCGCGCTGGCCCTGCTGTGGGTGGTGCTGTGGTGGGCCTTCTATCAGAACCCGGAAAAGCACCCCAACCTCAGCAAAAGCGAGCTCGAGTACATCAAGCAGGATAACGAAGCGCCGCCGGTGAAACAGCCCTTCTTTACCGCACTCAAAACCGTCTCGAAGAATAAACGTTTCTACGGGATCGCCATTCCCGCGTTTATGGCCGAGCCCGCCTGGGCGGTGCTGAGCTTCTGGGTACCGCTGTACCTGGCCAAAGAGCACGGCATGGATCTCAAGCAGATTGCCATGTTCGCCTGGCTACCGTTCCTCGCCGCCGACCTCGGCAGCGTGGTCAGCGGCTACCTCACCCGCCTGTACGTTCGCTGGTTCGGCTGTACGCGAGTCAACTCGGTGATCGCCAGCTCGGTGACCGGCGCGTTTTTGATGATCTCCCTGGCCCTCGTCGCTATCACCCGCGATCCCTATATCACCATCGTCCTGATCTCCATTGGCGGCTTCGGGCATCAGATCATCTCCTGCATGCTCAGCGCGCTGGTGGTGGAGTCGTTCGACAAGGGACAAATGGCGACGGTGAACGGTATGCGCGGATCCGCGGCGTGGATCGCCAGCTTCCTGTTCTCGTTATTAATCGGGGTGACCGCCGACAAAATTGGCTTCAACCCGCTGTTCATCGCCATGGGTTTCTTTGACCTGATTGGCGCCGTTTTCCTGGTGGCATTTATTGCTGAAAGTGGCGCAAAGCGCGCCTGAGAGTGGATGTAAGATATGAAGACGTTGAAACACTGGAGTTTGCATCAACAGCTGGAGCATCACGTTGAACTGACGGTCGATGGCCAGCACACCCTGTGCCTGTACGTACTGGAAGAGAATCTATTCCGCGTGCTGCTGAAACGCCAGGGCCAGCTGGCGCTGGATCGCACCTGGAGCATCGCTCCGCAGCAGGATGTACCGTGGGAAGGCCGCGCCCGGGATGACCTCAGCGGTTTTAGTCTCCCGGCCTGGCAGCTGACCCAGGAGGGCGATACGCTGACCATCGCCACCCGCCAGCTGCGCGTCACCGTCCATCAGCCGCTGTGGCTGGAGTGGAGCTATCGCGACGATGCCGGGGAATGGCAGCAGCTTGCCAACGACCGCCCCACCAGCGCCTATCTGGCCAATGCCCACGGCGACGGCGTCGCCCACTATCTGAGCCGCCGCAAAGACGAGCGTTTCTATGGCCTGGGCGAAAAGGCCGGCGACCTGCAGCGCACCGGTAAGCGTTATGAAATGCGCAACCTTGATGCCATGGGCTACAACGCCGCCAGCACCGACCCGCTGTATAAACATATTCCGTTCACCATCACGCAACGCAGCGACGTTAGCTATGGCCTGTTTTACGACAACCTGAGCAGCTGCTGGCTGGATTTGGGTAACGAAATCGACAACTATCATACCGCCTATCGCCGCTGGCAGGCGGAAGCCGGCGATATCGATTACTACCTGTTCACCGGTAAACAGGTGCTGGATGTGACCAAAGCCTTCGTCCGTCTGACCGGTAAAACCCTGTTCGGGCCCAAATGGAGCCTCGGCTACAGCGGCTCGACCATGCACTATACCGACGCGCCGGATGCGCAAAATCAGCTGATGAACTTCATCCGCCTGTGCGATGAGCACGCTATTCCGTGCGATTCGTTCCAGCTCTCTTCCGGCTATACCTCGATTAACGGCAAGCGCTACGTCTTTAACTGGAACCACGACAAGGTGCCGCAGCCGAAAGTAATGAGTCAGTCGTTCCACGACGCCGGGTTGAAGCTGGCCGCCAATATCAAACCCTGCCTGCTGCAGGACCATCCGCGCTATGGCGAGGTGGCGGAGCGCGGTCTCTTCGTGCGCGATTCGCAAACCGATGCTCCGGAGCGTTCCAGCTTCTGGGACGATGAAGGATCGCATCTCGACTTTACCAATCCGCAAACCGTGGCCTGGTGGCAGGAAGGGGTCACCAGCCAGCTGCTGGAGATGGGCATTGATTCGACCTGGAACGATAATAACGAGTATGAGGTGTGGGACGGCGAAGCGCGCTGCTACGGCTTTGGCCGCGAAATCGCCATCAAGCATATTCGCCCGGTGATGCCGCTGCTGATGATGCGCGCCTCGATGGAGGCCCAGCAGCGCTTTGCGCCGCAAAAGCGCCCGTATCTCATCTCCCGCTCCGGCTGCGCCGGGATGCAGCGCTACGTCCAGACCTGGAGCGGCGATAACCGCACCAACTGGGATACGCTGCGCTATAACATCCGCATGGGGCTGGGCATGAGCCTTTCCGGGCTGTTTAACGTCGGCCACGACGTCGGCGGTTTCTCCGGCGATAAACCTGAGCCGGAGCTGTTCGTGCGCTGGGTACAAAACGGCGTGATGCACCCGCGCTTTACTATTCATTCGTGGAATGACGACCAGACGGTCAACGAAGCCTGGATGTATCCGGCCGTCACCCCGGCCATTCGTTCCGCTATTGAGCTGCGCTACCGCCTGCTGCCCTATCTGTACACCCTGCTGTGGCAGGCGCATGCTGACGACGAGCCGATGCTGCGCCCGACCTTCCTCGATCATCAGCACGACGCGCAGACCTTCGCCGAATGCGATGACTTCCTGCTGGGCCGCGATCTGCTGGTGGCCAGCGTGGTCGAGCCTGACGCCCGCCAGCGTGAGGTGTGGCTGCCGGATAATCAGGCCGGATGGTACGATTTCTACAGCCACCAGTGGTTCGCCGGCGGCCAGTGGGTCACCCTCGACGCGCCGCTGGAAACGCTGCCGCTGCTGGTACGCGCCGGGGCCGGACTGCCGCTCAGCGAGCGCATCCGCCATGTTGCTGCGCAACAGGACGATCGCCGCGAACTGCAGCTGTTCCCGCTGAAAGGCGTCGGAACCTCTTCGGGTCTGCTGTTTGAGGATGACGGCGAAAGCTGGGGCTATAAACAGGGCGATGCGCTGTGGCTGGAGTGGGAAATGGCGTGCGACAGCAGCACCATCAACCTGAAGGTCAACGCCCGCGGCAATTATCGCCCGGCGTGGAAAGCGCTGAAGCTGTCATTACCGGCGGGAGAAAAACGCAAACTGCTGGTGAATGGCGTCGAAGGAACGGAGTGGAGGCTCTGAGCATATGCCGGGCGGCGGCTTACGCCTCGCCCGGCCTGGATTTAATAATGTTCCCGGATGGCGCTACGCTAATCCGGGCTACAAACTGGTGGCCTCAAAATCCCCGGTGGCGCTACCGCTTACCGGGGCTACAGCACTGTGCGGTTTGGTAGCCCGGGTAACGGACAGTTTCAGTAACCATGGGTACAAGACAGAGCTCTTAAGCTCACAATGGCACGGACCGTAGGCCGGATAAGGCGCAGCCGCCATCCGGCGCGAAAGTGGCTCTTTACACGCGGTTATTGCCCGGCGGCGCTACGCTTGCGCGGGCCTACAGATCACATGCCAGGCGTAGCCCGGGTAAGGCGTAGCCGCACCCCGGGTAACGAAGCGGGATTACTCGATACCTTTGCTGCGCAGGTAATCTTCGTAGTTGCCGCTGAAGTCGATCACCCGTTCCGGGGTAATCTCCAGCACGCGGGTGGCCAGCGAGCTGACGAACTCACGGTCGTGGGAGACGAAGATCAGGGTGCCCTGATACATCTCCAGCGCCATGTTCAGCGATTCGATGGATTCCATATCCAGGTGGTTGGTCGGTTCATCCATTATCAGGATGTTTGGCTTCTGCATCATCAGCTTACCAAACAGCATGCGGCCCTTCTCACCACCGGACAATACTTTCGCCGGCTTCTTGATGTCATCCTGGCTAAACAGCAGTCGACCAAGGATACTGCGCACCGCCTGCTCGTCGTCGCCTTCCTGTTTCCACTGGCTCATCCACTCGAAGACCGTCAGGTCGTTTTCGAACTCGTACTCATGATCCTGCGCGTAGTAGCCGAGTTGCGCGTTTTCAGACCATTTCACGGTGCCGTTGTCCGGCTGCAGTTCACCCACCAGGGTTTTCAGCATCGTGGATTTACCCACGCCGTTGGCGCCCAGAATGGCAATCTTCTCGCCCACTTCCAGCAGCAGGTTGACGTTTTTGAACAGCGGACCGTCTTCAAAGCCTTTGGTGAGGGCTTCCACTTCCAGCGCGTTACGGAACAGTTTCTTGTCCTGCTCGAAGCGGATAAACGGGTTCTGACGGCTGGAGGCTTTAACCTCTTCCAGCTTGATTTTGTCAATCTGACGCGCGCGCGAGGTGGCCTGACGCGATTTAGAGGCGTTGGCGCTGAAGCGGCTAACGAAGGACTGCAGGTCGGCAATCTGCGCTTTTTTCTTGGCGTTGTCCGCCAGCAGACGTTCACGCGCCTGGGTGGCCGCCGTCATGTATTCATCGTAGTTGCCCGGATAGACGCGCAGCTCGCCGTAGTCCAGATCCGCCATGTGGGTGCAAACCATGTTCAGGAAGTGACGGTCGTGCGAGATGATAATCATGGTGCTGTCGCGGTCGTTCAGCGTCTGCTCCAGCCAGCGAATGGTGTCGATGTCCAGGTTGTTGGTCGGTTCATCGAGCAGCAGAATGTCCGGGTTAGAGAACAGCGCCTGCGCCAGCAGGACGCGCAGCTTCCAGCCTGGGGCGACTTCGCTCATCGGGCCGTAATGCTGTTCAACCGGAATGCCCACGCCCAGCAGCAGTTCGCCCGCGCGCGCTTCAGCAGAGTAGCCATCCATTTCGCCATATTTCACTTCCAGGTCGGCCACTTTATAGCCATCTTCTTCGCTCATCTCGGCGAGCGAGTAGATGCGGTCGCGCTCCTGCTTCACTTCCCACAGCTCGCCGTGGCCCATGATGACCGTATCCAGCACGGTGAACGCTTCAAAGGCGAACTGATCCTGACGCAGCTTACCGATGCGCTCGTTCGGGTCGAGAGAAACGTTGCCCAGCGTCGGTTCGAGATCGCCGCCGAGGATCTTCATAAAGGTCGATTTACCGCTGCCGTTGGCGCCGATCAGACCATAACGGTTGCCGCCGCCAAATTTAACGGAGATATTTTCGAACAGCGGCTTACTGCCAAACTGCATGGTAACGTTGCTGGATACTAGCACGGGGATATCCTGAAAAAAGAGTATGAGGGGTGTGATACAGCAGACATTATGCCAGTAAATGACGCACTTTTCACGGTCTGCGGTAAATTCCGCCGCGGCGCTTGTGCTAAGGTCTTTGTCAGATGCGCCAGAGACCTGCGCGCAAACCGTTATTCTGTACGTGATGATGAGGAGTCCCATGACCACCAGCCAACCGCGACATCCGGCCTTTTTATCCCTGCAGGGCGGCATTAATTTTCGCGACCTGGGCGGCCAGCGCGCCGCCGACGGACGCCGGGTACGCAGCGGCAAGCTGCTACGCTCCGGTGCGCTAAACCGGCTAACGGCAGAGGATCTCGACCACCTGGATACCCTGCCGCTCAGCCGGGTGCTCGACTACCGCGACCCCGGTGAAGTACAGCGCACGCCGGACAAACTGAGCCCGCTCACCCACTATCTCAACGCGCCGGCCAATCCGCCGATCGGCGAGGTCAACGCGAAGGTCACCGAGCTGAATGCCGCCACCCTTAATGCGCTGAACGGCGAGCAGTTTATGCTGCAACTCTATCGCCAGCTGCCGTTTAACAATCCGGCCTATCGCCAGCTCGCCGCATGGCTGACGACCCCTTTCGACGGCGCCTTGCTGCAACACTGCGCGGTCGGTAAAGATCGCACCGGCGTCGGCTGCGCGTTAACCCTGTTCGCCGTCGGATGCGACAGCGAGACGGTGATGGAGGAGTATCTCCTTACCCATGGCATGCTGACGCAGGTGGAGGCCTGGATGCTGGAGATGCTCGGCAACGACCTGACGGCCCAGGGGCGCCAGAGCCTGGCGGACATCCTGACGGTGAAAGAGTCCTATCTCGCCGCCGCGCTGTCGGCTATTCAGCAGCGCTATGGCAATGTCGACGCCTGGCTGGCGGAAGAGTACCAGCTGACCGCCCCGGTCCGCGCGGCGCTGCAGGCCCGGCTGCTGGAAGACTAACCCTCGTCGCCCCGAACGCCAGGGCGCGGCAGCCGAGGCGACAGGGAAAAAAATGTGATTTCGTACACATCTGATTTACCTGTTCAGCGGAATGCACATATAATGCGCTCCCATCTACTGTCTCAATCATTAACAAAGGCCTGTGTGGCGTTGATTTCGCACACGACATTAAAAACTATGAAATTATCTACACTCTTAGCGGCAGCCTTCGCCATCGTAGGCTTTTGCAATACAGCGTCTGCTGTCACCTATCCTTTGCCAACCGATGGCAGCCGTTTGGTTGGTCAGAACCAGGTCATCACCATTCCGGATGATAACAAGCAGCCGCTGGAATACTTCGCGGCGAAATATCAGATGGGGCTTTCCAACATGCTGGAAGCCAACCCGGGGGTGGATACCTATCTGCCGAAGGGCGGTAGCGTCCTGAACATCCCTCAGCAGCTGATCCTGCCGGATACCGTCCATGAAGGGATCATCATCAACAGCGCCGAAATGCGTCTGTACTACTACCCGAAAGGCACTAACACCGTGATTGTTCTGCCGATCGGTATCGGCCAGTTAGGCAAAGACACGCCAATCAACTGGACCACCAAAGTCGAACGTAAGAAGGCTGGCCCAACCTGGACGCCGACCGCCAAGATGCATGCGGAATACGCTGCCGCCGGCAACCCGCTGCCAGCCGTCGTACCGGCCGGTCCGGATAACCCGATGGGCCTGTACGCGCTATATATCGGCCGTCTGTACGCCATCCACGGTACCAACGCTAACTTCGGCATCGGCCTGCGCGTGAGCCATGGCTGCGTACGTCTGCGCAACGATGACATCAAATTCCTGTTTGAGAACGTGCCGGTCGGCACCCGCGTGCAGTTTATCGATGAGCCGGTAAAAGCCACCACCGAGCCGGACGGCAGCCGTTACATCGAGGTTCACAACCCGCTGTCGACCACCGAAGCGCAGTTCCAGGGCGGCGAGATCGTGCCGATCACCCTGACTCAGCCGGTACAGGCGATCACCAGCCAGTCTGATGTCGATCAGAACGTGGTCGAGCAGGCTATCCAGAACCGCTCCGGTATGCCGGTGCGTCTGAACTAAGTTCTGCATGACAAGAAAAACGGCGGGCCTGATGCCCGCCGTTTTTTTTATCGGTGTTGTGCCGGGCGGCGGCTGACGCCTTGCCTGGCGACTGAACCTGACAACACCCTGGCCCTGCTAAGCGCTGCGCCAACCGGGGCCCCCGGTCTAGCCGTTATTCACCAGAATAATCCCGCCGTGGTCGTAGCGATAGTGGCAGTGGGCGTACTCCAGCGGCGTGCCGTCTTCCAGATAGATAACCTGCTCCACCTCCAGCACCGGATCGGTGGGCTCGCAGTGAAGATGCTGTTTATCCAGTTCATCCGGCTTCATCGCCCGCACCACGCGGTAAGATCCCATCAGCTTCAGCCCCAGCGTCTCCTGGATATAGCGAAACACCGAGCTTTCCAGATGGCTTTTATTGAGCCCCGGCACCAGCCCCACCGGCATGACCGTCAGATCCAGCGACACCGGTTCCCCGTTGAGCAACCGCAGGCGAACAAAGTCATACACCGGGGCATCAGCGTCGATCAGCAGCGAACTCTGCTCCTTGTCAGTGGGAAAACGCACCTCAAAGCGCACCACTTCGCTTTGTACCTCGCCAAGATGCTCCCAGGTTTTGGTGGCGCCGAAATAGTCGCTGCCGGGCAGCTCCCACTGCGACAGCTGAAGGAAATTTTTCCGCACAAAGGTGCCCTGCCCTTTGCGGGTATAGATCAGCCCTTCGACGATTAACTGGCGCATCGCCTGCTGGATGGTCATCCGGCTGGTGCTGAACTCTGCCGCCAGCGCAAACTGGTCAGGTAACGGCGCGCTGGCAGGATACTGCTGGCTGATGATCCGTTTTTTTATTTCCCGCGCGATTTGCAGATACTTCGCCGTCATTCCCCGGTCCTTATACATTCAGTGAGTGGCTGGCGGACAGGATCCACGGCCTGACCGCCAGAACACCATTACATCACGTCGCCATTGCTGTGGATCACCTGCTTCAGCCACGCATAGCTCTTCTTCGGCACCCGCCGCAGATCCTTGAGGTCATGGTTCTCGCGATTGACGTAGACCACGCCGTAGCGCTTACGCATATCGCCCTGCGAGCTGAGGATGTCGATTAATCCCCAGCCGAGATAGCCGATCACCTGCGCCCCATCCTCAAACATGGCCGCTTTCATGGCGTTGATATGGTCGCGATGGTAGGCGATGCGGTAATCGTCGGCAACCGGATGTTCACCGTCCCACGACTCAATCACCCCGATGCCGTTTTCAATCGGGAACACCGGCAGGCGCCAGTCGTTATAATAGCGGGTAATGATGGTCCGGAAGCCCAGCGGATCGATCTGCCAGTTCCATTCTGTCGCGTTCAGGAACGGGTTATCCTGATTGCCAAACAGCATATAGTTGTTGACCGCCGTTCCCGGCGGGATCGCGTCGCTGTTCAGCGTCCGGCTGGCGTAATAGCTGAACGCCAGATAATCGACCTTCACCGTCGCCATCAGCGCGAGATCCTCCGGACGATAGATATCATCGAACCCTTCGGTGGCGACAAAATGCATCACTTCCGGACTGTAGCCCTCCCCGGCGTAAGCCCGCAGCAGGTTCTGGTTTAAAAACTCGTCCAGCTGCTGGGCGCACAGGATATCGCGTGGTTTGCAGGTCGCCGGATAAACCAGGGCGTGGGCCAGCATCCCGCCCATCAGACACTGCGGCTTCGTCTGATGCAGGTGATCGGTCAGATGGACGTGCGCCATCATCACATGATGCTGGATCAGGTACAGCTCGCGCAGGGTCTTCTCCCCCTCCAGGTAGCCGGAAATCAGAAACGCTTCCGGCGAATGGTACAGATTCTGTTCATTAAAGGTGAGCCAGTATTTCACCTTGTCGCCATAGCAGGCGATCATCTTCTGGCCATAGCGAATAAAGGCGTCCATCACCCGGCGGTCGGTAAATCCGTTGTAGCGCTCCGCCAGCGAGAGCGGCATATCGAAGTGGTACAGACAGATCATCGGCTCGATGCCGCGGGCGATCAGTTCATCAATAAACTGATGGTAGAAGGCGATGCCCTCTTCATTGAACTCGCCGTCTCCCTCAGGGCACACCCGGCTCCAGGCGATCTGAAAACGGTAGCAGTTCATGCCCAGATCCTGCATCAGATCGAAATCTTCCCTAAAGCGATGATAGGAGTCGGTCGCCACCTTCCAGTCGGAAGCGAATTCTGCCGGTTGCCGGATATCGTACACCGACATCCCCTTGCCGCCCTCGTTCCACGCCCCCTCCGTCTGCATGCTGGAGACGGAATTACCCCATAAGAAATTTGCCGGTAGTCTGTTGTTCATCCTGCGCCTCGATATATGACTAGTCATTTAAACTTCATGACTAGTCATATATCGAAAAGCGAACGGATGCGCAAAGCCAGGGATCGTTTTCTGTGAGCCGGGCAAAAAAAAGATCGCCCCGGAGAGCGATCCTGTCGAACGACGTGGAGGGCGGCGGACTGCTGCGGAAATCAGGCGCAGAGTTTGAAGAGCCAATAGCCGGTGAGGGCCGCCCACAGCAGCATGGGAATGGAGTAGAGATGGAAACGCCACCAGATCCGCCGATCGCCAGCCATGCGCAGGGCGATGATATTGGCCAGCGAGCCCGGCAGCAGACCAAAGCCCCCCACGTTAACCGCCCAGGCGAGCAGGATCGACGGTGGGACATAGTTGAGCAGCAGAATGGTCGAGGGCACATTGCTGATCACCTGCGACAGGCCGATGGCGGTCAGCCACAGTCCACCGCCGGAGAGCGTCCCGACCCCGCTCAGCACCTGGTGCAGCGCCGGAAGCTGGGTCAGCAGATGGACGTCGATAAACATCACCATAAACACCAGCAGCAGCGACCAGTCAACATGGACGATCACCGCCCGGGCCAGCGCCAGAAAGCCCAGCAGCACCAGCGCCAGTCCCCACAGCGCCTGATCCATCTCCAGCGCCGTCAGGAACACCAGATAGAGCCCCAGACAGCTCCAGACGAGCTTAGGCTGCCACGATGGCGCCATATCGCTGCTCTGGTAGGTAAGCCGCTTTGCCGGGAAACAGAGCCAGCACAGCGCCAGCAGGGTCAGCATCATTGCCGCCGCCAGGGGCAGCATCTGGCCGATAAACCCAGGGAAAGAGAGACCGGAGCGTCCCCACAGCAAGATGTTCTGCGGGTTGCCGATCGGCGTCAGCAGCGACCCGGCGTTCACCGCCAGCGCTTCGAAAATAATCAGCCGGTTTACCGGGATGGCGCACCACTTCTTCAGGGTCAGGGTCAGGGGCACCACAATAAACAGCGCGACGTCGTTGGTGAGGAAGGTGGACAGCAGCGCCGCCGCCAGCACCATAAACATAGCCAGCTGACGCTCGGTGACAAAGCGGCGGGCCATTTTACGCCCCAGCACGTCAAAATAGCCGCTCAGTTCAATCCCCTTGGTCAACAGCATCAGGCCGCTGAGGGTGATGATGGTATGCCAGTCAATGGCCGCCGGCCAGCTTGCCGGGACAAACGGCACCATCACGCTGAGCACGCAGGCGATAATCAGCAGCAGATGGAGAAAACGATCGCGCAGCAGCGACTGGACGAAGGGAAGAGTCATGCTTCCTGAGATCCCTGTGTTTGGGTAAATTTCAGGAACATCGCCAGCGTCTCTTCGCTCACGTGATGCTCCATCCCTTCGGCATCACGACGGGCGATCTCCGGACTGACGCCGATCGCCAGCAGGAAGTTCTCCACGATTTGATGGCGCTCACGGCTCTCCTGGGCCAGCTTCTCACCCTCCGCGGTTAAGAATATGCCGCGCCACGGGATCTGTTCGATAAGGCCGACGCTGGCCAGCCGTTTGAGCATCTTGGCGACGGTGGGCTGCGAGACCCCCAGCCGGGCGGCCATATCCACCTGACGCGCCTCGCCCACCTCGCGGATGAGGTCGGAAATCAGTTCAACATAGTCGTCAATCAGCTCGCGCCGATGCGCTTCCCGCACCTGGCGGAACCCTTCAACGTGCTCTTCAACATTTACTAACTGCGTCACTTTTTTTGTTATTGGCTTACCTGCGCGACGGTTCATTGTGCTTCCTCATTCGTGTGACGCGTCAAGCATCATATAAAAAGATCCACATTGTAATGGATTGCGCCAAGAGCACAAAAATTTAACGTTTTAGCCATAGCTATAAAATATAGCCTGTGCTATATCTGTATATAATGCAAACATCCATCAGGGAGTGATGGAGCGAACAGGCAGGAGGAGAGCAGATGAACGAATTCAAGAGGTGCTTAAACGTGTTCAGCCATTCACCCTTTAAAGTACGCTTAATGCTGCTCGGTATGCTGTGCGAGATGATCAACGGTAAACCGCAGCAGGACAAACCCCATCGCTAAGGCGGCGTCGCGGTACGCCGCTTCATTTTTCCGTCATCATCTGCCGCTAAACTGACCGGTTTATCCCGTTTTCCCCACCTTTTTTCAAGTTTTGTAAGCGTCCTCGCAAAACAATCTGTTATGTCTGGTTGACCTTACCATTTACAAGCCCTATCTTTGCACAGCCCTGCCACATTCGCGGCTCGCAGAGACCCTCTTCACGCACTGTCCAGCAGGTTTTACCCCTTGAAGCCAGGGGATGCGCATGGCCTCTTTTTGATTGTTTACTATGAATGTCACCACCCTGAAAGATACGCTGGTCGCCCGCCGACTGGCACTGAACCCATGGACAGGATTCTACTTTTTACAATCGCTGTTGATTAACCTGGCGCTGGGCTATGAATTTAGCCTGCTCTATACCGTGGCATTTACCTGCGTGTTACATCTTCTGTGGCGTGCCTTTCCGCGCGTGCAGAAAGCAGTGGTCGGCGCTTATTCTCTGCTGGCGGCCCTCTACTACCCGTTTGGCCAGGCTTACGGCGCGCCCAACTTCAATACCTTGCTGGCGCTGCACGCCACCAACGTGGAAGAGTCCACGGAAATCCTCACCATCTTCCCGTGGTACAACTATCTGCTGGCGGTATTTATCTTCGCGCTGGGGATCATCGCGGTCCGCCGCAGGATCGTCGAGCAGACCCGCTGGGGAAAAATGGAGACCCTGGGCCTGCTGTTCAGCATCGGGATCTTCTTTCTTCAGCCGGTGCAAAATCTCGCCTGGGGCGGTGTATTCAAGGTGATCGATACTGGTTACCCGGCCTTCCGTTTTGTCAAAGACGTGGTGGTGAATAATAACGAGGTGCTGGACGAGCAGGCGCGGATGGCGCAGCTGGCCGGCATGAAAGATAGCTGGCACGTGCTGGCGGTGAAGCCGAAGTACCATCTCTATGTGGTGGTGATCGGTGAAAGCGCCCGCCGCGACGCCCTCGGCGCCTTCGGTGGCCACTGGGACAACACGCCGTTTGCCAGCTCGGTGAACGGGTATCTGTTTAACAACTACGTCGCCGCCAGCGGCTCGACGCAAAAATCCCTCGGCCTGACCCTTAACCGGGTGGTCGATGGCAAACCGCAGTTTCAGGATAACTTTGTCACCCTCGCCAACCGCGCCGGTTTCCAGACCTGGTGGTTCTCCAACCAGGGGCAGATCGGCGAGTACGACACCGCTATCGCCAGTATCGCCAAACGGGCGGATGAAGTGCAGTTCCTGAAAAACGGCGATTTCGAAGCCAATAAAAACACCCAGGACGAGCAGTTACTGAAGCTGACCGAGCAGGTGCTCTCCACCCAGCGTACCCAGCCGCAGCTGATTGTTCTGCATCTGATGGGCTCGCACCCGCAGGCCTGCGACCGGACCAAAGGCAAATATACGGTTTTCGTCCAGTCGAAAGAGACCTCCTGCTATCTCTACAGCATGACGCAAACCGATACCCTGCTGGCTAAGCTCTACAGCCAGTTGCAAAATTCCGGCGACACCTTTTCCCTGACCTACTTTTCCGATCATGGTCTGGCATTCAAGGAGCGAGGCAAAGAGGTGCAGTATCTGGCGCACGACGATAAGTTCCAGCAGAACTTCCAGGTGCCGTTTATGGTGCTCTCCAGCGATGACAAAGCGCATAAAGTCATTAAGGCGCAGCGCTCGGCGAATGATTTCCTCAGCTTCTTCTCGCAATGGACCGGCATCAAGGCGGCGGAAATCGCCCCACGCTATCGGTTTATCTCTGAGCAGAAGGCCGGCCCGGTGTATATCACCAACTTCCAGCTGCAGAAGGTGGACTATTCACACCTCGGCAGCGATGAGTTCACCATCAACTAAAACGACGCGGTCAGCGCCGGCCAACCGGCCGGGCTGGCGGTCAGCAGGCAAAAAAAATCCGCCCCAGGAGGCGGATTTTTTATATCACCGGAGTGATTAGAAGCGGTAACCCACGCCAGCGATCCAGGTGCCGACGTCAACGTTACGAATACGAGACTGCTCGTAGGAGAAGTCCAGGGCAACGTTTTCGATCGGGTTGAACTGCAGACCAGCACCGTAGGAGAAACCGTAGTCGCTCATATCGGATTTATTAGGGAAGTTGTTGTTCTGGAATTTACCGTAACCAACACCCACTACGCCGTAGATGCTTGCCCAGTCGTTCAGACGGTAAGCCGGACCAGCGGTGATGCCGTAGTACTGACCTTTGTTGTAAGTACCGTTGCTGTTATTATCCTTTTCGGTGTAGGTGAAGGAACCGATAACGCCCAGCGGGTTGTTATCTTGCTCGTAACGGTATTTCAGGTTGAAACCGCCAGCTTTGTTCGCTTTACCCTGCATGTCGCTCTGCGCGTAACCGCCGGTTACGGTAGAAGTTGCAGCAAATGCAGTAGTACCTACGGATGCAGCCAGAACAACGGCCAGTGCTGAAAGACGTGCAATTTTATTCATAACCACCTCAAATGTGTTTCTAATAAGTCCTAAGCCTTAAATATATCAAAAACTTTTGGGAAACTCTTTGGAGTTTACATTGTCTAACATACTTTTTCATGTAACCAAAAGTTTCCATATTTCTATAACAATATGGAAAACAACAGTTTTTGGCGTTAACTTACAGTTTAACGCTCATTAAGAAATTCGCAAGCATCCAGATTAATCCTAATCACCTGGTGAATTTCTCAGCAACTTTCGCCATTGTACTGTTTTTGCCCCTGTTTTTTTCAACATTAGCTCAACCGCCAGCAGCTAATTCCAGTACACTGGAACTTTTACCCCTTTTGACAAAAATTGACAGGAGAAAGGATGCCCGGTCCATCCCGAAAAGCGGCGGCATGGTTGCCGATAGTGGTGATTTTAATCGCTATGACCTCGATACAGAGCGGCGCATCGCTCGCCAAATCGCTGTTCCCGGTGGTCGGCGCCCCGGGAGTTACCGCCCTGCGCCTGGCGCTCGGGACGCTGATCCTGGTGGTGGTGTTCAAGCCCTGGCGGCTACGTTTCTCTCCGGCGCAGCGCGTGCCGCTGCTGCTGTACGGCCTGGCGCTCGGGGCGATGAACTATCTGTTTTATTTATCCCTGCAGCGTATTCCGCTCGGCGTGGCGGTGGCCCTCGAGTTTACCGGCCCGCTGGCGGTGGCGCTTTTCGGCTCGCGCCGCCCGCTGGATTTTGTCTGGGTGGCGCTGGCAATCCTCGGGCTGTGGTATCTCCTGCCGCTGGGGCAGAACGTGGCGCAGGTGGATTTAACCGGCGCGCTGTTCGCTCTCGGCGCCGGGGCCTGTTGGGCGGTCTATATTCTGACCGGCCAGCGCGCGGGCGAGGAGCATGGTCCAGCCACGGTGGCGATGGGGTCGCTTATCGCCTCGCTGGTCTTTGTCCCGTTAGGTATGGCGCAAGCCACCGATACGCTGTGGCAATGGTCGCTGCTGCCCCTGGGGCTGGGGATTGCCATTCTCTCCACCGCACTCCCCTACTCCCTGGAGATGATGGCCCTGACGCGCCTGCCGACGCGCACCTTCGGTACGCTGATGAGCCTCGAGCCGGCGCTAGCCGCCCTGTCCGGTATGATCTTCCTTGGCGAAACCCTAAACCTCTCCCAGACCCTGGCGCTGGGCGCCATTATCATCGCCTCAATGGGCGCCACGCTGACCATGCAGCGGCAGAGCAAAATCAAGCAAGTCGATATCAATTAACATTCTGTTACGGTGGCGGCCCGCGCCAGTTGCGGGCCTGCCTGCCTTCGCTAACCTTCTGATTGGACTTGTTTTTTCAAATAGCCAACCACTTTGCGCTATCGAAGTGATATGGCCTGCCGATGCCTCATACTTTAAAACCCTTGCTATACTTAGTACCGAAGTTACCTGGGACAACGCTCCACATCATTCAGTTTTGAAGTGTGACGAGCATCAATATCAAGAGGATATGAAACGATGAGTACCGCTAAACTGGTTAAATCAAAAGCATCTAATCTGGTCTATACCCGCAACGATGTCGCTGACAGCGAAAAGAAAGCGACCATTGAGCTGTTGAATCGCCAGGTGATCCAGTTCATTGACCTGTCCCTTATCACCAAGCAGGCACACTGGAATATGCGCGGTGCGAACTTTATCGCCGTGCACGAAATGCTGGACGGTTTCCGTACTGCGCTCACTGAGCATCTGGATACCATGGCGGAGCGCGCCGTGCAGCTGGGCGGCGTCGCCCTGGGCACCACTCAGGTGATCAACAGCAAAACCCCGCTGCAGAGCTACCCACTGGATATCCATCATGTTCAGGATCACCTGAAAGCGCTGGCTGACCGCTACGCGGTAGTGGCTAACGATGTGCGCAAAGCGATCGGCGAAGCTAAAGACGAAGATACCGCAGATATCTTCACCGCCGCTTCCCGCGACCTGGATAAATTCCTGTGGTTTATTGAAGCGAATATCGAGTAAGGCTTTGCCGTCGGCCGCAGCGCGGTCGACGGCGCCTTTGCTTTTCCCACCCAGCCCTTGTTGTTTTTCTCTCCTCGGTTTTCCCTCACCCGCTGGCCTTGCACCATTTCAGGGCGTCAAATTGATGAAAATGCGCACAAAAGTAAAACAATTGTAATAATCACCTCACACAATCGTTACGGCGAGATTGTTTTCCCATCAGGGTTTGCGCTAAAAATGGGCTCGTTATTCAGCGACCTCAGGATGCACCAAAATAACGCCCCGTTATGGTGCACTCTTTGCCTGAAACGATCGATATTGTGCAACGGCTACCGCTTCGTTTGTTGAAAAACAACAGCTTGTAAAAGTGGCACGATTTTTTCATTAGGCTAGTCGTTCTCGCAGGGGATCGTCCCGTGGATATAAAAGGAAATGCTATGAAGTCTGTATTTAAAGTTTCACTGGCTGCACTGACCCTGGCTTTTGCGGTTTCTTCCCATGCCGCCAATAAGACCCTGGTTGTCGCCACCGATACGGCGTTCGTCCCGTTCGAATTTAAGCAAGGCGATAAGTATGTGGGTTTTGACGTTGACCTGTGGGCGGCCATCGCCAAAGAGCTGAAGCTCGACTACACCCTGAAGCCAATGGACTTCAGCGGCATTATCCCGGCGCTGCAAACCAAAAATATCGATCTGGCGCTGGCGGGGATCACCATTACCGACGAGCGTAAAAAAGCCATCGACTTCTCTGACGGCTACTACAAGAGCGGCCTGCTGGTGATGGTCAACGCTAATAATAACGACATCAAAGATGTGAAAGATCTGAACGGCAAAGTGGTCGCGGTGAAGAGCGGCACCGGCTCCGTTGACTACGCGAAAGCCAATATCAAAACCAAAGATCTGCGTCAGTTCCCGAACATCGATAACGCCTATATGGAGCTGGGTACCGGCCGCGCGGATGCGGTCCTGCACGATACACCGAACATCCTCTACTTCATCAAAACCGCGGGCAACGGCAAATTCAAAGCGGTAGGTGAATCACTGGAAGCGCAAAACTACGGTATCGCCTTCCCGAAAGGCAGCGACGAGCTGCGTGAGAAAGTGAACGGTGCGCTGAAAACGCTGCGCGAGAACGGCACCTACAACGAAATTTATAAAAAATGGTTCGGCACTGAACCAAAATAATAAAAACGTACATCGCCGGGCGCAGTCCCGGCGACTTCACAACGGTCTTCCGGCACAGACGTTGCGGGAGACAGTATTTTGGCGGAGGCTTTCCTCTGCTCTCGACACGGTAACAGGAACGTATTATGCAGTTTGACTGGAGTGCCATCTGGCCTGCCATTCCGATTTTGTTGGAAGGCGCCAAAATGACGCTGTGGATTTCCGTCCTCGGCCTGGCCGGCGGCCTGATCATCGGTCTGGTAGCCGGTTTCGCCCGCTGCTTCGGCGGCTGGATCGCCAACCACATCGCGCTGGTGTTTATTGAAATCATTCGCGGCACCCCGATTGTGGTGCAGGTTATGTTCATCTACTTTGCGCTGCCGATGGCCTTTAGCGATCTGCGCATTGACCCCTTCTCCGCGGCGGTAGTGACCATCATGATTAACTCGGGCGCCTATATCGCGGAAATTACCCGCGGCGCGGTGCTCTCCATTCATAAAGGCTTCCGCGAAGCGGGCCTGGCGCTGGGCCTGTCGCGTCGCGAAACCATTCGCCACGTGATCCTGCCGCTGGCGCTGCGCCGCATGCTGCCGCCGCTGGGCAACCAGTGGATCATCAGCATCAAGGACACCTCGCTGTTCATCGTCATCGGCGTCGCCGAACTGACCCGTCAGGGACAGGAGATCATCGCCGGCAACTTCCGCGCGCTGGAAATCTGGAGCGCCGTTGCCGTGATCTACCTGATCATCACCCTGGTCCTGAGCTTTATTCTGCGTCGTCTTGAAAGAAGGATGAAAATCCTGTGATTGAATTTAAAAACGTCTCCAAGCACTTTGGCCCGACCCAGGTGCTGCACGATATCTCTCTGAAAATCAATCAGGGTGAAGTGGTGGTCATTATCGGCCCGTCCGGCTCCGGTAAATCGACGATGCTGCGCTGCATCAATAAACTGGAAGAGATCACCAGCGGCGATCTGATTGTCGATGGCCTGAAGGTCAACGATCCGAAGGTGGACGAACGTCTGATTCGTCAGGAAGCCGGGATGGTGTTCCAGCAGTTTTACCTGTTCCCGCACCTCACGGCGCTGGAAAACGTGATGTTTGGCCCGCTGCGGGTACGCGGCGCCAGCAAGCAGGCGGCGGAGAAGCTGGCGAAAGATCTGCTGGCGAAAGTCGGTCTGGCAGAGCGCGCGCATCACTATCCGTCTGAACTCTCCGGCGGCCAGCAGCAGCGTGTGGCCATCGCCCGCGCGCTGGCGGTGAAGCCGAAGATGATGCTGTTTGATGAGCCCACCTCCGCGCTCGACCCGGAACTGCGTCATGAAGTGCTCAAGGTGATGCAGGATCTGGCGGAAGAGGGCATGACGATGGTGATTGTGACCCACGAAATCGGCTTTGCCGAAAAAGTGGCCTCGCGACTGATCTTTATCGACAAGGGACGAATTGCCGAAGACGGCAACCCACAGGAGCTGGTGAACAACCCGCCAAGCCCGCGTCTGCGGGAATTCCTGCAGCACGTCGCCTGACCCACAACGGCTCTCTCCGTCGCGGAGAGAGCCGCTTTCCAGATTCCTCTTCCCTCCCCTTCCGCCATCGGCTTCTATACTTACCCGTTTACGTTGCAACGGAGGTGCCCATGCCGTGGATCCTGCTTTTGCTCGCTGCGCTGTTTACTCCCCCGCTTTCCGCCGCCGCCCTGCCCGGCGTGCCGACCGCTAATGCCGATAAAACCAGCGCCAGCGAACCCGATGTAGAACAGAAAAGAGCGGCCTATGCCGCGCTGGCCGACGTGCTGGCCAACGACTCCGCCCGCCAGGAGCTCATTGACCAGCTGCGTAAAGCGGCCGCCACGCCGCCGCCCGACAGCACCCCGACGCTGACGCCGCCGGCGGTGAAAGAAGAGACCACGGTGCTGGAGAACGTCACGCAGATCAGCCGGGAATATGGCGATGAGTTCTCATCGCGCTTCTCCCAGCTGTGGCGCAATATTACCGGCTCGCCGCATAAGCCCTTTAATCCGCAAACCTTTACCAGCGCCGCCTGGCATTTTTTACTGCTGGCCGGGCTGGTGTTTACCTTCTGGTGGCTGGTACGCCTCGCGGCGCTGCCGCTGTATCGTAAAATGGGCGAATGGGGACGGCATAAAAACCGCGATCGCGGAAACTGGCTCCAGCTGCCGTTGACCATCGCCGGGGCGTTTATCATCGATCTGCTGCTGCTGGCGCTGACCCTGTTTATCGGTCAGCTGTTGAGCGATCGCCTGAATGGCGACAACCCTACTATCGCCTTCCAGCAGAGCCTTTTCCTCAACGCCTTCGCGCTGATCGAATTCTTTAAAGCCATCCTGCGGCTCATTTTCTGCCCGCGCATCCCGGCGCTCAGGCCCTTTAACCTCAGCGACGAGGCCGCCTCCTACTGGAGCCTGCGCCTGAGCGCCCTCAGCAGCCTGATCGGCTACGGCCTGATCGTCGCGGTGCCGATTATCTCCAACCAGGTGAATGTTCAGGTCGGCGCGCTGGCTAACGTCGTCATCATGCTGTGCATTACGCTGTGGGCGCTGTATCTGATTTTCCATAACAAAGCGGTGATTACGCAGGGGCTGATCCATCTGGCTGACCGCTCGCTCTCCTTCTTTAGCCTGTTTATCCGCGCCTTCGCCCTGGTCTGGCACTGGCTGGCCTGCGCCTACTTTGTGGTGCTCTTTTTCTTTTCCCTGTTCGACCCAGGCAACAGCCTGAAATTTATGATGGGCGCCACCCTGCGCAGCCTGGCGATTATCGGCGGCGCGGCGCTGGTGTCCGGCATTCTGTCGCGCTGGATAGCCAAAACCATCACCCTCTCCCCTGCCACTCAGCGCAACTATCCTGAGCTGCAAAAGCGGTTGAACGGCTGGATCTCCGCGTCGCTGAAGGCAGCGCGTATTCTCACCGTCTGCGTCGCCATCATGCTGCTCCTGAGCGCCTGGGGGCTGTTTGACTTCCGCGAATGGCTGCACAACGATGCCGGGCAAAAAACGGTGGATGTGCTGATCCGTATCGCCCTTATCCTCTTCTTCTCCGCTATCGGCTGGACGGTGCTGGCCAGCCTGATCGAAAACCGGCTGGCTTCGGATATCCATGGCCGCCCGCTGCCCAGCGCGCGGGCCAGGACGCTGCTGACGCTGTTTCGCAACGCGCTGGCGGTGGTGATCAGCACCATCACGGTGATGATTTTGCTCTCGGAGATTGGGGTCAATATCGCGCCGCTGCTGGCGGGCGCCGGGGCGTTGGGGCTGGCCATCTCGTTTGGCGCGCAAACCCTGGTTAAAGACATTATCACCGGCATTTTTATCCAGTTTGAGAACGGGATGAATACCGGCGATCTGGTCACCATCGGTCCTTTGACCGGCACGGTGGAACGGATGTCGATTCGCTCAGTGGGGGTGCGCCAGGATACCGGCGCTTATCACATTATCCCCTGGTCCTCGATCACCACCTTTGCCAACTTCGTGCGCGGCATTGGCTCGGTGGTGGCCAACTATGACGTCGACCGCCATGAGGATCTGGATAAAGCCAGTCAGGCGCTGAAGGCGGCGGTGGACGATCTGCTGGACCAGGAGGAGATCCGCGGCCTGATCATTGGCGAACCGTCGTTCGCCGGGCTGGTGGGGCTGAGCAATACCGCCTTTACGCTGCGCGTCAGCTTCACCACCCTGCCGCTGAAGCAGTGGACGGTGCGTTTTGCCCTCGACACCCAGGTGAAAAAGCACTTCGACCGCGCCGGGGTTCGCGCCCCGGTACAAACCTGGCAGCAGCTGCCGATGCCGGGCGCCGACAGCCCGGCCGCGGAGTAGTTAGAACGGACGGCGGCGTTTGGCGTCGTCCATAAAGCTCCAGGCGATAAAGCGGCTCTGCTTTTGCCCCTGGGCCATCTCTTTTTTCACCACTTTCACTGCCCCGACCTCGGTCAGCAGGCGGTAGAGCGGCGGCAGATTGTCGCCGCGCGACACCAGCGAGGTAAACCATTTCACCTGGCGGGCGAAGGCCTGACTTTCGCGGATCATCTGCGAGATAAAGGCCACTTCGCCCCCTTCGCACCACAGCTCCTGCTGCTGACCGCCAAAGTTAAGCCCGCTGTCGGCGCCGAGTCCGAGATTGCGGCGCTTGCGCTCACCGCCCGCCCGGGCGCTCTCTGCGGAGTCATGGAACGGCGGATTACACAGCGTGGCGTCATAGGTCTCGTTTTTGTGGATCACGCCGTGGAAGATAGCCTGGCTCTCTTTTTGCCGACGCAGACGGATCTGCCGGGTCAACCCCGGGTTGCCATTGACAATCGCCTGCGCGCTGGCGAAGGCTTCCGGGCTGATTTCGCTGCCGGTAAAGCGCCAGCCGTACTCGTGAACGCCGATCAGGGGATAAATGAGGTTGGCGCCGGTGCCAATATCAAGGATCGTGGCTTGCTTCGGCACTTCGCCGCTGTCCCCGGCCAGCAAATCCGCCAGATGATGAATATAATCGGCCCGCCCGGGCACCGGCGGACAGAGAAAACCATCAGGAATGTCCCAGTGTTTGACCGCGTAGAAATGCGCCAGCAGCGCTTTATTCAACGCCTTTACCGCCTGCGGATTGGCAAAATCAATAGTCTGCTCACCCAGCGGATTGAGCGTAATGTATCCCTGCAGGTCAGGATGCGCCTGGCAGAGCGCGGGCAGGTCGTAGCGTTGATGGTGGCGGTTACGCGGGTGTAACCCCGGTTTCTGGGCTTTCATGACAATCTCCTTTGAACAGCCGCGTAAGATACCCGTTGACGGCCGCTCGGTAAATAAGGGAGTCTGGATATCTCCTTTATCCGTGACAGGTGCAGCATGTACTTTTATCAACCTTCGCAGGGCCACGGCCTGCCGCATGACCCGCTCAACGCAATAATCGGGCCTCGCCCGATAGGCTGGATCGCCTCGCAGGACGCCGAGGGCCAGCGTAATCTGGCGCCATACAGCTTTTTTAACTGCTTTAACTATCGCCCGCCGATCATTGGTTTCGCCAGCAGCGGCTGGAAAGACAGCGTGCGAAATATCGTCGAAACGAAGGAGTTCGTCTGGAACCTGGCGACGCGCCCGCTGGCCGCCGCGATGAACGAAACCTCCGCCTCGATCCCGCACCATGAGGATGAATTCGTGCGCGCCGGACTCACCGCCGCCGCCAGCCGCCTGGTCAAGGCCCCCCGGGTGGCGGAGAGCCCGGTGAACTTTGAGTGCCGCCTGTCGCAATGTATTCAGCTCACCACCGCCGACGGCAACCTTGTCGATACATGGCTGGTGCTCGGCGAAGTGGTCGCCGTGCATATCGATGAATCACTGCTGGAGAACGGCATCTATCAAACCGCCCGCGCTCAGCCGATCCTGCGTGCCGGGGGGCCAAGCGCCTATTACAGTATTGATGACAGCCTGCGTTTTGACATGATCCGCCCGGATGCCCGCTAAATAATATCCCTGGCGCGGGGACCGCTACCCTGCGCCGGTTGCGGGCGAAACGCCTTGTTTTTGCATAAAAAATTCCCTACCGCGCGGGCTGGAAAGGCCTACACTTAAGCTATGTCCCATGCTGTTTATGAGGATATGCTGATGAAAATCACCTCGCTGCTGTTTGCCGCTGCGCTTGCCGCTCATGCCGACGCGGCCTCTTCCCTGCCGCCGCCCCCCGCACTGCCCTATGACGGGCCGCTGCGTCCTGTCGGCACCGTCTCCGCCTCCGGCGCCCGCACCCTTGACGACCTGGTGGCCGCCCTCGCGGATAAGGCCCACCGTCGTGGGGCGATAGCCTGGCGGGTCAATGCCGCCAGCAGCGGTAACCGGCTGTACGGTTCAGCTATAATTTATCAATAACCCTTTTAAAGGAGGCAGACAATGGCATCAGGTTGGGCAGGCGACGGCGCCGTACAGGATCAGATCGACAGCACCATTGACGATGCGGTGGCTCGCGCCCGCCGCGAGCTTCCGCACGGCGAAAGCAACAAATTTTGTGATGAATGCGGAGAGCCGATTCCGGAGGCGCGCCGACAGGCGATACCCGGGGTGAGATACTGCGTGAAGTGCCAGCAGGAGAAAGATTTACATAACAATACATTTTCAGGATATAATCGCCGTGGTTCCAAGGATAGCCAGCTACGCTGACTTTCCTTTACCGTTCATGACAGCCTTTCGCATTATCTTTTCGCGCACACTTTTTGGCGATAAATGTCGCAATATGTGCCCTTAAGCGTGCCGGTCTCCCTCGCTCCGCCATCAGACAAAAAGAATGAGAAATAATTTATTAATAATCAGTAAATTATTAATCATTCAAAAAATTAGATGAAGACTGTGAATTTCCTTCGATTTTATCTCCCGCAAAAAAGCGTGATACTTATCACATCGACGGAACATCGTCCCCTGAACAGAACAACCTGCGAGAGATTAACTATGAAAAACATCAAATATGCTGCCGCTGCCATCGCTCTGACCGCCCTTTCCTTCGGCGCCTTTGCCGCCGAGCCGGTTACCCCCGCTCAGGCTGAAAGCATGAATAAGATCGGCGTGGTGTCTGCGCAAGGCGCAACCACGTTAGATGGTCTGGAAGCGAAACTGGCTGCTAAAGCCGAAGCCGCTGGCGCAACCGGCTATAGCATCACTTCCGCTAACACCAACAACAAACTGAGCGGTACCGCGGTTATCTATAAATAATCGCAGCTCAACCCTGTAAGCCACTGAATTAACCCTGAAAAGACCTTTAATACCCTTGCCTTGCCCGTCCGAGCCACCGGACGGGCTTTTTTTTATTCTGCCGAGCCAATCACCAGCAGTCGTTGACGCGGCTGAGCCCCTGCTCCAGGGTTGAGACCTCCCCGCAGGCCAGCAGACAGCAGGCAAGCTGGATCTTCAGCGAGTGGGGTACCGGTTCGACGCCAGCGACGCAGCGCTCGATCCAGCGCGCGGTCACTTCGGGATCTTTTGAGGCCGGCAGAATGACTTCCTCCGCCGCTGCCTCGGTCTGACGGTCGCACAGCGCCCGCACGCCCTGGTCATCGATCAGGCTGATCTGCGGGCAGCGCTGCGGGTTGGCGTACACTTCGCCTTCGGTACCGTGCATCAGCAGCGCGCGGCCACCGGTCTCGCGAAAGAAGCTCGCCACCCTGGGAACATATTCCGGATGCGATACGCTGGAGAGACGTAACGCCTCCCCTTCGCCAAACGGCGTGGCCAGTTTGGCCAACGTATGGGCGCTGTTGCGCACGCCCATCCGCCAGCGCATCGCCAGCTGTTTCTCCAGCGGCGGGCAGAAGGCGCCCACCGGGATATATACCGGTTCATGCCCCTCCAGCTGCGCCTGAGCCTGGCCGGCATGCCGGGTAGCCGGAATGTCCAGCAGGGTAAAAATGGTCTCGGTCAGCACCCGGGTCGGATCGTGACTGACGCCGTGAACCACGACCGGAAACCCCAGCTTGTGCAGGAGCATCGCCAGCAGAGGCGTCAGGTTCGCCTGCTTGCGCGCGCCGTTGTAGCTGGGGATAACGATCGGCATCGGCTTGCCAGCCGGCGGGGTCAGGCGCAGAGTATGCTGCTGCATCGCGGCGTAAAAGCCTTTCATCTCCGCTTCGCCTTCGCCTTTGATGCGCAGGGCGATTAATATTCCCCCCAGCTCCAGCTCCGGCACCTCGCCGTTCAGCATCCGCGCGTAGAGCGCACGGGCGGTCTCTTCATCCAGGTCGCGGGCATGATTCTTACCGCGGCCCACCTCTTTTATAATTTTGCTGTACTCCATGGCTCCCCCTGTTGCGTCACGCGCCGGCGTCAACGACGTTTGCGGCCTGTCTGTTTTGCTGTCTGTTTTGCTTTACGTTTTACTATAACCTCCGGGACGCCCGGCTGCTCTATGGGAAAAACAGGTAACGCGTTCAGTAGACGCGCGCCGTAGTTTTTGGTCAACAGACGCTTATCGTAAATCACCACCTCTCCCCAGCAGTGATGGCTACGGATCAGACGCCCCACCTGCTGAATAAGATTAAAGGAGGCGCTGGGCAAACTCTGTACCTCGAAGGGATAACGATTGAGGCTTTTCAGCCATTCGCCTTCGGTGATCACTACCGGGCTGTCGATGGGCGGAAAGGCGATTTTATGGATATGCACCTGGCTTAACAGATCGCCTTTTAAATCGAGACCTTCGGCAAAGGACTGCAGGCCCACCAGCACGCTGCGCTCGCCGCTTTCCACCCGTTTGCGATGCAGCTCCACCAGCCGGTAGCGCGGCTGGTCGCCCTGCACCAGCAGCATCAGGCGCAGATCGGTCACATGCTCCAGGAAGCGATTCATCGCTCGCCCGCTGGCGAACAGCACCAGCATCCCGAGATGTTTCTTGCTCTCCACCTGCTGGCGAAAATAGGCCGCCATCTCGGCGATGTGCTGCTCTTCGTTATCCATCAGCGGTTCATAGCGCATTTGAGGAATAATAATTTTCCCCTGCTCTACGTGGTTGAACGGCGAATCCAGCGCCACGAAGCGGTCGCCCGCTTTCTCCTTCAGGCCGCTCATCTCCTGCAGGCGCGAGAAGCTGTTTAGAGAGCGCAGCGTCGCTGACGTCACCACGATATGCGGCACGCTGCGCCACAGCAGTCGTTCAAGCTGATCGCTGACGCGGATGCCGACGCAGTGGAACCAGACGTGGATCTGGCCGTCGCGCACCACCCGCGTCGCCCATTTGGTCACCGGCGCGCCAGAGGACTGCGCCAGCGACGCCAGACGCCACAGCTTGCTTTGGCTTTCAAACATGCCGAGGGCGCGGTTCATCTGCAGCAGCACCCGATGCAGGCGCACCACGTCATGGCTGCCGGTCTTTTCGCTGAGATCGTTAAGGAACAGCTCCGCCAGCCCGCGCAGCGTCTCGGTGAGCTTCGCCAGCCGCTGGCAGATCTCCATCACCTCCTGCGGCAGTTCGCCCATCGGGAAGCGATGCTCCGCTTCCTGACCGGTGGGCATATAGAGATTGAGAATATTATTCAACGACGCAATCAGCTCGAACAGCTCTTCGCAATGGCCGGCGAGCCGCTCCGCATTGGCCAGCGGTGGCGTGGTTTTCGGGCGGAACTGCTCCATGCAGGTAGCCACCAGCTTGCAGAACAGATCCAGCTGCAGGCGAAACCAGGGGGCGGTGATCTCGGCGCTCATCTCCAGCGCGTCGCGGGCGACGTCCGGCAGATGATGACCTTCATCGAGGACCAGCAGCAGGTTTTTCGGCTCCGGCAGCACCGCCTCGCTCTCCATCGCCGCCATCACCAGCGCATGGTTGGCCACCACCACTTCCGCCTCCTGAATTTCCCGCCGCGCCACAAAGAACGGACACTCCCGATAGTAGTGGCAGTTGCGGTTCAGGCAGCTGGCCTTATCGGTGCTCAGCCGGCTCCACAGCCCATCGTCGATGGCTTTGTCGGTATGGTCGCGCAGCCCGTCCCAGCGGTAGCTGTCGAGATCCTGCTTCAGCGTCGCGCACAGCTTCTGCTCGGCCTGGTTGTTCGGGGTGAGATCGTCGTCGAGGAAGGCCAGCAGATCCTGCTGCGTCGGCTCGGTGCTGGCCAGCGCCGTCAGATTGCGCGGGCAGACGTAGCGTCCGCGACCAAAGGCGGCGGTGAAGCGCAGGTCGGGGATAATCTTGCGCAGCAGCGGCAGGTCTTTACTGTAGATTTGATCCTGCAGGGCGACGTTGGCGGTGCTGACCACCAGCGTTTTTTGTTCCTCACGGGCGATGGCAATGCCGGGGATCAGATATGACAGCGTTTTACCCACGCCGGTCGGCGCTTCGATAGCCAGATGCCGGCCCTCATCCCCGGCGAGGGTTTTCGCCACATCAGCGATCATCTGCCGCTGCGGGGGGCGGGGAATAAAGTCCGGGATCTGTTCCTGAAGCGCCTTATACCAGGCGGCGATTTGCGCTTTCAGCGCAGCGGTCAAAGCCATGAGAAAACCTGAATACTGTATAAACAGCCACTATTGTGCCATTTTTGCCCGCCCGGAGGTATTGCTTTCTGCTCAGTGTGGAAGCGTGCTCGACAAATAGTGTAATGGAAAGAAAAAGGCCCGCCGCCGCGTAGCGGACAGACGGGCCTGAGCCGTGCTTAACCGCATTCTCGCGGTCCGGGCATCAGCCTGTTATTCGCCAGCCGGTTTACGCGGGCGACGGCGGCGCGGCGGTTTGCCGTCCTGAGTGCGCGCTTTCGGCGCCTCGCCGTCCTGACGACGCGGGGCGCTGCTCTGGCTGCGCGGCTGTCCGCTGCGCCCCTGGCCCTGGCCGCCGCGTCCCTGACCACGACCGCCGCCGCGCTGCTGGCGACCGTTCTGGATAGGTTCGGCTTTAATGGACGGATCCGGCTCATAGCCGGCAATCGCGATGCGCGGGATCTCTTTCTTCAGCAGGCGCTCGATATCGCGCAGCAGCTTGTGCTCATCCACGCACACCAGCGATAAGGCTTCGCCGGTGGCCGCCGCGCGACCGGTACGGCCGATACGGTGGACATAATCTTCCGGCACGTTCGGCAGCTCGTAGTTCACCACGTGCGGCAGCTCTTCGATATCCAGACCGCGGGCGGCGATATCGGTCGCCACCAGCACGCGAATGCCGCCGGATTTAAAGTCGGCCAGCGCGCGGGTACGCGCCCCCTGGCTCTTGTTGCCATGGATCGCCGCGCTGCGGATGCCGTCTTTGTTGAGCTGCTCCGCGAGGTGGTTGGCGCCATGCTTGGTGCGGGTAAAGACCAGCACCTGCTGCCAGTTGCCTTCGCCGATAAGCTGCGACAGCAGCTCGCGCTTACGGTTTTTGTCAACAAAATGGACGTGCTGGGTGATCTGCTCGGAGGCCGTGTTGCGACGCGCCACTTCCACTTCCAGCGGGTTGTGCAGCAGTTTCTCAGCCAGGCCTTTGATCTCGTCGGAGAAGGTCGCCGAGAACAGCAGGTTCTGCCGACGCGGCGGCAGTTTAGCCAGTACGCGGCGGATGTCATGGATAAAGCCCATATCCAGCATGCGGTCCGCTTCATCCAGTACGAGGATTTCCACTTTATCGAGGCTGACGGCGTTCTGGTGTTCCAGGTCCAGCAGACGGCCCGGGGTGGCGACGAGGATATCGACGCCGCCGCGCAGCTTCATCATCTGCGGGTTGATGCTCACGCCGCCGAACACCACCAGAGAGCGAACATTCAGATATTTGCTGTAATCCCGCACGTTCTCGCCCACCTGCGCCGCCAGCTCGCGGGTCGGGGTCAGGATCAGCGCGCGCACCGGGCGACGACCCTTCGCGTGCGGCTCGTTCTGGATCAGGCGCTGCAGCAGCGGCAGAGTAAAGCCCGCCGTTTTACCGGTGCCGGTCTGGGCGCTGGCCATCAGGTCGCGGCCCTGCAGTACCGCCGGGATCGCCTGCTGCTGGATAGGGGTCGGCTCAACGTAGCCCTGCTCAGCGACAGCGCGCAGGATATCGGGATTCAGGCCAAGGGAATCAAAAGACATAACAACTCCGAACCGCCCCGGCCCGGTGAAGGGCGTAGTTTTCAGGGAGATTATTGCGATAAGAGATGGCAAAAACCACAATGCCATGAAGGGGCGCAGTCTAGCAGATTTTGTGACAGGCCGCATAAAATCTGCAAAAGAATGCCGCGCCTGGCTGGCGGGGGGAAGAAGGCCGCTGAGGGCGCTCAGCGGCCAGGCGGGTCGCCACAGCGCGGTTAACGCAGACGATACTTAATTTTTTCAACGATCTTCGCGGTGGAGATGCCGTAGCGATCGTGGAGGGTCGGCAGCGCGCCGGCTAACAGGAACGCGTCAGGCAGCCCTACGGTATCCAGCTCGCAGCGAACCCCTTTGCGCATCAGCAGGGCGGCCACCGCCTCTCCTAACCCGCCGACCGCGGTGTGGTTTTCGGCGGTGACCACCAGGCGACCCGGCTTCGACGCCTGTTCAATAATCGCTTGTTCATCCAGCGGTTTGATGGTCGGCACGTGCAGGACCGCCACGCTGATATTATCGTCCCGCAGCTTTTCAACCGCCTCCAGCGCGCGCATGGTCATTAGCCCGGAGGAGATAATCAACACGTCGTTGCCGTCCTCCAGCAGCTTCGCTTTGCCCAGTTCGAACTGATAGTCGTATTTATCCAGCACCAGCGGCACTTTCCCGCGCAGCAGGCGCATATAAACCGGGCCATGGTGATCGGCAATGGCCGGTACCGCCTGCTCAATCTCCAGCGCATCGCAGGGATCGACGATGACCATTCCGGGGATACCACGCATGATCGCCAGATCTTCGGTGGCCTGATGACTGGGGCCATAGCCGGTCGTCAGGCCCGGTAGCGCCGCGCAAATCTTGACGTTCAGATGCTCTTCAGCGATCACCTGATGAATAAAATCATAGGCGCGACGGGTCGCAAAGGCGGCATAGGTGGTGGCGAAGGGAATAAATCCCTCCTTCGCCATGCCTCCCGCCGCCGCCATCAGCAGTTGCTCCGCCATTCCCATCTGGAAAAAGCGATCCGGGAAGGCCTGGGCGAAAATATGCAGGTCAGTATATTTTGACAGGTCCGCTGTCATACCGACGATCGCCGGGCGCTGCGCCGCGAGTTTCGACAGCGCGACGCCGAAGGGCGCAGAGACGGTGGCCTGGCCTTCATCGGCAATCGAGGCGATCATCGCCGACGTTTTTAAACGAGGTTTACTCTGGCTCATTACAGCACTCCTTCCGGTTTGTTAGCGTCCAGCACCGCAATCGCTTTTTGCCATTCGTCGGCATCGACGCGAATAAAATGATTCTTATCGCGGGTTTCGAGGAACGGCACCCCTTTGCCCATCAGCGTGTCGCACAAAATGACCCGCGGCTGGTTGCCGGAAAAACTTTTCGCGTTGTCAAAGGCGGCCATCACCGCCGGCAGATCGTTACCGTCTACGCGCTGCACGTACCAGCCGAAGGCGGCCCATTTATCCTGCAGCGGCTCAAAGCCGAGGATTTTGCGTGAATCGCCGTCGGCCTGCTGTTTGTTGACGTCGACAAGGTTAATCAGGTTGGTCAGGCCATAGTGAGCCGCCGACATCGCCGCTTCCCAGGTCGAACCTTCATCCAGCTCCCCATCGGACATCGAGTTATAGACCCAGGCCTTGCTCTGTTTCTGCCGCAGGCCGAGCGCCATGCCGACGGCGATAGACAGCCCCTGCCCCAGCGAGCCGCCGGACATCTCCATCCCCGGGGTGTAGGTCGCCATGCCGGACATCGGCAGGCGGCTGTCGTCGGAGCCGTAGGTTTCCAGTTCCGCTTCCGGAATAATGCCCGCCTCCAGCAACGCGGCATAATAAGCGATAGCGTAATGGCCATGAGAAAGCAGGAAGCGATCGCGCCCCTCCCACTCAGGATCTTCCGGGCGATAGGTCATGGCGTAACTGAAGGCGGTAGCCAGCACATCGGCATACCCCAGCGCCTGGCCAATATAGCCCTGCCCCTGAACTTCCCCCATTTGCAGGGCATAGCGGCGGATACGCCACGCCGCCGCGGCGACTTTTTGTGATTCGGTGATGTTCATCTCTGTGCCTCGCTTAGTGAATTAACATGCCGCCGTTAACGTCCAGGGTGATCCCGGTGGAGTAGGAAGAGAGGTCGCTGCCGAGGAACAGCGCGGCGCGGGCGATGTCCACCGCGTCGCCGAGGCGGTTCATCGGAATGCCGGCAAGAATATTGGCCGTCATGTCGTCCGTCAGCTTGCCGGCGGTAATGTCGGTCTGAATTAGCCCCGGGGTGATGCAGTTAACGCGGACGTTGTCCGGGCCAAGCTCGCGCGCCATCGCCCGCGCCAGGCCGAGCACGCCGGCTTTTGCCGCGCTGTAGTGCGGACCGCCGAAGATACCGCCGCCGCGCTGGGCGGAAACGGACGAGATGCAGACGATGCTGCCGGATTTTTGCGACCGCATCGTGGGGATCACCGCCTGTGACATCAGCAGCGTGCCGCGCAGGCTGACATCGAGCACCGCGTCATAGTTGGCGCGCTTGATGTCCATTAGCTTCAGCGGCTGGGTGATGCCGGCGTTATTGACCAGCACATCGACCCGGCCGTATTTCGCCAGAATCTGTTCGATGGCCGCCTGCACCTGCACTTCGTCGGCGACGTTCGCCGCCAGGCCGAGATGGCCTTCGCCCAGCGCCGCCGCGGCGGTTTTACTGGCTTCGCCATTGAGGTCGATAATGACCACTTTCGCGCCGTTTTCGGCGAATAATTTCGCGGTCGCAAAACCCAAACCGCGTGCGGAGGCCGCGCCAGTAATAATGGCGACTTTATCTTTTAATAACATAGTTTCACTCCATGACATTACGTCATATTAATTAACAGGATCTATTTTCGTTATTGTGGCTCATCGAGGAAAAGAATCACCACCAAACCGATTGCGGCGCAGATACCAAAATAGGTAAAGACAGAATTAAAGCTCCCCGTTTTATCCAGTAAGAAACCGGCCACCATCGGCGCCACAAATCCGCCGAGGTTGCCGCCGCTATTAATAATGGAAGAGGCGATCGGATAGGTTTTGCTGTCCGAAACGGCCATACCGTAGGCGGTAAAAGCCGGCCAGCCGATATTCAAACAGAAACCGACAAAGAATAAACCAATACAGACCGCCAGGGTGCTTGCCGGTATATTCAGCATAATTAACATCATGACTACGGTTGATACCGCTGTGAATATCATGGTTGGTTTACGCCGACGGCCTAATAATTTATCCGAAATCCATCCGCCGCCAATCGCGCCAATAAAGCCGCCGATGCACGGCATACTGGCCACGAACCCCATACTCATCACATCGAAACCGCGCTCTTTCACTAAATACAGCGGGATCCAGGTTAATAATCCATATAACACGCTGACCATCATAAAATATGCGAGGCAGTCTCCGAGAATATTTTTTGAGGTAAATAATCCCTTCGCCGTATCCACAGGCGGCATTTTTTTCACCCGGATAATTTTATCCAGCCAGGTGAAGCGATCGGCGATTAATATATTTTCACGTACACCGTCATTATGATGGCTGTCCCGCCCGGCATTAATCTCTGCCAGTTCGCTTGGAGATACGAATCCGCTTTCCGCGGGCTTTGACTTCACCAACAGGTACCACGCTATCGCTGCTACGATCCCGGGAATAGCAAAGGAGAAAAAGACCCACCGCCAGCCCCAGGTCACCGCAATCCACACCGCCAGCGGCGGCACGATAATCGGGGCAAACATGGTCGCCGCGATGTAAACGCCGGTTGCCGTGGCTTTCTCTTTCGGCGGAAACCAGTTGTTTATCGTCGACGCCAGCCCCACCGGGCAGGGACCTTCGCTTAGTCCCAAGCCCAGCCGCACCAGCTTCAGGCCAAATACGGAGCTCACCGTGCCCATCAGCCAGGTAAAAGCGGAGAAGCCGAAAATAGATAGCGAAACCAGCCCTCGAGTGCCGCGTCTGGCGATGAAAAAGCCGGCCGGGATCTGGCTGACCGCATAGCCGAGGAAAAACATACTGGCAATCGCTCCGGCCTCAAAATTATTGATATGGAATTCATCAATGATAAACGGCAGTACCGCGCCGATATTCGTTCTGTCGGCGTAATTGATGGCATACACCAGGAAAATCATCGTCAAAACTACAAAACGATATTTTGTTTTCCTGGCGTCAGTACAGACCAGCGTATCTATACGTGACATAGGGTTTCCTCATCTTATACCTCATCCACTTCGCCGTAGGTTGCCGCCTGGGTTCGCCGCGTTTCACGCGCCCTGGCGCAACAAGAGAGACATGTCTTTTCGCACAGCGAAACAGGTGGTTAGGTGTTTTATTATTGCGACCCAAGCGCATCGCAGTTTGTGATCAGGCCTGTGAGGGGAATATAACAACCCAAAAATGAAAAGGTATTCAAAAAAGCTCAATTATGATTGAGAAAAATTGAGTTAGTGACTCCCCGCAAATTTTAGCGTTTACTGAGAGGGGCGATTTTAACGAGATAAATTGTTAAGCCCATCACAAATTAAAAGGTTATTTTCGCTTTTCCCTATGCTGTTCATCACGGCTGCGCCACGCTGTTCGCCATTTTCTTTTATTCGCGCCCCGCGCAGGATGCCGCCATGAGTCAACCGCTGCCCAATAAAAATCTGCCGATGCCCTCTTTACGCAATATCCAGGCTTTTATTGAAGTCGCCGCAACCGGCAGCCTCAACCTGGCCGCAGAGAACCTCAACATTACCGCCTCGGCGGTCAGCCACCAGATAGCCAGTCTGGAGCACTTGCTGGGAAAAAAACTGTTCTCCCGCAGCAGCAAAGGCGTGATGTTAACTGCAGTGGGAGAAAAATATCTCAAAGAGGTCTCCGGAGCGCTGAATATGATTGGCCAGGCCACCAGCCAGGTGATCAACGATATTCATCAGGATTATTTACGCATTCACTCAGCGCCGAGCTTCGGCCTGCTGTGGCTGATGCCGCGGCTGGATAAATTCCGTCAGGCATGGCCGGAGCTAAAAATTAGCCTGACCTGCTCTTACGAAAGCATTCAGTTCTCCCGGGATAATATTGATATCGATATTCGCCACGGGCTGTCGCAGTGGCCGACGCTGCTGGTCAGGACCATTAAAAATGAGTGCGTCCTGCCCTACAGCGCCTCCTCTTATTTAGCCCGCCATGCGGTTCGCGCCCCGGAAGATCTGCTGGCCTGCGATCTGATCCATTCCGACAGCACCTTAATTAACTGGAGCAACTGGCTGTCGTGGCACAAGGTCCGCGGCTGGCACAAAAACTTTATCTTTAATTTCGACCGGTCGTACATGAGCATCGAGGCGGCCCGGATGGGGATGGGGGTGATCCTGGAAAGCAATCTGCTGGCCGGCGGCCACGTGCGTCAGGGGCAGCTGACGCCGGTGTTTGCCGACGAGCGGAGTATGCCGGTCGGCGCGCACCACTTCGTCCTTCCCCATGCCAATGAACAGAAGGAAAAGGTCCAGCGCTTCTTCGCCTGGGTCGCCGGGGAGCTACAGGAAGACGGTTTTCATATTTAGTCCTGGCTGGTGGACAAACCGCCAGTCGGCGCCTAAAGTTAATCAATCGATTGATTAATTTTTTCAGAGCGCGATGACCAGTAAAGGCGAACAGGCAAAAAGCCAGCTTATCGCGGCCGCTATCGCCCAGTTTGGCGAGTACGGCCAGCATGCCACCACCCGCGATATCGCCGCCCAGGCCGGGCAGAATATCGCCGCTATCACCTACTATTTTGGCTCGAAAGACGACCTGTATCTCGCCTGCGGCCAGTGGATCGCCGATTTTATCGGAGACAATTTTCGCCCGCACGCCGAAGCGGCGGAGGCCCTGCTCGCCGGAGAGTTGCCGGATCGCCAGGCGATCCGCGCCCTCATCCTCAGCGCCTGCCATAACATGATCCTGCTGCTGACCCAGGATGATACGGTCAACTTGAGCAAATTTATTTCCCGGGAACAGCTGGCGCCCACCGCCGCGTACCATCTGATCCACCAGCAGGTGATCGCCCCCCTGCACCACTATCTCACCCGGCTGATCGCCGCCTGGACGGGTCGCGATGCCGGTGATACGCAAATGATCCTCCATACCCACGCCCTGCTGGGCGAGGTGCTCGCTTTCCGTCTCGGGCGTGAAACCATCCTGCTGCGCACCGGCTGGACGCAGTTTGACGCGCAAAAAACCGAACAGATTTTTGAGGTCATTACCTGTCATATCGATTTCATTCTGCATGGGTTATCGCAAAGGAGTTTGGGCTGATGAAAAAACCCGTCGTCGTCATTCTGCTGATCGTGATTCTTCTCGCCGCGCTGGGCGGCGGCTGGTGGTGGTACCAGAGCAGCCGGCAGCAGCCGCTGACTCTGTATGGCAATGTCGATATCCGCACCGTCAATATGAGCTTTCGCGTCGGCGGCAGACTGGCCTCGCTGACCGTCGACGAAGGCGACAGCATCCGCGCGGGGCAAACCCTCGGCGAGCTTGACCGTGCCCCCTATGAAAACGCCCTGCTGCAGGCGCAGGCCAACGTCTCCACCGCCCAGGCGCAGTATGACCTGATGATGGCCGGCTACCGCTCGGAAGAGATTGCCCAGGCCGCGGCGGCAGTGAATCAGGCGCAGGCCGCTTACGACTACGCGCAAAACTTTTATCAGCGCCAGCTGGGTTTACGCGCCAGCAGCGCCATTTCCGCCAACGATCTGGAGAATGCCCGCTCCTCGCGCGACCAGGCGCAGGCAACGCTGAAGTCAGCGCAGGATAAACTGCGTCAATACCGCGCCGGCAATCGTCCGCAGGAGATAGCCCAGGCCAAAGCCAGCCTCGAACAGGCGCAGGCGGCGCTGGCCCAGGCTAAACTGGACCTGCACGACACCGTGCTGACCGCCCCTTCCGACGGCACGCTGATGACCCGCGCCGTCGAGCCCGGCACTATGCTCAACGCCGGCGGCACCGTGCTAACCCTCTCCCTGACCCATCCAGTATGGGTCCGCGCCTACGTTGACGAGAAAAACCTCGGCCAGGCGCAGCCGGGACAAGCAGTGCTGCTCTATACCGACAGCCGGCCGGATAAGCCCTATCACGGCAAAATCGGCTTTGTCTCGCCGAGCGCTGAGTTCACGCCGAAGACTGTCGAGACGCCGGACCTGCGCACCGATCTGGTCTACCGTCTGCGCATCGTGGTAACCGACGCCGACGGCGCGCTGCGCCAGGGGATGCCGGTGACCGTCTCCTTTGACAACGGGAACGGACATGAGTGAGGCCGTCATCGCCTTAAACGGCCTGAGCCGCCGTTTCCCCGGGATGGACAGGCCAGCGGTGGCCCCGCTGACCTGTACGATCCGCGCCGGCTACGTCACGGGGCTGGTAGGCCCCGACGGCGCAGGGAAAACCACCCTCATGCGGATGCTCGCCGGGTTGCTTAAGCCTGATGAGGGCAGCGCCAGGGTGATTGGCTTTGATCCGCTAAAAGACGACAGCGCTCTGCACGCGGTGCTCGGCTATATGCCGCAGAAGTTCGGCCTGTATGAAGATCTGACGGTGATGGAAAACCTCACCCTGTATGCCGATCTACGCAGCGTCACCGGCGAGGCGCGGAAGAAAATTTTCGACCGCCTGCTGGAATTCACCGCCCTTGGCCCGTTCACCGGGCGGCTGGCGGGCAAGCTCTCCGGCGGCATGAAGCAAAAGCTGGGGCTCGCCTGTACCCTGGTGGGTGACCCGAAGGTGCTGCTGCTGGATGAGCCCGGCGTCGGCGTCGACCCGATCTCCCGCCGCGAGCTATGGCAGATGGTGCACGAGCTGGCCGGCGACGGCATGCTGATCCTGTGGAGCACCTCTTATCTCGATGAAGCCGAGCAGTGTCGCGATGTGCTGCTGATGAACGAAGGTAAACTGCTCTATCAAGGGGAGCCGACGGCCCTGACGCAAACCATGGCCGGGCGCAGCTTTCTGGTCTCCAGCCCGCAGGAGAACAACCGCCGCCTGCTGCAGCGGGCGCTGAAGCTGCCGCAGGTTAGCGACGGCGTGATTCAGGGCAAATCGGTGCGTCTGATCCTGAAAAAGGAGGCGCGCATCGATGAGGTTCAGCAACATGACGATATGCCGTCGCTGCAGGTGACCGACACCGCGCCGCGCTTTGAAGACGCCTTTATCGACCTGCTCGGCGGCGCCGGGACCGCCGAATCGCCGCTGGGGGCAATTATCCATCGCGTTGACGGCAGCAAAGACGAAACGGTGATTGAGGCGCAGTCGCTGACTAAAAAATTTGGCGATTTCGCCGCCACCGACCACGTCGATTTCCAGGTCAAGCGCGGCGAGATCTTCGGCCTGCTCGGCCCCAACGGCGCAGGGAAATCCACCACTTTCAAAATGATGTGCGGCCTGCTGGTGCCCACCTCCGGCAAAGCGCTGGTGCTGGGGATGGATCTCAAGGTCAGCTCCGGCAAGGCGCGTCAGCATCTGGGCTATATGGCGCAAAAATTTTCGCTGTACGGCAACCTCAGCGTCGAACAGAACCTGCGCTTTTTCTCCGGGGTCTACGGCCTGCGCGGTCGGGCGCAAAATGACAAAATTGCCCGCATGAGCGATGCCTTCGGTCTGAACAGCATCGCCCGCCACGCCGCCGACGAGCTGCCGCTCGGCTATAAGCAGCGGCTGGCGCTGGCCTGTTCCTTGATGCATGAACCCGACATTCTTTTTCTCGACGAACCCACCTCCGGGGTCGATCCCCTCACGCGTCGCGAGTTTTGGCTGCATATCAACAGCATGGTGGATAAAGGGGTGACGGTGATGGTCACCACTCACTTTATGGATGAAGCGGAGTATTGCGACCGCATTGGGCTGGTCTATCACGGTAAGCTTATCGCCAGCGGCACCCCGGACGCGCTGAAGGCCCAGGCGGCGGATGACAACCAGACGGACCCGACCATGGAGCAGGCGTTTATTACCCTGATTAACCGTTGGGATAAGGAGAATGGCCATGAGCAGTAATCTCCTCTCCTGGCGGCGGGTCCGCGCCCTGTGCGTCAAAGAGACCCGGCAGATCGTCCGCGATCCCAGCAGCTGGCTGATTGCGGTGGTGATCCCTCTGCTGCTGCTGTTTATCTTCGGCTACGGCATTAACCTCGACTCCAGCAAGCTGCGGGTGGGGGTTCTGCTGGAGCAGCAGAGCGAAGAGGCGCTGGACTTCGTGCATACCATGACCGGCTCGCCCTATATCGACGCCACCGTCAGTGACAATCGCCAGCGGCTAATTGAGCTGATGCAGGCCGGTCGCATCCGCGCGATGGTGGTCATTCCGGTGGACTTCGACCGCCAGATGGCCCGCCCCGGCGCCACTGCGCCGCTCCAGCTCATCACCGACGGCAGCGAGCCCAATACCGCTAACTTCGCCCAGGGCTACGTGGAGGGTATCTGGCAGATCTGGCAGCAGCAGCGGGCGGAAGACCGCGGCGAGACCTTTGAACCGCTGATCGACGTGCAGATGCGCTACTGGTTTAACCCGGCGGCCATCAGCCAGCACTTTATTATCCCCGGAGCGATCACCATTATCATGACCGTGGTCGGCGCGATACTGACCTCGCTGGTGGTGGCCCGCGAATGGGAGCGCGGCACCATGGAGGCGCTGCTGTCGACAGAGATCACCCGCGCTGAACTGCTGCTGTGCAAGCTCATCCCCTATTACTTCCTCGGCATGCTGGCGATGCTGCTGTGTATGCTGGTGTCGGTGTTTATTCTCGGCGTGCCCTATCGCGGTTCGCTGCCGATCCTGTTTGTCATCACCAGTCTGTTTTTGCTCAGTACCCTGGGGATGGGACTGCTGATCTCGACGATCACCCGCAACCAGTTTAACGCCGCGCAGGTGGCGCTGAACGCCGCCTTTTTACCGTCGATAATGCTGTCCGGGTTTATTTTCCAGATAGACAGCATGCCGGCGGTGATCCGCGCGGTGACCTATGTGATCCCGGCGCGCTATTTCGTCAACACCCTGCAAAGCCTGTTTCTGGCGGGCAATATTCCGGTGGTGCTGCTGGTGAATGTGCTGTTTTTGATTGCTTCGGCGGTGATGTTTATCGGCCTGACGTGGCTGAAAACCAAACGGCGTCTGGATTAGGTTTTGCCCGGTGGCGCTGCGCTGACCGGGCCTACGGTTTAACCAACATCGATTATACGGTTCGCCGAACCCGTACGCCGGGCGAACGCAGTACCGCCCGGCGTTGTTGAATGGGCCAAAGGAGCTAATATGTTTCACCGTTTATGGACATTGATCCGCAAAGAGCTGCAGTCGCTGCTGCGCGAACCGCAGACGCGGGCGATTTTAATCATGCCCGTGCTGATTCAGGTGCTGCTGTTTCCCTTTGCCGCGACGCTGGAGGTGACCAACGCCACCATCGCCATCTATAACGAGGACAGCGGTCGCCACGCGGTGGAACTCACTCAGCGCTTTGCCCGCGCCAAAGCCTTTACCCACGTCCTGCTGCTGAAAAGCCCGCAGGCGATCCAGCCGACCATCGATGAACAAAAAGCCCTGCTGGTGGTGCGCTTCCCGGCGGATTTCTCACGCAACCTCGACAACTATCAAACCGCCCCGCTGCAGCTCCTGCTCGACGGGCGCAACTCCAACAGCGCGCAAATCGCCGCCAACTATCTGCAGCAGGTCGTGAAAAATTACCAGCAGGAACTGCTGGAGGACAAAGCGAAGCCGAACAATAGCGAACTGGTGGTGCGCAACTGGTATAACCCGAATCTCGACTACAAGTGGTTCGTGGTGCCGTCGCTCATCGCCATGATCACCACCATCGGGGTGATGATCGTCACCTCGCTGTCGGTGGCCCGCGAGCGCGAGCAGGGCACCCTCGATCAGCTGCTGGTCTCGCCTCTCGCCACCTGGCAAATCTTTGTTGGTAAAGCGGTGCCGGCGCTGATCGTCGCCACCCTGCAGGCGACTATCGTGCTGGCGATTGGTATCTGGGCCTATCAGATCCCGTTTGCCGGCTCGCTGCTGCTGTTCTATTTCACCATGGTGATTTACGGTCTATCGCTGGTGGGCTTTGGCTTATTGATCTCATCGCTGTGCGCCACGCAGCAGCAGGCGTTTATCGGCGTATTCGTCTTTATGATGCCGGCGATTCTTCTCTCCGGCTACGTTTCACCGGTGGAAAACATGCCGCAGTGGCTGCAGGATCTGACGTGGATAAACCCGATCCGCCACTTTACCGATATCACCAAGCAAATTTATCTGAAGGATGCGAGTCTGGAGATTGTGTGGGGAAGTTTGTGGCCGCTACTGGTCATAGCGGCCACCACCGGCTCAGCGGCGTATGCGATGTTCCGAAGAAAGATTGCGTAATTTTTTATCTTTCGCCAGCAGCGAGACCACCGCCGGGCCTGCCAGTATCACCAGCCCGGCGAGGGCCAGCAGCAGGTTGTTGTGCAGCACGCGCGACAGCAGCCACAGCGCTATCATGGCGGCGCCGAAGTACCAGGTGGTGGTGAGCTCCTCAAGGAAGTCTCCCACATCGCGCCAGCGCGCCTCGTGATGACGCTGCAGAAACAGCATCGCCAGCAGCGTGACGCTGTAGAGGACGCACAGCCCTAATCCGACGCGCACCAGCGCGCCGCTCATCCATCCCATCACCAGCACTGCCACGACCAGTAGATGCAACATAATCTGCCAGCAACTAAGACCTGTTGCGACGCGTACACGTTGTTGCCACTTCATGGCTTCTCTCCTGAAGGATTTTTCTCTGCTACTCAGAGTACCGCACTTTACGGAAAATTCCGTAACACCGCATCTTTTTGTGACGTCTACTACACTATTTTATTCAGGAAAGTGACATTTACTGGAGAATTATGGCTGAGCCAACGTCGGGATTTTCGTTGAACGTGCTGACAATTAACACCCATAAAGGCTTTACGGCGTTTAATCGGCGTTTTATTTTGCCCGAGCTGCGCGAAGCCGTTCGCAGCGTCAGTGCTGACATAGTTTGCCTGCAGGAAGTGATGGGCGCTCACGAAGTTCACCCGTTGCATATCGAAAACTGGCCAGATACGACCCATTACGAATTTCTCGCCGACACCATGTGGAGCGACTACGCCTATGGGCGCAACGCGGTCTATCCGGAAGGTCACCATGGCAATGCCGTGCTGTCGCGCTTCCCGATTGAATACTATGAGAATCGCGATATCTCGGTCGGCAACGGGGAGAAACGCGGCCTGCTGTACTGCCGCATCGTGCCGCCTCAGAGCGGCGTCACGATTCACGTCATTTGCGTCCATCTCGGACTGCGTGCCGACCAGCGGCAGGCGCAGCTGGGGATGCTGACGGAATGGGTCAACACCCTGCCCGCCGGCGAGCCGGTGGTGGTGGCCGGGGATTTTAACGACTGGCGTCAGCAGGCTAACCAGCCGTTAAAAGCCCAGGCGGGGCTGGAAGAGATCTTTACCCGCGCCCGCGGACGCCCGGCGCGCACCTTTCCGGTCAGTTTTCCGCTGCTGCGCCTCGATCGCATTTACGTCAAGAACGCCCACGCCAGCCGCCCGAAGGCGCTGGCCCTCAAACAGTGGCGGCATCTGTCCGATCATGCACCCCTTAGCGTGGAGATTCATTTGTGAAATGTCGTTGGCAGGAAGGCAACCGCATTACGCTACTGGAGAACGGCGACCAGTACTATCCGGCGCTGTTTGCGGCCATCGGTCGCGCCAGCCGGCGGGTGATCCTCGAATCCTTTATCTGGTTTGAAGATGAGGTCGGCCGACAGCTGCACGCGGTTCTGCTGAAGGCCGCCCGCCGCGGCATCCAGGTGGAAGTGCTGCTTGACGGCTACGGCTCGCCGGATCTTAGCGATGAGTTTGTCGGCGAACTGACCGCCGCCGGGGTGATTTTCCGCTATTACGACCCGCGCCCTAAGCTGATGGGAATGCGCACTAACCTGTTCCGTCGCATGCACCGTAAAATCGTGGTGATCGACGACACCACCGCCTTTGTCGGCGGTATCAACTACTCCGCTGAACATATGAGCGACTATGGCCCGGAGGCGAAGCAGGATTACGCGGTGCAGGTCGAGGGGCCGGTGGTGCTGGATATTCTGCAGTTCGAACTGGAGAATCTGCCCAACAGCGAAACCGCCCGCCGCTGGTGGCGCCGTCGTCGCCATCAGCCGGAGATCAACCAGACCCCCGGCGAGGCGCAGGCGCTGTTCGTCTGGCGCGATAATCAGGATCACCGCGACGATATCGAACGCCACTACCTGAAGATGCTGACCAGCGCCCGCCGGGAGGTGATAATCGCGAACGCCTATTTTTTCCCCGGCTATCGTCTGCTGCATGCGATGCGCAATGCCGCGCGGCGCGGGGTGCGGGTGAAGCTGATCGTCCAGGGCGAACCGGATATTCCAATTGTGAAATTTGGCGCCCACCTGCTCTATCACTACCTCGTCAAAGGCGGCGTGCAGATCTACGAATATCGCCGCCGTCCGCTGCATGGCAAAGTCGCCCTGGTGGACGACCACTGGGCCACCGTCGGGTCGAGCAACCTGGATCCGCTCAGCCTGTCGCTGAATCTGGAAGCCAATCTGATCATCCACGACCGGGTGTTTAACCAGACGCTGCGCGATAACCTTAACGGGCTTATCGCCCGGGATTGCCAGCGGATCGATAAAGCAATGCTGCCGAAACGCAACTGGTGGCGGCTGGGGGTGAGCGTGATGGCCTTCCACTTTCTGCGCCACTTTCCGGCGTGGGTCGGCTGGCTGCCGGCCCATACTCCGCGGCTGGCCAGGGTCAGCCCGCCGGTGCAGCCGGAGATTGAAACGCAGGATCGCGTCGAGTCACCTACCAGGGATAATCCACTATGAGCAAATCGCACCCGCGCTGGCGGATGGCAAAAAGAGTGCTGACCGTGCTCTTTTTTATCGCCGTGATCGTCCTGCTGGTGATTTACGCGCAGAAGGTCGACTGGCAGGAAGTGTGGAAGGTGATCCGCGGCTACGATCGGCTGGCCTTGTTCAGCGCCATTGCGCTGGTCATCGTCAGCTATCTGATCTACGGCTGCTACGATCTGCTTGGCCGCGCCTGGTGCGGACACAAGCTGGCGAAACGCCAGGTAATGCTGGTGTCGTTTATCTGCTATGCCTTCAACCTGACCCTCAGCACCTGGGTCGGCGGCATCGGCATGCGCTACCGGCTGTACTCCCGGCTGGGGCTGAACAATAGCACCATCACCCGTATTTTTTCCTTAAGCATCACCACCAACTGGCTGGGCTATATCCTGCTCGGTGGGGTGATCTTTACGGCGGATCTGGTGAAGCTGCCGTCGCACTGGTACATCAGCCAGACCACCCTGCGGATTATCGGCGGAGCGATGCTATTTCTCACGCTGTGCTATCTCTTCGGCTGCGCGTTCGCCAAACGCCGTCACCTGACGATCAAAGGCCAGCGGCTGGTGCTGCCCTCCTGGCGATTCGCGCTGCTGCAGATGGGGGTCTCGGCGGCGAACTGGATGGCGATGGGGGCGATCATCTGGCTGCTGTTGGGCAGCGAGATTAACTATTTCCTGGTATTGGGAGTGCTGCTGGTGAGCAGTATCGCCGGGGTGATTATCCACATCCCGGCCGGGATTGGCGTGCTGGAGGCGGTGTTTATCGCCATGCTCTCCGGGGAAGAGATTTCGAAGGGGGCGATCATCGCCGCCCTCCTCGCCTGGCGCGCGCTCTATTATTTCCTGCCGCTGCTGCTGGCGACGGTGGCCTATCTGCTGCTGGAGAGTCGGGCGAAAAAGCTGCGGCAAAAGAACCAGCGCAAGCTGGCCCGCGAGTGAAATCGCCCGGCGGCGCTGCGCTTGCACGGGCCTACGGGGTGTGAGCCTGTGAGGGGGGGCCTCCAGGCCGGGTAAGGCGCAGCCGTCACCCGGCAACATCCCGGGTACCGCGCCTGGCGTCTCGCCCGGCGGCGCTGCGCTTGCGCGGGCCTACGGGGTGTGAGCCTGTGAGAGGGTCCTCCAGGCCGGGTAAGGCGCAGCCGTCACCCGGAAACATCACGGGTACCGCGCCTGGCGTCTCGCCCGGCGGCGCTGCGCTTGCATGGGCCTGAACGCCAGCCGGACTGTTTCCGGGAGAGGGGAAGCACTGCCGTGTGGTTGTTTATGTTATCTGTGGCTTCACCGTAGTTTGCGCTCCCGGCTAGTCTTCTGCGCTATGTCTCTTACGGCGCAGGGAGCGCACAGGGGGCGGCCAGCGCCGCCGCCCCCTGTACCCCCGGGCTCCGGCCAGCAAAATCGCCGCTACGCGGTACCTTCGACTTATCCCTGCAGGCTTCGGGTCGGGCCGAGGCAGCGTCCATGCAAAACACGGCCCTCAGCCCGCATCCATGCGGGCTGCCCCGGCCTTCCGGGAACGTCTCAGCGATTTTGAGGCCGTCAGCACCGGCAGTTTCAGTCGCACAAGTGGGTAAATCAACGACAGGTCGCACGAACCCTGTAGGCCGGGTCAGGCGCAGCCGCCACCCGGCAAAAAAACGGCGCAACAGGGTTGCCTGGAAGGTAATCAATGCTTGCCCGGCGGCGCTGCGCTTGCCGGGCGTTCTGAGATGCAACCCCTTGATATAAAGAGGTTAGCGGCGATTGCCCATAATACGCAGCAGCATCAGGAACAGGTTGATGAAATCCAGATACAGCGTTAAGGCGCCGAGGATCGAGTATTTACGCAGCGTGGCGCTGTCGCGGGTATCAATCTGCTCGCCGATATTTTTCAGCTTCTGGGTGTCGTAGGCGGTCAAGCCGACAAACAGCACCACCCCAATGTAGGTCACGGCCCACATCAGCGCCTCGCTCTTCAGCCACAGGTTTACCAGCGACGCCAGCACGATGCCAATCAGCCCCATAAACAGCATGCTGCCGAAGCCGCTCAGGTCGCGTTTAGTGGTGTAGCCGTAAAGGCTCATCGCCCCGAACATCCCGCCAGTGACCACAAAGGTGCTGGCGATGGAGGAGTAGGTATAAGCGATAAAAATGCTCGACAGCGTCAGCCCAGTGAGCGCCGAATAGAGCATAAACAGGGTGGTCGCCATCCCGGCGCTCAGCCGCTGTACCATCCCCGACAGCACAAACACCAGCGCCAGCTGGGCGATGATCAGCCCGAAGAAGGTGATTTTGCTCGAAAAGACGAACATCATCACCGCCGGGGTGTTAGCCGCAAACCACGCGATAAACGCCGTCAGCAGCAAGCCAACCGTCATCCAGCCGTACACCTGCGCCATATAAGTCTGCAGGCCGCTGCGGCCCTGCACTATTGAATCGGAACGCGGATATCTGTCCATGACTCTCTCCTGATTAACAAAGTTTCACTCTGTAAGCGTATCACACTACCAGCGCTCTGCCGCCTGGCGATCGCTGTCGCGAGCGTCGACCCAGCGCTCGCCCTCCGGCGTCGCCTCGCGTTTCCAGAACGGCGCGCGGGTTTTCAGGTAGTCCATCATAAACTCGCCGGCGGCGAAGGCGCTGCCGCGGTGGGCGCTGGTGACGCCGACAAACACAATCTCTTCCCCCGGCCACATTTCGCCGATGCGATGGATAATGGTTACCCGGCCCAGCGGCCAGCGCTCGCGCGCCTGGTCGACGATCTCCGCCAGCGATTTCTCGGTCATCCCCGGATAGTGCTCGAGGGTCAGCGCTTTCACGCTGTCGCCGAGGTTGTGATTGCGCACTTTGCCGGTGAAGGTGACCACCGCGCCGTCTTCATCGCGTTCGGCCAGCCAGGGATACTCCTCGCCGACGCTAAAGCGCGCCGGGCTAACGACGATACGAGTTTGCGTCATGTCAGCCTCCGGTGACCGGCGGGAAGAACGCCACTTCATCCCCGCTGGCGACAGGATGGTCAAAGGCGGTCAGCGTCTGGTTAACCGCCGCCAGCAGTTTGCCCTCCTCCAGGGCCAGCGCCCAGCGATCGCCGCGAGCGGCAAGCTGCTGACGCACAGCCTCAACGGTGGCCAGGTCGCTGGCGTCGAGAGTCAGCGAATCAGTACCCACCAGCTCGCGCACCTGGGCAAAAAACAGAACCTTAATCATGGCGTTCGTCCACCTTAAAATCGCCGGACTTGCCGCCGCTTTTCGCCAGCAGACGCACCGGGCCAATCACCATATCCTTCTGCACCGCTTTGCACATATCGTAAATGGTCAGCGCGGCAACCGAGGCGGCGGTAAGGGCTTCCATCTCGACGCCGGTTTTGCCGGTCAGGCGGCAGAGCGATTCGATGCGCACCCGGTTATGTTCCGGCTGCGCCTGCAGATTGACTTCCACTTTGCTGAGCATCAGCGGATGGCACAGCGGGATCAGCTCCCAGGTGCGCTTGGCCGCCTGGATCCCGGCGATACGCGCAGTGGCGAAAACGTCGCCTTTATGGTGGCTGCCGTCGATAATCATCGCCAGGGTCGTCGCCTGCATCTCGACATAAGCCTCGGCGCGCGCTTCGCGCACCGTTTCCGCTTTGCCGGAGACATCCACCATATGGGCTTCGCCCGCGGCGTTAATATGGGTCAGTTGTGACATAAATTATTTCTTCAGGTGAGGAATAAAATTACAAGGACGGGTGCGGGCATCCAGCTGCGGGGCAATAATGTTGTCCCACGCGGTGCGACAGGCTTTCGTCGAGCCCGGCATGGCGAAGATCAGCGTGTGGTTGGCGACGCCGGCCACCGCCCGGGACTGCAGCGTCGAGGTACCGATCTCTTCGAACGACAGCATGCGGAACACTTCGCCAAAACCTTCCACCTCACGGTCAAACAGCGGCAGCAGCGCTTCCGGCGCCTGGTCCCCTTCGGTGAACCCGGTCCCGCCGGTGATCAGCACCACCTGCACCTCATCGCTGGCGATCCACGCCGATACCTGGGCGCGGATGGCGTAGCGGTTCTCTTTGACTATCGCCTTATCGACGACATGGTGCCCCGCCTCCTGCGCCGCCTCACGCAGCCAGTGGCCGGAAGTGTCGTCCTCTTCGCCGCGACGACTGGAAACGGTAAGAATAGCAATACGGGTCGGAATAAACTCAGCGCTAGCCTGGCTCATCTGAATGCTCCTTTCGAAAACGATTATCCGCCAATATAGGACAGGTTCTGCGTAATGCCGGTGTTGCCCTGATGCAGGAAATGGGTCTGCTTTTTGTGGGTTAAGGCTTCGGCGATCCGCGCTTCCAGCGCCGCCTGCTGCCGATCATCGGCCATCAGGTCGCGCAGGTCGACGCCGCCTTCGCCAAACAGGCACAGGTGCAGTTTGCCGACGGAGGAGACGCGCAGACGGTTGCAGGTGGCGCAGAAGTCTTTTTCGTACGGCATGATGAGGCCGATCTCGCCGGCGTAGTCCGGATGACAAAAGACCTGCGCCGGACCATCGCTGCGCTGGCGGATCTGGTGGATCCAGCCGCGGCGCAGCAGCTCGTCGCGCAGCACCATGCCGGAGAGATGGTGACGACGGAACAGGTCGCTGCCCTCGCCGGTTTCCATCAGCTCAATAAACCGCAGCTGAATTCGACGCGGCTGGATCCACGCGAGGAAGGTATCAAGCTGGTGATGGTTAACATCGCGCATCAGCACGGTATTCACCTTCACCTTGTCAAAGCCCGCGGCGAAAGCGGCGTCAATCCCGTCCATCACCTGGTGGAATTTGTCCTGGCCCGTGATGGCATGGAACTGGCGGGCGTCGAGGCTATCGACGCTGACGTTGATCGCCGTCAGCCCGGCATCGCGCCAGCGTTCGACATCGCGCGCCAGGCGGTAACCGTTGGTGGTGACGGCAATCTGACGGATCGCCGGGTTTTCACGCACGGCGGCGATGATCTCGGTGAAGTCACGGCGCAGGGAGGGTTCCCCACCGGTGAGGCGAACTTTTTCAGTGCCCAGCGCGGAGAAAGCGCGCGTAACCCGGCGCACTTCGTCTACGCTGAGAAAGCCGTTGTTATTGACGGCGCCGGGCTTGTAGCCATCCGGCAGGCAGTAGGTGCAACGGAAATTGCACACATCGGTAATCGACAGACGCAGGTAATAAAACTTACGCGCGAATGCATCGGTAAGCTGTGAGGCCATATACACCTTTCCAAATACGGGAGACGCGGTCATTTCTTCCCACGCCCTGGCGACAACCGGGGGCGTCGCGGCCAAACCGCCATATCTTTTGACACAGGCGAAGAGGCTAGAGTGTTAACAGGTTATGCCGATAGTAGCGCGTTCCAGGCGGTTTCGCCATTTGCGATTTCGCTATATATTCTTGTATATATCGCTACCTTCGTGCATTTTCGTTACAGAATAGCCATAAATCATCTTTTTGCCTTGATATCGGTCAGTTTGTCGGGCTCCTCCCATCGTCTTTTAGGGGTAGATCGGGTAGTGTGTGGCCGTTTATGTGAAATAAGGAATTTCTATGCGCAATCGTACATTCGCTGACCTGGATCGGGTGGTGGCGCTCGGCGGCGGGCATGGTCTGGGTCGGGTGATGTCCTCCCTCTCCTCGCTGGGCTCACGGCTGACCGGCATTGTGACCACCACCGACAACGGGGGATCCACCGGGCGGATCCGCCGCTCGGAAGGCGGCATTGCCTGGGGCGATATGCGCAACTGCATCAATCAGTTAATCGCCGAGCCGAGCGTGGCGTCGGCGATGTTTGAGTACCGTTTTAGCGGCAATGGCGAGCTTTCCGGCCATAACCTGGGAAATCTGATGTTAAAGGCGCTGGATCACCTCAGCGTGCGGCCGTTAGAAGCGATCAATTTGATCAGAAACCTGCTCAAAGTGGACGCTTTTCTTATTCCGATGTCGGAACAACCGGTGGATTTGATGGCGCTCGATCATGAAGGCCATGAAGTATACGGTGAAGTGAATATCGATCAGCTGGATAGCGTGCCGCAGGAGCTGATGCTCACCCCGCCGGTACCGGCCACCCGCGAGGCGGTAGAGGCCATCGCCGAAGCCGATCTGATCCTCATCGGCCCGGGCAGTTTCTATACCAGCCTGCTGCCGATCCTGCTGCTTGACGAGATGGCCCAGGCGCTGCGCCGCACTCCGGCGCCGATGGTGTTTATTGATAACCTCGGCAAAGAGCACAGCCCGGCCGCGAGGCTGTCGCTGGCGGAGCGCATCGCGATTATGGAGCGCTACGTGGGCAAGCGGGTGGTGGATGCAGTCATCGCCGGCCCAAAAGCCGATATCAGCGGCATCGACGACCGGCTGGTGATCCAGACGCCGCTGGAAGCCAGCGACGTTCCCTATCGCCATGACCGGGCGCTGCTTCGCGGGGCGCTGGAGAAAGCGCTCCAGCTGCCGGGCTGATCCTGCGCGCCGAAGGCTCGGCTTTCGGCGCACCTTAAAATCTTAAGGTTGTCTTAAAACAGAGCTGGCACTATACCCTTATCTCTTCCTGTGGGTATGTACTATGTCGTTATTGCCTCTGCGTCGGCCGATCGTCAGCCGCACGACTTATCTGATTATTTTCGCGGTCTATATCGGGCTTTTTCTTAACCTCGCCTTCTACCGCCAGGCGTATACGCTGCTGCCGGTGAACAACCTGCACACCGCGCTGGTGTTTCTGAGTATGCCGCTGGTGGCATTCAGCGTGATGAATATCCTCACCACCCTCGCCTCGTTTCTCAAGCTTGACCGGCTGGTGATTAGCCTTTTTATTCTGCTCAGCGCATCGGCGCAGTACTTCATCTGGAGCTTCGGCGTGGTGATCGACCGCAGCATGATCACCAACATCCTCGACACCACCCCAGCGGAGAGCTTTGCCCTGCTCTCCGGCGAAATGATCGTTGTCCTTGGCCTCTCCGGGGTGCTGGCGGTGCTGGTCGCCTGGTGGGTTAAAATTCGTAAACCGGCCACGCTATGGCGCGGCGTGGCCTGGCGCCTGGTGAATATGGTGGCCTCCGCGCTGCTGATCGTCCTGATTGCCGTCCTCTTTTATAAAGACTATGCCTCGCTGTTTCGCAACAACAAGGAGCTGGTGAAATCCCTGAGCCCCTCCAACAGCATTGTGGCGGTGAACTCCTGGTATGCGCACCATCGCATGGACAACCTGCCGCTGGTGAAGATTGGCGAAGATGCCAAACAGAACCCGGTGATGCATAACGGTCCCCGTAAGAACCTGACGATTGTGGTGCTGGGCGAAACTTCCCGGGCGGACAACTTCTCGCTGGGCGGATATCCGCGCGACACCAACCCGCTGATGCAACAGGACGGGGTGATCTACTTCCCGCACACCACCTCCTGCGGAACCGCCACGGCGGTCTCGGTGCCGTGCATGTTCTCCAATATGCCGCGCGCGCACTATGACGAAGAGCTGGCCCATCATCAGGAAGGGGTGCTGGATATTCTGCAGCGCGCCGGCATTCAGGTGCTGTGGAACGACAACGATGGCGGCTGCAAGGGGGCCTGCGATCGGGTACCGCACCAGAACGTGACCGATCTGAAGCTAACCGGGCAGTGCATCGACGGCGAGTGCTACGATGACGTGCTGTTCCATCATCTCGACAGCTATATCGATAACCTGCAACAGGATGGCATTATTGTGCTGCATACCATCGGCAGCCATGGGCCGACGTACTACAATCGCTATCCGGCTGAATTCAAAAAATTCACCCCAACCTGCGACACCAATGAGATCCAGGGCTGTACCCGGGAGCAGTTGACCAATACGTATGACAACACCATCCTGTACGTCGACCACGTGGTGGATAAAGCGATAAAACTCCTGCAGGCGAAACAGGACAAATTCACTACCAGCCTGGTGTATCTTTCCGACCACGGCGAGTCGTTAGGGGAAGATGGGGTCTATTTGCATGGTCTGCCGTACTCTATCGCGCCGGATACGCAGAAACACGTGCCGATGGTGATGTGGCTCTCTGCCGACTACCAGCAACGCTACGGCATTTCCGCGCAGTGTCTGCAGCAGCGAGCGAAAAAAGAGAATTACTCGCAGGATAATCTGTTCTCCACCCTGCTCGGCCTGCTCGGCGTCAGCACCCACGAGTACCAGGCGGCAGATGATATTTTAACGCCATGTAGAGAGGCTGGTTGATGAAAATCTTAGTCATTGAAGACGATGCGCTGCTGTTGCAGGGGTTAATCCTGGCGATGCAAAGTGAAGGATACGTGTGCGACGGCGTCTCCACAGCGCACGAAGCGGCGCTGTCGCTGGCCAGCAATCACTATAGCCTGATCGTGCTCGATCTTGGCCTGCCGGACGAAGACGGCCTGCATTTTCTCGCCCGCATGCGACGGGAGAAAATGACCCAGCCGGTGCTGATCCTCACCGCCCGCGATACCCTTGAGGATCGCATTAGCGGTCTCGACACCGGCGCGGATGACTATCTGGTGAAACCCTTTGCCCTGGAAGAGCTGAACGCGCGCATTCGCGCCCTGCTCCGTCGGCATAATAATCAGGGCGATAACGAAATCAGCGTCGGCGACCTGCGCCTCAACGTCACCCGTCGCCAGGTGTGGCTCGGTGAGACGGCGCTGGATCTGACGCCGAAGGAGTATGCCCTGCTATCGCGACTGATGATGAAAGCCGGCAGCCCGGTACATCGCGAGATCCTCTACAACGATATCTACAGCTGGGACAATGAGCCAGCGACCAATACCCTGGAAGTGCACATCCACAACCTGCGCGATAAGATTGGCAAATCGCGGATCCGCACCGTCAGGGGCTTCGGCTATATGCTGGCTAACCACAACGAGACGGAATAGACCATGGCTCTGTTTGCAACCGAAAACTGGACCATGCGCCACCGGCTGCTGTTGACCATCGGCGCCATTCTGGTGGTCTGTCAGCTGATCAGCGTCTTCTGGCTATGGCATGAGAGCAAAGAGCAGATCCAGTTGCTGGTGGCCAGCGCCATCGAAGGGCACAACAATCAGAAGCATGTGGAGCATGAGGTAAGGGAAGCGGTCGCCAGCCTGCTGGTGCCGAGCCTGTTGATCGTGGGTCTGGCGCTGTATATCAGCATGCTGGCGGTACGCAAAATCACCCGCCCGCTTTCACGTCTGCAAAGCGAGCTGGAGAGTCGCACGCCGGACAACCTCACCCCTATCGTGCTCAGCGAATCGGTACCTGAGGTGACGGCGGTGACCACCGCCCTGAATCAGCTGGTTTCCCGCCTCAATCTGACCCTTGACCGCGAACGGCTGTTTACCGCCGACGTGGCGCACGAGCTGCGCACCCCGCTGGCCGGGCTGCGGCTGCACCTTGAGCTGCTGGCGAAAGTGCATGGCATGGGCGTCGACCCGCTGATCCAGCGCCTCGACCAGATGACCACCAGCATTTCGCAGCTGCTGCAGCTGGCGCGCGTCGGTCAGTCCTTTTCCGCCGGCAGCTATCAGCAGGTGCTGTTGCTGGATGACGTGGTCAAACCGCTGCAGGATGAGCTGGAGACCATGCTGGCCGAGCGCCAGCAACGGCTGCTGCTGACGGATGTCGAAAGCGAGGCCGTCGTCTCTGGCGACGCGACGCTCATCCGCGTCATTCTGCGCAATCTGGTGGAGAATGCCCATCGCTACAGCCCGCAAGGGTCGACGATCCGCGTGTCGGTGAAAGCGGGTCTGATGCCGGTGATGGCAGTGGAAGATGAAGGACCGGGGATTGATGAGGCGAAAAGCGGCGAACTCAGTAAGGCCTTTGTACGCATGGACAGTCGCTACGGCGGCATAGGGCTCGGACTGAGCATCGTCACGCGCATCGCTCAGCTGCATGACGCCCAGTTCTTTTTGCATAACCGCCAGCCGGGGCCAGGGGTCCGCGCGTGGGTGTTATTCCCGCGGCGTGCGGGTCAGAACGTCAGCACCCACTGATGGAAGAAGGCAACAATAATGACCAGGGCGGTGGCGACCGCCAGATATTCACGGAAGTTGATTTTTTGCATGGGCACTATCCTCATCAGGTTGAGGATAGTGTCGCCTGGCGAGATTAAGCAAACATTAAGAAGGCCGCTTTGCGGCCTTTTTTTCTTCTCCGCCGTGGGTTATCTGGCTGCGGAACGGTCAGCGCAGCGCCGTACCTTCACTGCGCCCTCGCCTATCCCCGTCCGGCGGTATGCGCCAACACTCAGGAGGCAGCAATAAACAGTTCACGCAGCTGATGCAGCTGGTCGCGAATTTGCGCCGCCTCTTCGAACTCGAGGTTCTGCGCGTGCTGCATCATCTGCCCTTCCAGCTCGTGGATTTTCTGCTGCAGCGCTTTTGGCGTCATATCCACGCCGCTGAGCCCGGCAGGCTCGACGGCCTTCGCTTTACCGCGTCCTTTGGCTTTGGTTTTCGCCAGGCTCTGGCCCAGCTGCAGGATATCCACCACTTTCTTGTTGAGCCCCTGCGGCACGATGCCATGCTCTTCGTTGTAGCGCTGCTGTTTCTCCCGTCGCCGCTCCGTCTCGCCGATGGCTTTCGCCATCGAGGGAGTGATCTTATCGCCGTACAGAATAGCCTTGCCGTTGACGTTGCGCGCCGCGCGGCCGATGGTCTGGATCAGCGAGCGTTCGGAGCGCAGGAAGCCCTCTTTGTCCGCATCGAGGATCGCCACCAGCGACACCTCCGGCATATCCAGCCCCTCACGCAGCAGGTTGATCCCCACCAGCACGTCAAACTCGCCAAGACGCAGGTCGCGGATAATCTCCATACGTTCGACGGTGTCGATATCCGAGTGCAGATAGCGCACCCGCTCGCCGTGCTCCTCAAGGTACTCGGTTAAGTCTTCCGCCATCCGCTTGGTGAGGGTGGTGACCAGCACGCGCTCGTTGATGGCCGTGCGCAGGCGGATCTCCGACAGCAGGTCGTCGACCTGGGTGGCCACCGGCCGCACTTCGATGATCGGGTCCAGCAGACCGGTCGGACGCACCACCTGATCCACCACCTCGCCGCCGGATTTATCCAGCTCGTAGGCGCCGGGGGTCGCCGACACGTAGATGGTTTGCGGCGCCAGCGCTTCGAATTCTTCAAACTTCATCGGCCGGTTATCCAGCGCCGACGGCAGGCGGAAGCCGTACTCCACCAGCGTCTCTTTGCGCGCCCGGTCGCCGCGGTACATGCCGCCGATCTGCGGCACCGTGACGTGGGATTCGTCGATCACCAGCAGGCCGTCTGCCGGCAGGTAGTCGAACAGGGTGGGCGGCGGCTCGCCGGGCCCGCGCCCGGAGAGGAAGCGCGAGTAGTTTTCAATGCCCGAGCAGTAGCCCAGCTCGTTCATCATTTCGAGGTCGAACTGGGTGCGCTGGGTTAAGCGCTGCTCTTCCAGCAGCTTGTTGTTGGCCAGCAGCACCTTGCGCCGCTCCGCCAGCTCCAGCTTAATCTCTTCCATCGCCTGGACGATGCGTTCCCGCGGCGTCACGTAGTGCGTCTTGGGATAAATGGTGTAGCGCGGCACCGTCGATTCCACATGGCCGGTAAGCGGGTCGAACAGCGACAGGCGCTCAACCTCTTCGTCAAACAGCTCAATGCGCAGGGCGATATCGTCGGATTCCGCCGGGAAGACGTCGATCACCTCGCCGCGCACGCGGAAGGTGCCGCGCTGGAAGGCCTGATCGTTGCGGGTATACTGCAGCTCGGCCAGGCGGCGCAGGATCGCCCGCTGGTCAATCAGCATCCCCACCGTCAGATGCAACATCATTTTCAGATACAGGTCCGGGTCGCCGAGGCCGTAGATAGCCGAGACCGAGGCCACCACCACCACATCGCGCCGCTCGAGCAGCGCTTTAGTGGCCGACAGGCGCATCTGCTCGATATGTTCGTTTACCGAGGCGTCCTTCTCAATGAAGGTATCTGAGCTGGGGACGTAGGCTTCCGGCTGGTAGTAATCGTAGTAGGAGACGAAATACTCGACGGCATTCTCGGGGAAAAATTCTTTCATCTCGCCGTAGAGCTGGGCCGCCAGGGTTTTGTTTGGCGCCAGCACCATCGTCGGCCGCTGCAGATCGGCAATCACGTTGGCGATGGTAAAGGTTTTACCGGAGCCGGTGACCCCCAGCAGCGTTTGATGCGCGAGCCCATCCTCCAGCCCCTCTTCCAGGCGGCGGATGGCTTCCGGTTGGTCTCCGGAGGGGCGAAAGGCGGAATGCAGAACAAACGATTTACTCATCAATCAGAACCTGAAAAAGATTTAGCGGCCGGTGTTTAATTCTACCCCTCGGGCCGTTTTTTGCCAATAAAATATACTGGATATTTAAACAGTGCGTGATTATGATAGCGCCACAATATGGCCTTTTTTGCCGGCAACCGGGGGATAAAACGCGCGCCGGGCGGAATAATCCTCCGGCCGTCAGGGTTATCCCCAGAAATTTTTACCTTTTAACATTTGTCAAGCGGACGGGTGAAAGTTTTATGGCAGCAGATGACGCTTTTCTTACACCCATTGATTTTATCTAACAAGCTGATATTTAATGCCTTTAAAGAAAAGACGCCTTTCGCGCCAATTCAGCCGCAAGCCGCGTACGCTCTAGCTTACCGCAGGTTTTCTAACTCTAATACACAAGGTTATCCACAGGAATAGTGGATAACTGTCTGCAGCCCAAGACCGCCGCCGCCCGGCGCAAATCGTCTGGCGGCCTAAACCGCGCGGCGAAAAATTTTTATCGAACTATTTTTGATAACTATCCGCTTAAAGCCGCTCGATTTTTGCTGCTTTTTGCACCACCCTTTAGCGTCGGGCACCGGAAAAGTGCAGCCCCGGCGCTGGCTGTGCCTGATGGTATCGGCGTTTAGCGTTTTTTTCCGAGCGTTCTTTTTCCTGGCAAGAGTTTTGCAGCATCTTTCTGTCGCCCTGACGCCAGGATAAGGAGAAAACGTCCATGTTGAATTTACAGGCAGTAAATCACTTTTACGGCAACCAGCATTCGCTGTGGAATGTCGATCTTGAACTACGCCCGGGGGAGTGCATTGGCGTACTGGGACGCGAGGGCATGGGAAAAACCACCCTGGTTAACTGCATTGCCGGGCACCTGCCGGTGGCCAGCGGCCGGATGACCTGGCATGACATTGGCGCCCCGCCGCAGGATCTCACCCCCCTGTCGGCCCAGTCGCGCAGTGCCATCGGTATCGGCTATGTGCCGCAGGATAAACGCATCTTCTCCCAGCTCAGCGTGGAAGAGAATCTACATATTGCCCTCGCGGCCGGGAAACCCGGGGCTAACGCCAGCGGCGGCGAAATCTATGCACATTTTCCCGAACTCTATGCCCTACGGCAGCGCAAAGGCGCCTCGCTGAGCGACGACGATCAGTACCAGCTGGCGCTGGCCAGGGCGCTGATTGTCCAGCCGCGGCTGCTGATCCTTGATGAACCCTCGCGCGGCAGAGGGCCGCGCTGTCTGCAAAAGCTGGCGGATCTGCTGCTGCGGTTGAATCGCGATATCGGCCTGACGGTGCTGCTCGCTGAGCAGCACCTGCCCTTTATCCGCCGGGTGGCGGATCGTTTCTGTGTTTTGCACCGGGGCCGTAACGTCGCCGAAGGCGATATTATGGCGCTGGATGAACCGCTGCTGGCGCAGTGGATGACGCCGGATCCAGCGCCCTGAGGTCCAGATACTGGCCGAGATCGTCGCGCTGCGCGATATCGGCAAGCCACGGTATTTCACCGAGGAACGGCGCGGCCAGCCGGTTTTTCAGCGTCGCCAGATACTCGGCGTGGCGCTTGCCCGGCGGCAGCACGTCATTGGCGATCCACCCCGCGAGCGGCAGCCCCGCCTGGCGTACCGCCTGGGCGGTAAGCATCGCGTGGTTGATGCAGCCGAGCTTGACGCCCACCACCAGAATCACCGGCAGCTGCTCCGCCTGCGCCCAGTCGGCGAAGGTCAGGGTTTCCGAAAGCGGCGTAAACCAGCCGCCGGCCCCTTCCACCAGCACCCAGTCGGCGAGGCGTTCTAACTCGCGCAGCCCGCTGGAGAGCCTCGCCGCGGCGATCGGCCGTCCTTCGTCGGCGCTGATGATATGCGGTGAGGTCGGCTCGGCGAAGGTATACGGGTTAACCTGCTCATAGCGCAGCGCGACCCGGCTGTGACGCTGCAGCGCCAGCGCGTCTTCATTACGCAGCCCGGCGGCGGTAAGCTCGCTGCCGGAAGCCACCGGCTTGTAGCCGGCGGTGTGAAAACCCAGCTGATTCGCCGCCTGCAGCAGGGCGCTGCTGGCGATGGTTTTCCCGACTTCAGTGTCGGTCCCGGTGACAAAAAAACGTTTAGTCACGCTCAATGACTCCTGTAAAAAGAGAATACGTCAGCGGGCAGACGCCCTGCCGCTGCGGCCAGGCCAGCTGTAGCTCGCGCAGTTTGCCGCGGCTAAGCGGGGCCGATGCCCGCCCCTGGTGCAAATGGGTGGCGCCGATGCCCTTCAGCGATCGCATGGCGCTCAGCGCATCGACGAACGGCAGGCTAATCTGATGCACCTCACCGGACGCCCGCAGGCCGCTCAGCGCCTCGCGCACCGCCGCTTCGCTGAGAAAACGGTTGGCATGCGGCCGGTCGTCGATGGCCTGCCACGCCTGATTGAGCTCCGGCAGCGAGTCGGCCAGCAGCGTGCTAAACGCCACGCTGCCGCCGGGACGCACCACCCGGTACAGCTCGCCAAGGGCTGCGCGCAGATCGTCGCACCACTGCACCGCCAGATTGCTCCACGCCAGATCGACGCAGGCATCGGGCAACGGCAGCGCCTCAATGTCGCCCAGCAGGTAATGCTGGGCGGCGTCGTTACGCTGCGCCTGGGCCAGCATCCCGGGGGAGAGATCCAGCGCGGTCACCACGCTGCCCGCCTCACGCCAGCGGCGGCTCATGCTGCCTGGGCCGCAGCCGGCATCCAGCACCCGGGGAAAATCGCGACGCGCCAGCTGGCGCAGCAGCAGTTCCGCGCTGCGCCGCTGCAGTTCATCATGTTGCGAATAGCCGCTGGCCGCCCGGCCAAACGCCGCGGCGACCGCCTGCTTATTCACCGTGGCCATGCAGCACCTCCAGTAAACGGTTAATGTCCTCAGCCTGATGGGCGGCGGTCAGGGTCAGGCGCAGACGAGCGCTGCCGACCGGCACCGTCGGTGGACGGATCGCCGTTGCCCAGCAGCCCGCGTCGCGCAGACGGCTGGCCAGGCTCAGCGCCCGCCCGTTATCGCCGACGATCAGCGGCTGGATCGCGCTGACGGAGTCGGTCAAACCCAGCGACGTCTCGCCCATCCCCGCGCGGAACTGACGGATACGGGCGGCCAGGGTGTCGCGGCGGCGCTGGCCTTCATCGCTGCGTATCACCTGCAGCGCGGCGCTCAGCGCCACCGCCTGGGCGGGCGGCATCGCGGTGCTGTAGATCAGATGACGGGCAAACTGCAGCAGATAATCGGCCAGCGCGTCATCGCACAGCACCGCCGCGCCGCTGACGCCGAACGCCTTGCCGAAGGTAACCACCAGCAGCTCAGGGCGCACCGCCTGCGCGGCGCAGCTCCCGCGTCCTTCGTCGCCGACCACGCCGACGCCGTGGGCGTCATCCACCAGCAATAGCGCCCCGGCGGCCTGCGCCGCGGCGTGAATGGCCGTCAGCGGCGCGCTGTCGCCGTCCATGCTGAAAATGCCTTCGGTGACCGCCAACTGTTCGCCCGCCAGCGGCTTAGCCAGCAGTTGAGCGAGCTGTTGCGGATCGTTGTGGCCGAAACGGCGTAGCTGCGCCGGGCTCAGACTGGCCGCCTCGAGCAGGGAGGCGTGGCTCAGGCGGTCGGCCACAATCCGATCCTCTTTATCCGCCAGGGCGGCGATCAGCGCCTGATTGGCGGCAAAGCCGGAGATAAACAGCAATGCGCGCGGGTAGCCCAGCCAGTCGGCAAGTTCCTCTTCCAGCGCGCGGTGGGCCTCGCTATAACCGCTTACGTGTCCCGAGCCGCCGGAACCGACGCCATAACGTTCCGCCCCCTGCTGCCAGGCGGCGATAATCGCCGGATGCTGGCTCAGGCCGAGATAGTCATTACTGGAGAAGTTAAGCCAGCGCTCCCCTTCCCGCTCCAGCCAGCGCCCGGCGCCGTGCGTCACCGGCAGGCGGCGGCGAAGGGCATCCGCCGCCCGTCGCTCGTCCAGCGCCCGATCGATTCGCTGCTGCCAGGTCATAGCGCCGCCGCGTTGTAATATTCCTCAGTGTCCGGGGTGAGTAAGGCCTGCTCCAGACGCTGCTGCTGCTCATTGTCGCCTTCCAGCACCGCCGTCTGCTGCGGGTTGATCCCCAGCTTGCGGAACAGCTGCAGATCGTTGTCCTCTTCCGGGTTCGGCGTGGTCAACAGCTTGCAGCCGTAGAAAATGGAGTTCGCCCCGGCCATAAAGCACATCGCCTGGGTCTGCTCGTTCATCTGCTCGCGGCCGGCGGAGAGACGCACGTAAGAGGTGGGCATCATGATGCGCGCGATGGCGATAGTGCGAATAAAATCGAAAGCGTCGACGTCGTCGTTATCCGCCAGCGGCGTACCTTTGACTTTTACCAGCATGTTGATGGGCACGCTTTCCGGCGGCGTGGGCAGGTTGGCCAACTGCAGCAGCAGGCCAGCGCGGTCTTTCACGGTCTCCCCCAGCCCGACGATACCGCCGGAGCAGACTTTGATCCCGGCGTCACGCACTTTGTCCAGGGTATCCAGGCGCTCCTTGTAGGTGCGGGTGGTGATGATGTTGCCGTAAAATTCCGGCGAGGTATCAAGGTTGTGGTTGTAGTAATCGAGGCCCGCCTCGGCCAGGCGCTGCGCCTGGCTGTCGGTCAGAGTGCCGAGCGTCATGCACGACTCCAGCCCCAGAGCCTTCACCCCTTTCACCATCTGCTCCAGATAGGGCATATCGCGATCGTTGGGGTTTTTCCACGCCGCTCCCATGCAAAAACGCGTGGAGCCGGCGTTTTTTGCCTGACGGGCGGACTCCAGAACCTGCTCGACCTCCATCAGGCGCTCGGTTTCGAGGCCCGTTTTATAACGCGCGCTCTGCGGACAATATTTACAATCTTCCGGGCAGGCGCCGGTCTTGATCGACAGCAGGGTGCTGACCTGCACCTGGCGCGGATCAAAGTGTTGACGGTGGATTTGCTGCGCTTCGAATAGCAGGTCGATCAGCGGTTTATTAAATAATTCCGTAACTTGCGACATTGTCCAGCGGGGTTGGTGAGCCATTTTCCTCTCCAAAGGTCGTACACTTCTTATTTCACACAGCCTCTTTGTTGGCTGCACTCGCACACCCCAGTCAGATAGTGAACTATGCTGCTGGGGATGTTCTCGCTTGCCGCCTCGATGCTGCGCGAAATATTTTGTGTACGTTTCATTGTAAGTCAGTTCAGTGTAGACTTGTAAACCTAAATGTTTTCAAAATGGTTTACAAGTCGCTTATGACCCTGGACGATCTCGCCTTCGATCGGCGCCACATCTGGCACCCCTACACCTCTATGACTTCCCCCCTGCCGGTCTACCCGGTGGTTTCCGCCCACGGTTGCGAGCTGTCCCTCGCCGGCGGCGAACAGCTGATTGACGGTATGTCCTCCTGGTGGGCGGCGATCCACGGCTACAATCACCCGCGTCTTAATGCGGCGATGAAAGCGCAAATCGACCAGATGTCGCACGTGATGTTCGGCGGGATCACTCACCCCTCGGCGGTGGCGCTGTGTCGTCAGCTGGTGGCAATGACCCCGGAATCGCTGGAGTGCGTTTTCCTCGCCGACTCCGGTTCGGTAGCGGTTGAGGTGGCGATGAAAATGGCCCTGCAGTACTGGCAGGCGAAAGGCCAACCGCGTCGTCGTTTCCTGACCTTCCGCAACGGCTATCACGGCGATACCTTCGGCGCGATGTCGGTCTGCGATCCGCAGAACTCGATGCACAGCCTGTGGCAGGGCTATCTGCCGGATAACCTGTTCGCCCCCGCGCCGCAGAGCCGCTTTGACGGCGAATGGGATGAAAGGGATATGGTGCCCTTTGCCCGCCTGATGGCCGCGCACCGTCACGACATCGCCGCGGTGATCCTCGAACCGATCGTTCAGGGCGCGGGCGGGATGCGGATGTACCATCCGGAGTGGCTGAAGCGGGTGCGTAAAATGTGCGACCGGGAAGGGATACTGCTGATCGCCGATGAGATTGCCACCGGCTTTGGCCGCACCGGCAAGCTGTTCGCCTGCGAGCACGCCGGTATCGCCGCCGATATTCTGTGTCTGGGCAAGGCGCTGACCGGCGGCACCATGACCCTCTCTGCCGCGCTGACCACCCGCGAGGTGGCGGAAACCATCAGCAACGGTGAAGCCGGCTGCTTTATGCACGGCCCAACCTTTATGGGCAACCCGCTGGCCTGCGCGGTGGCCAGCGAAAGCCTGCGCCTGCTGGAGAGCGGCGAATGGCAGCGGCAGGTGGCGGCGATTGAAGCCCAGCTGCAGACCGAGCTGGCTCCGGCGCGGGGATCCGCCCTGGTCGCCGACGTCCGCGTGCTGGGCGCTATTGGCGTGGTTGAAACCTGTCGCCCGGTCAATATGGCTGCCCTGCAGCGCTTTTTCGTCGAGCAGGGGGTGTGGATCCGACCGTTTGGCCACCTGATCTACCTGATGCCGCCGTATATCATCACGCCTGAACAGCTGTCCCGCCTGACCCGCGCCGTTAACCTGGCGGTGCAGGACGAAACATTTTTTAGCGAATAAATAGCGGAATTGCGTCGTGGTGCAGGCTACACTTCCTGGTTAATCAGCGCATTATCAATGAGGATGAAGCATGAAACTGATCAGTCACGATCTCCAGGACGGCGGTAAGCTGCCTAATCGTCATGTCTTCAACGGCATGGGCTACGATGGCGACAATATTTCGCCGCATCTGATGTGGGATGATGTGCCCGCAGGAACCAAAAGCTTTGTGGTGACCTGCTACGATCCGGATGCGCCGACCGGCTCCGGCTGGTGGCACTGGGTGGTGGCTAACCTGCCTGCGGATACGCGTGTCCTGCCGCAGGGGGCCGGTTCCGGTCAGGCGGAGCTCCCGGAAGAGGCCGTTCAGACCCGCACCGATTTTGGCAAGGCGGGATACGGCGGCGCGGCGCCGCCGAAGGGCGAGACCCACCGCTATATCTTTACCGTCCACGCCCTGGACGTTGAGAAAATTGAGGTGGATGCCGAGGCCAGCGGCGCAATGGTCGGCTTTAACGTCCATTTCCATTCCCTCGCCAGCGCCTCCATCACCGCCCTGTTCAGTTAATCTTCCCCCGGATAGCGGTTTGCGCCTTATCCGGGCTACCTGCGGCGCCACGTGTTTTTCAGGTGGCGCTTCACTCATCTTTACCACATAACTATTACATATCAAATAGATACACATAGCTGTAGGCCTGGCAAGCGCAGCGCCACCGGGCAAGGACTGCGGGCACAGAGCCGATTTTGTGCCGGGTGGCGGCTGCGCCTGACCCGGCCTACAGGGTCCTCTCCCAGGCCAACACCTCGCAGACCCGGCAAGCACAGCGCCGCCGGGGAAGTATTGATTACCTCCCACACATCCCTGTTGCACGGTTAGTTTGCCGGGCGGCGGCTGCGCCTTACCCGGCCTACGTTCTTACGACCTGTCGTTAATTTATTCACCATTGTTGCTGAAACTGCCGGTGCTGACGGCCTCAAAATCGCTGAGACGTTCCCGGAAGGCCGGGGCAGCCCGCATGGATGCGGGCTGAGGGCCGTGTTTTGCACGGACGCTGCCTCGGCCCGACCCGAAGCCTGCAGGGATAAGTCGAAGGGACCACGCAGTGGCGATTTTGCTGGCCGGAGCCCGGGGGTACAGGGGGCGGCGGCGACTGGCCGCCCCCTGTGCGCTCCCTGCACCGTAAGAGACATAACGCAGAAAATTAACCGGGAGCGCAATGTGCGCTGAAGCCACAGATAACATAAAGAACCAATCGGCGTTGCTTCCCCTCACCCTGGCCCTCTCCCCAAGGGAGACGGAACTGTCCGGCCATCGTTTCCGTGGCCACCATATTGCCGGGTGGCGGCTGCGCCTGACCCGGCCTACGGAGTCTGAAAACGTGGTAAACCGATAACAGTCTCCACCGCCGCCGGGCAATACATCAGGCTCCGTGCCCAATATGTTGCCGGGTGGCGCTTCGCTTATCCGACCTACATAACCATTAAATTTCAGAAGGTTAACCATCACCGTAGGCCCGCGCAAGCGCAGCGCCGCCGGGCAAAAAAGCAGCCCCAGACGCAGACAGCAGACGAAAAAAAACCGGAGGTTTCCCTCCGGCTTTTCTCATTCACATCACGCTACGCCTTACGCCACGTCTTCGTACTGCGGCACCGGGTTGCGGAAGCTTTTGGTCACGCAGGCCAGATAGACCAGACCGATACCGGCCCAGATCAGGCCCAGAATCATCGAGCTCTCTTCCAGGTTGACCCACAGCGCGCCGACGGTCAGGGCGCCGCACATCGGCAGGAACAGATACTGGAAGTGGTCTTTCAGCGTCTTGTTGCGTTTCTCACGGATCCAGAACTGCGAAATCACCGACAGGTTAACGAAGGTAAACGCCACCAGCGCACCAAAGTTAATCAGCGCCGTCGCCATCACCAGGTCGAAGTTAATCGCCAGCAGGGCGATAGCGCCGACCAGGATGATGTTCATCGCCGGGGTGCGCCAGGTCGGGTGCACATAGCCGAAGAAGCTTTTCGGGAACACGCCGTCACGGCCCATCACGTACATCAGACGCGCCACGCCAGCGTGCGCCGCCATACCGGACGCCAGTACGGTAATGGTGGAGAAGATCAGCGCGCCAACCTGGAAGGCTTTACCTGCCACGTAGAGCATAATTTCCGGCTGTGACGCATCCGGATCTTTAAAGCGCGAGATATCCGGGAAGTACAGCTGCAGGAAGTAGGTGGCAAAGATGAAGATCAGGCCGCCGATCAGCGCGGTCAGGAAGATCGCGCGCGGAATGACGCGCTCTGCATCTTTGGTCTCTTCAGACAGGTTGCTGATGCCGTCGAAGCCGGTAAACGAGAAGCACAGGATCGTCGCCCCGGTAATCATCGGGATCACGTGCGCGTCACCGGACCAGAACGGACGGCTGCTGGCCAGCGTACCGGCGCCTTCGCCGCCAAACACGCCATAAATCACCATGCCGAGGATAACGGCAATCAGCACCACCTGCAGCACCACGATCACGGTGTTGAAGTTGGCCACGGATTTAATGCTGCGCAGGTTAAAGGCGGTCATAAAGGCGACCAGCGCGATAACAAACACCCACGACGGAATCGAAGGCACCAGCGCTTCAAAATAGATTTTCGCCAGCAGAATGTTGATCATCGGCGCGAACAGGTAGTCGAGCAGCGAGGACCAACCCACCATAAAGCCAACGGTCGGGCTGATGGATTTCTGCGCATAGGTATACGCCGAGCCGGCGGACGGGTAACGACGTACCAGCTTGCCATAGCTCAGGGCAGTAAACAGGATAGCGATTAACGCAAAGGCGTAGGCCGTCGGCACGTGACCGTCGGTCATACCAGAGACGATACCAAACGTATCGAACAGCGTCATCGGCTGCATATAGGCCAGGCCCATCATTACAACCGGAACTAGCGTAAGTGTTTTACGTAATTCCACGCGAGAGGTATTTGGAGTAGCGTTATGCGACATAGTTATCCCCTTTTACGGTGAACGCCAGCGCGTAAGCAAAAAATTGCCCCATTTCTTTCTATTCCTCAGCGACAACGACTGTCGGTTTTTAGTAAATATCTATCCGGTACGAAGCCCGGCCTCTTGGTATTGAATGATGTGTCTTTCGACCAAAAAAATAACCGACACTTTAAAAAAAGCGTCGGCTAGTCTCTGGTTTTCAGGCCGCATATTTTGCAACAATATCAACGGCGTTGACAAGATGTTATGAAGTTCATTGCGTGAGCATAATTTTTAAGATGCTAATATCTATACGATTTCCGTATGATAAATTGTAAAAATAGCACTATTTGCTAATAGCGATTCGCGCCACCATTTCCCGGCCAAACCGCAGGCGGCGTCATTCCAGGCGATCCACGCGCGCTGACGAGGCGACAGCCCGCGCACGGCCAGGCTGACCAGCTCGCGGCTCTCCAGCAGCCCCTGCACCTGATAACGCGGCAGGCAGCCCCACCCCAGCCCCATGCGCAGCAGCGCCAGCTGCCCCGCGGCGTCACACACCGTCAGGGTCTCCTGATCGGCGAGCAGCGCCCCGCCCTCGCCGGTGGCCACCGCGCGGTAACGCCGCAGGGTTCGCCAGCTCAACGGGGCGCGGCGCGCCGCCAGAGGATGCTGCGGGGAGACCACCAGCAGCAGCTCCAGCTCGCCAAGGGGAAGATAATCATAGCCGCTCAGCGGCGGCGGCTCGCCGAGCGCCCCCAGCAGGAGATCGGCCTGCCCTTCCGTCAAGGGCCGCCAGTCCAGCAGCGAGGGGGTCAGTGTGAAGCGCAGCCGGGTGAGCGGCTGCTGTTGATAAAAGGCGGCGATCAGCGGCGAGAGTTGCGCCATGGGAAAGGTGCTGTCCACCGCCAGGCGGAGGGTATGTTCCCACCCCTGCTGCAGCTTAACCGCCCGGATCTCCAGTTCGCGGGCGATGTGCAACACTTCCCGCCCTTTCTCCAGCAGCATCTGTCCGGTAGGGGTAAAGCGCGCGCGGTGGCCGCTGCGGTCGAGCAGCTGAATATTGAGATCGCTTTCCAGCCGGTGAATGGTGTAGCTCAGCGCCGAGGGCGTTTTAAAGAGCTTTGCCGACGCCGCGGCAAAGCTCCCCTCTTTTTCCAGCGCGTCGAGGATCACGAGGACATCCAGCAGTGGTTTCATCGCTACCCCCTTACGGTATGCGAATCACCGCTGGCGGATCACTCCATCGGCATCACCAGCGGATCGGGGTACTGGTACTCAAACCCCAGCTCATTGCAGATACGATTGCCATCCACAATCTTGCCCTGGCCGCCGTCCGGGCTGTCGCTGAAGACCGGCGGCGGCAGCCCCAGCTCGCGGGCCATCTGCGGATAAAAGAGGCCGCGCGCCGGATGGCGGGGCGCACATAGATTATAGATGTGCCCGCCCTTCGGAGCCTGCAGCAGCAGTTCGATGGCGGCCACCACATCCTGCAAATGCACCAGGTTGACCACGTGCTGGCCATCCGGCGCCGACTTGCCGGCGAAAAAACGCCCCGGATGGCGGGACGGCCCCACCAGCCCGGCCAGGCGCAGAATATCCACCGAGGTCCCCGGCAGATTGTGCAGCCAGTCCTCCAGCTCCTTGAGCACCTGCCCGCTGGCGGTTTGCGGCAGGCGCGGGGAGTTCTCTTTCACCGTACCGTTGGCGTTGCCATACACCGAGGTGGAGCTGGTGAAGACGATCCGCGGAATATGGTACGCCAGCGCGGTATCGACGATCTCCTGCACCGCCTGCAGATAAAACCCTTCCCCCGCCCCGGTCCGCCGGGCCGGCAGCGTGATCACCAGCGCATCGACGTTCATCAGCGCGTCGAGGTCCTCGGTATCACAGACCAGCTGCGGCTCCAGGCGCAGCGGATAGCTGTCGATCCCGCACATCCGCGCCGCCTCCACGCCATCCTGCGTGGTTTTACTGCCGGTGACCTGCCAGCCTCGCGCCGTCAACGACAGCGCCAGCGGCATCCCCAGCCATCCCAAACCGACTATCGCGACCTTTTTCATCCCAGGCTCCTGACTCTTTCGCTGTGCTGATTACAGGCTACGCCAGCCAGCGGCAACTGACAATTTCTTCGCTCAATGTGAAATGAATTAATGATAGAAAAAAGCCCTTGCTTTCTGCGGCGAAAGTGGTTTAGGTTAAAGGACATCAAATGCATAGTCATTCACAGAGAATTTTTATGAACCGCGTTCAATTTAAACACCACCATCATCACCATCATCCTGACTAGTCTTTCAGGCGATGTGTGCTGGAAGACATTTGGATCTTCCAGTGGTGCATGAACGCGCAGAGAGCCCCCGGAAGATTCACTTCCGGGGGCTTTTTTTTGGACCAAATTCGGACAGATTCAGACAGGTATTCAGAGGAAAAGAACAATGTTAGACAACACCCGTTTACGCATAGCTATTCAGAAATCAGGCCGTTTAAGCGAAGATTCACGCGAATTACTCAGCCGCTGCGGCATTAAAGTCAATTTGCACACCCAGCGTCTGATTGCGCTGGCGGAAAATATGCCAATCGACATTCTGCGCGTGCGTGATGACGATATCCCGGGCCTGGTGATGGACGGTGTTGTCGACCTCGGCATTATCGGCGAAAACGTGCTGGAAGAAGAGCTGCTCAGCCGCCGCGCCCAGGGCGAAGACCCGCGCTATTTCACTCTGCGTCGTCTGGACTTCGGCGGCTGCCGCCTGTCGCTGGCGACCCCGGTGGATGAAGCCTGGAACGGCCCGGCGGCGCTGGACGGCAAACGTATCGCCACCTCTTACCCGCACCTGCTGAAGCGTTACCTCGATCAAAAAGGTATCTCCTTTAAATCCTGTCTGCTGAACGGCTCCGTGGAAGTGGCGCCGCGCGCCGGCCTCGCCGACGCCATCTGCGACCTCGTCTCCACCGGCGCCACCCTGGAAGCCAACGGCCTGCGCGAAGTGGAAGTGATCTACCGCTCCAAAGCCTGTCTGATCCAGCGCGACGGCGAAATGGACGACGCCAAACAGCAGCTGATTGACCGCCTGCTGACCCGTATTCAGGGCGTGATCCAGGCCCGCGAGTCGAAATACATCATGATGCACGCCCCGACCGAACGTCTGGAAGAAGTGGTTGCCCTGCTGCCGGGCGCCGAACGGCCGACCATTCTGCCGCTGGCGGGCGACAAGCAGCGCGTGGCGATGCACATGGTCAGCAGCGAAACCCTGTTCTGGGAGACCATGGAAAAACTGAAGGCGCTGGGCGCCAGCTCCATTCTGGTGCTGCCGATTGAGAAGATGATGGAGTAATCGGCCAGCCGGTCACGGGACACACAGGGGAAAACAATCATGAGCTTCAACACAATCATCGACTGGAACGGCTGTAGCGCAGACCAACAGCAACAACTCTTAACGCGCCCGGCGATTTCCGCCTCCGACAGCATCAGTAAAACGGTGGCGGAGATCCTCGATAACGTCAAAGCCAACGGCGACGCGGCGCTGCGCGAATACAGCGCGAAGTTTGATAAAACCACCGTCGCCGCGCTGCAGGTGAGCGAGGCGGAGATCGCCGCCGCCGGCGAGCGCCTCAGCGACGAGCTGAAGCAGGCGATGGCGGTGGCGGTGCAAAACATCGAGACCTTCCACAACGCGCAACAGCTGCAGGCGGTGGATGTCGAAACGCTGCCGGGGGTGCGCTGCCAGCAGGTGACCCGCCCTATCGCCTCCGTCGGGCTGTATATTCCGGGCGGCTCGGCGCCGCTGTTCTCCACCGTACTGATGCTGGCGACGCCGGCGCGCATCGCCGGCTGTCAGCAGGTGGTGCTCTGCTCGCCGCCGCCGATCGCCGATGAGATCCTCTACGCCGCGCAGCTGTGCGGCGTGAAAACCATCTTTAACGTCGGCGGCGCGCAGGCCATCGCCGCCCTCGCCCTCGGTACCGAGTCGGTGCCGAAGGTGGATAAAATCTTTGGCCCGGGTAACGCTTACGTCACGGAAGCCAAACGCCAGGTCAGCCAGCGTCTGGACGGCGCGGCCATCGACATGCCGGCCGGCCCGTCGGAAGTGCTGGTGATCGCCGACAGCGGCGCCAACCCGGACTTTGTCGCCTCTGACCTGCTGTCCCAGGCGGAACACGGCCCGGACTCGCAGGTGATCCTCCTGACCCCGGACGCCGGGGTGGGCAGCCGCGTCGCCGAGGCCGTGGAGCGCCAGCTGGCCGCCCTGCCGCGCGCCGAAACCGCCCGCGCAGCGCTCTCCGCCAGCCGGATCATCGTGGCCCGCGACCTGGCGCAGTGCGTGGCTATCTCCAACCAGTATGGTCCGGAACACCTGATCATTCAGACCCGTCAGGCCCGCGAGATGGTGGACAGCATCACCAGCGCCGGTTCAGTTTTCCTTGGCGACTGGTCGCCGGAATCCGCGGGCGACTACGCCTCGGGCACCAACCACGTCCTGCCGACCTATGGCTATACCGCCACCTGTTCGAGCCTCGGCCTGGCCGACTTCCAGAAGCGGATGACCGTGCAGGAGCTGTCGCGCGACGGCTTTGCCGCCCTCGCTTCGACGATTGAGATTCTGGCCGCCGCCGAGCGCCTTGACGCCCACAAAAACGCCGTAACGCTGCGCGTTGCCGCCCTGAAGGAGCAAGCATGAGCATTGAAGATTTAGCCCGCGCCAACGTCCGCGCGCTGACCCCGTATCAATCCGCTCGCCGCCTGGGCGGGAAAGGCGACGTCTGGCTGAACGCTAACGAATTCCCCACCGCCGTGGCCTTCCAGCTGACCGAGCAGACGCTGAACCGCTACCCGGAGCCGCAGCCGAAGGCGGTGATTGAGAACTACGCCCGCTACGCCGGGGTTAAACCGGAGCAGGTGCTGGTCAGCCGCGGCGCCGACGAAGGCATTGAGCTGCTGATCCGCGCCTTCTGCGAGCCAGGCGAAGACGCGGTGCTCTACTGCCCGCCCACCTACGGCATGTACAGCGTCAGCGCCGAGACCATCGGCGTCGAATGCCGCACCGTGCCGACGCTGGCCGACTGGCAGCTCGACCTGCCGGGTATCGAGGCGCAGCTGGACGGCGTGAAAGTGGTGTTTGTCTGCAGCCCGAACAACCCGACCGGGCAGATTATCGACCCGCAGTCGATGCGCGACCTGCTGGAGATGACCCGCGGCAAAGCCATCGTGGTGGCCGACGAAGCCTATATTGAATTCTGTCCGCAGGCGACGCTCGCCGGCTGGCTCAGCGACTACCCGCACCTGGTGGTGCTGCGCACGCTGTCCAAAGCCTTTGCCCTCGCCGGCCTGCGCTGCGGCTTCACCCTCGCCAACGCCGAGGTGATTAACGTGCTGCTGAAAGTGATCGCGCCGTACCCGCTCTCCACGCCGGTGGCCGATATCGCCGCCCAGGCGCTGAGCGCGGAAGGGATCGCCGCGATGCGTCAGCGCGTGGCGCAGATCCTCGACGAGCGCCGCTACCTGGTGGAACAGCTGCGCGGCATCGCCTGCGTGGAGCAGGTCTTCGATTCCGAGACCAACTACGTCCTGGCGCGGATAACCGCCTCCAGCGCAGTGTTTAAATCTTTGTGGGATCAGGGCATTATCTTACGTGACCAGAATAAACAACCTTCATTGAGCGGCTGTTTGCGTATCACTATCGGTACCCGTGCCGAGAGCCAGCGCGTGATTGACGCCTTGACTGCGGAGAAAGTATGACCCAGAAGTATCTCTTTATTGACCGTGACGGCACCCTGATTTCCGAACCGCCGGTGGATTTCCAGGTGGACCGTTTCGACAAGCTGGCGTTCGAGCCGCAGGTGATCCCGGCGCTGCTGAAGCTGCAGCAGGAAGGCTATAAGCTGGTGATGATCACCAACCAGGACGGTCTGGGTACCGACAGCCTGCCGCAGGAGGCGTTTGATGGCCCACACAACCTGATGATGCAGATCTTCGCCTCGCAGGGCGTTAACTTTGAGGAAGTGCTGATTTGTCCGCACTTCCCGGGCGACAACTGCGCCTGCCGCAAGCCGAAAACCCAGCTGGTACTGCCGTGGCTGGAAGAAGGCGTGCTGGATAAAGCCCACAGCTACGTGATTGGCGACCGGGCCACCGACCTTGAGCTGGCGGATAACATGGGGATTATCGGTCTGCGCTATGACCGCGAGACCCTGAACTGGCCGACCATCTGCGAGCAGCTGACCCGCCGCGACCGCTATGCCCACGTCGAGCGCATCACCAAAGAGACCCAGGTGGATGTGAAAGTGTGGCTGGACCGCGAAGGCGGCAGCAAGATCCACACCGGCGTCGGCTTTTTTGACCATATGCTCGACCAAATCGCCACCCATGGCGGCTTCCGCATGGAGGTCAACGTCGGCGGCGATCTGTACATCGACGATCACCACACGGTGGAAGATACCGGCCTGGCCCTCGGCGAAGCCCTGAAGCTGGCGCTCGGCGACAAGCGCGGCATCAACCGCTTCGGCTTCGTGCTGCCGATGGACGAGTGTCTCGCCCGCTGCGCGCTGGATATCTCCGGCCGTCCGCACCTGGAGTATAAGGCGGACTTCACCTATCAGCGCGTCGGCGATCTGAGCACCGAGATGGTGGAACACTTCTTCCGCTCGCTCTCTTACACCATGGCGGTGACGCTGCACCTGAAAACCAAGGGCAAGAACGATCACCACCGCGTGGAGAGCCTGTTCAAAGCCTTTGGCCGTACGCTGCGCCAGGCGATCCGCGTCCAGGGCGATGCCCTGCCGTCTTCCAAAGGGGTGCTGTAATGAATGTGGTGATCCTTGATACCGGGTGCGCCAACCTCAATTCGGTGAAATCGGCGATTGGCCGCCACGGCTATGAGCCGGTGGTCAGCCGCGATCCGGAGGTGGTATTGCGTGCCGATAAACTGTTTCTTCCCGGCGTCGGCACCGCCCAGGCGGCGATGGATCAGCTGCGCGACCGCGAGCTGATCGACCTGATCAAAGCCTGTACCCAGCCGGTGCTGGGTATCTGCCTGGGCATGCAGCTGCTCGGCAAGCGCAGCGAAGAGAACAACGGCGTCGATCTGCTGGGCATTATCGAGGAAGAGGTGCCGAAGATGACCGACCACGGCCTGCCGCTGCCGCACATGGGCTGGAACCGGGTGTATGCCAAAGCGGGCGATCGTCTGTTCCGCGGCATTGAAGAAGGCGCGTATTTCTACTTCGTCCACAGCTACGCCATGCCGGTCAATCCTTACACCATCGCCCAGTGCAATTACGGCGAGGCGTTTACCGCCGCGGTGCAGAAAGATAACTTCTTTGGCGTGCAGTTCCACCCGGAGCGCTCCGGGAGCGCCGGGGCGCAGCTGCTGAAAAACTTCCTGGAGATGTGATGATTATTCCTGCGTTAGATTTAATCGACGGCACCGTCGTTCGTCTCCACCAGGGCGATTACGGCCAGCAGCGCGACTATGGCAGCGATCCGCTGCCGCGTCTGCAGTCCTATGCCGCTCAGGGGGCGGAAGTCCTGCACCTGGTCGACCTGACCGGGGCGAAGGATCCGGCGAAGCGCCAGATCCCGCTGCTGAAATCGCTGGTCGCCGGCGTTGACGTCCCGGTGCAGGTCGGCGGCGGCGTGCGGACCGAGGCGGATGTCGCGGCCCTGCTTGACGCCGGCGTCGCCCGCGTGGTGGTCGGCTCCACCGCGGTGAAATCCCCGGAGGAAGTGAAAGGCTGGTTTAAACGCTTTGGCCCTGAACGACTGGTGCTGGCGCTCGACGTGCGTATCGACGCCGACGGCAATAAGCAGGTGGCGGTCAGCGGCTGGCAGGAAAACTCCGGCGTGACCCTGGAGGAGCTGGTGGAGAGCTATCTGCCGGTCGGCCTGCAGCATGTGCTGTGCACCGATATCTCCCGTGACGGCACGCTGGCGGGCTCCAACGTCTCGCTGTATGAGGAAGTCTGCGCCCGCTACCCGCAGGTGGCGTTTCAGTCATCCGGCGGCATCGGCGATCTCAATGATATTGCCGCCCTGCGCGGCACCGGAGTGCGCGGCGTGATTGTCGGTCGCGCGCTGCTGGAAGGTAAATTCAACGTAACGGAGGCCATTCAATGCTGGCAAAACGGATAATCCCCTGCCTCGACGTCCGCGACGGCCAGGTAGTGAAAGGCGTGCAGTTCCGTAATCACGAGATCATCGGCGACATCGTCCCGCTGGCCAAGCGCTATGCCGACGAAGGCGCCGACGAGCTGGTGTTCTATGATATCACCGCCTCCAGCGACGGCCGGGTGGTCGACAAGAGCTGGGTGTCGCGGGTGGCGGAAGTGATCGATATTCCTTTCTGCGTGGCGGGCGGGATCAAGTCGCTGGAAGACGCGGCGCAGATCCTCTCCTTCGGCGCCGATAAGATCTCGATTAACTCCCCTGCCCTCGCCGACCCGACGCTGATCAGCCGCCTTGCCGACCGCTTTGGCGTGCAGTGCATTGTGGTGGGGATTGATACCTGGTTTGATGCAGAGACCGGCAAGTATCACGTCAATCAGTACACCGGCGACGAGAGCCGCACCCGGGTGACGCAGTGGGAAACCCTCGACTGGGTGGAGGAAGTGCAGAAGCGCGGCGCGGGCGAGATCGTCCTCAATATGATGAACCAGGACGGGGTGCGCAACGGCTACGATCTGCAGCAGCTGGCGAAGGTTCGCGCAGTGTGCCATGTGCCGCTGATCGCCTCCGGCGGCGCGGGCACCATGGAACACTTCCTTGAAGCCTTCCGCGACGCCAACGTTGACGGCGCGCTGGCGGCCTCGGTATTCCACAAACAGATTATTAATATTGGCGAACTGAAAGCGTACCTGGCGGCACAGGGCGTGGAGATAAGGGTATGTTGACTGAACAGCTGGACTGGGAAAAAACGGACGGCATGATGCCGGCCATCGTACAGCACGCCGTATCCGGCGAAGTGCTGATGCTGGGCTACATGAACAAGGAGGCGCTGGAGAAAACCGAAGCCACCGGCAAGGTCACCTTTTACTCACGCACCAAACAGCGGCTGTGGACCAAGGGTGAAACCTCGGGCCATGTCCTCAACGTAGTGAGCATCACGCCGGACTGCGACAACGATACGCTGCTGGTGCTGGTGAATCCGATCGGGCCGACCTGCCACAAAGGCACCACCAGCTGTTTCGGCGACGCCGGCCACCAGTGGCTGTTCCTCTATCAGCTGGAGCAGCTGCTGGCCGAGCGTAAGCACGCCGACCCGGAGAGCTCCTACACGGCGAAGCTGTACGCCAGCGGCACCAAACGTATTGCGCAGAAAGTGGGGGAAGAAGGCGTGGAGACCGCGCTGGCCGCCACGGTGAACGACCGCTTCGAGCTGAAGAATGAGGCGTCGGACCTGATGTATCACCTGCTGGTGCTGCTGCAGGACCAGGGGCTGGATCTCGGGGAAGTGATTGATAATCTGAAAAGTCGGCACTAACGCGTTGACCCCCGCCGCAACGGCGGGGGTAGCTGGCCTCAGGATTTGCTTTCCAGCAGCGTAGTGTAGAGATTGACGTAAGCGTCAATCATATGGTCGGCAGTAAACATCTCTTCAAAACGACGACGCGAGTTTTCGCCATAGCGGCTGGCGGTTTCATCGTTATGCCAGAGCTCATTCATCGCCTCCACCAGCGCCTGGCTGTCATTCGGCGGGATCACGCAGCCATTCACTTTGTCCTGGTTAATGAACGAGGTCCCGGTGCCGATCTCGCAGGAGATCAGCGGCCTGGCGAAGCGCGCGCCTTCCAGTAACGTAATGCCAAACGCCTCGGAGCGCAGATGCGAGGGGAAGACCACGCCACGGCAGAGCTGGAAGAGAATGTATTTATCTTCGTCGTTGAGCATGCCGGTAAATACCACATTGCTCAGCCCGCGCTGCTGCGCTTCACGACGCACTTCCGCCTCCAGCGGCCCGCCCCCGACAATCACCACCGGCAGCCGGCTACGCTCGGCGGCATCCAGCAGAATGTGCAGCCCTTTGTAGTAGCGGAAAGCGCCGACGAAAAGGAAGAAGTTATCGCCGACGGTTTCCAGCCAGTGCGCCACCCGCTGCGGATCGTGCTGCACGTCGTGCTGTTCCAGACCAAACGGGATCACCACGGTTTTATCCTGATATTTTTTCAGGGTCTGGCTGGAGGCCACGTAGTTGGGCGACGAGGCGACAATGCAGTCTACGCTGGCGAGGAATCGCTCCTGCAGCGGCTGGTACAGCTTCATCAACCGTTTTTGTTTCACAATATCAGAGTGATAGGTCACCACAGTTCTGGCGTCAGGCCGCGCCGAGAGATGCAACATATCCATGAATGGAAACGGAAAATGGTAGTTGATGATGTCGTAATCATCTTTAATCTGCTTAAAACGCTTTAACGCTCTCAGCGAAAACGGCGTGGAGGCAATTTCAAAAAGCTGCTTATTATAAATGACCCGATGGTCTTCGTAGGCGACAGGTCCTGTCTCTTTGTCCGGGCTAAAAGTAAATACATCGGCTGCGATTCCCCGGCGGGCGCAGCCCTGACTGAGCTGATAAATGACCTGCTCAATACCGCCGTAGGTATCGGGATAGTAGGTCTTATAGACGTGTAGAACTCTCAACTGACACCCTTAGAGTAATTTATAGGCGTTAATGGTCTGGGTCGTACAGTTCTCCCACGAAAACTGTTTCGCCTGGGCAAGACCGCGCGCGGTGGCGATTTCCCGCCAGCTATCATCCTGCAGGCTCTGCAAAATATGCGCGCTAATCGCGTCTACATCATTAGGATCGGCAACGAGGCCGGCATCGCCAACCACCTCAGGCAAAGAAGTGACATTGGAACATACTACCGGCACACCGCAAGACATCGCTTCAAGAATAGGTAAACCGAATCCCTCATAGAAGGAGGGATAAACAAAGGTTCTGGCCGCGGCGTACAGATAAGGCAGGTCTTCATCCGGGACATAACCCAGGTAACGGATCCACCCTTCCCGCGTACCGCGCTCGACTAACTGCCACAGCACATCGTCTTCCCAGCCGCGATAACCGCTGAGGATCAGCGGGTAGCGCATGCGGGTCTCCATCGGCAGCAGCTGATAGGCCTGCAGCAGACCGCGGATATTCTTACGCGGCTCCATGGTGCCGATATACAACGCGTAGCCCTGCCACGCCAGCTGATATTTCTGCAGGACCGGCAGGCACTCCGCCGGGCTGCGCGGAATATAGTCGCTGCTGCAGGCCAGCTTGGTGGTGACGATCCGATCCGCCGGATAGTTGAACAGGCGGATGATTTCACTGCGCGAGAAGTCAGAGACGGTCAGGATCAACTTCGCCGAATCGAGGCTCTCGTGCAGGGACTTCTCCATATAGCGAACCCGATCTTTTGGATGATATTCCGGGCAGGTAAATATAGAGATGTCATGAAACGTGGTCACGGCGCGTTCCAGTCGATGCGGCAGATAAAAATTGGGACCATGGAAGATGTAATCTTTATAGTCGCGCAATGCCCATGCCTGGCGCCGCGGATGCAGCAGACGATACGCCTCAATCAGCAGCGGCTGGCGGCGCAGAAACGCCGACAGACGACCATGATTGCTGGCTTTGGTATCGCTTTTATTCTCAACCTGGGGGATCTGATCGATAAACGACGCGCCGTGAAACAGCTTCAGCTCTTCGATTTCGCGAGCGACCGCCAGCCGCTTAACCAGCTCCAGGGAATACCGACCGATGCCCGTTAATGGGTATTTAATTGGCTCAGTAGCAAAAATAATTTTCATAACGAACTCATCACAAGGGCCACCGGGGCGGCCCTGTTGATAGCGATTATTGCTTCGCGGCTGGCGCGATAATCGGCAGGTTTTTCAGGAGAAATTCCGCGCTCTGCTTCCAGGTTAACCAGTTGATATTTTCGGAGCGAGGATGCGCGTTTTGCTCATACAGGGCTAACCAGTCTTCGACGGCCTTCGCGATGTCGGCCGGCGCTTCCCCGGAGAAATACCAGGCATGTTCCTGAGCAATCTCTTTAAACACCGGGATATCGCGGATAATCACCGGCAGCTTTTTCTGCGCCGCTTCAATCAACGGCAGGCCAAAGCCCTCCCCCTGCGAGGCAAAGATCAGCGCGCGTGAACGAGCATATAGCTCGGCCAAAAACTCGTCGCTGATATTCTGCAGCCAGAACAGCTTTTTGTTCAGCTGCGGATGATGGCGTAATTTTTCGCACAAGCTGTCAACGTTCCAGCCCTGTTTGCCGACGATAAACAAGTTGTACTCTTTGCCCTCGCGCCACAGCTCCTCGAAGGCGGCCAGCGTCTGGGCGTGGCCTTTGCGCGGCTCCATGGTGCCAACCATGATAAATGACGGGGCTGCGGCCATCGTGGCTAACAGCGCCTGTGCATTGTCCGGCATACCAGTGGACGGTACACTGGCATCGAGGTCGGCGCCCAGATGGAAGTTGCTGACGGTCAGCAGCGGATTCGGTTTCACCCAATGGCTATTTTCCGCAATCCACGCTTTCACATCCTCGGCGACGCTGGCAGAGACGCAGATCAGCCGGTCGGCATGCTCTGCGAGGCAGGACAGCCAGATCGGGAATTCACGCTGAATGCCTTCGATACTCCACTCCGGGCGACGTAATGGCAAAATATCATGCACCACGAAGCAGGCGAACGCCCCGGCGGCGCGCATGCTGTCAATTTGCGTCACCACCTCCGGGAAGAGATGCGCGGTCAGATCGGTGGCGATCAGAATATCATCTTTGCTGAACAGCACCGGCTCGTCGGCACCATATTCGCCCGGGAAGTTACTGGACAGATATTGGTTGGCGTAGCGATAACACTCGCCTGGGGTGTAGTAGACGGCGGAAACCTCATAACCCGGCACGCCGGATTTCAGTAATTCGCTAAGAATACTGCGCGAGACGCGCTGGATCCCGGTCTTCGCGTCATGCTTCGCCAGAACCGAAATATCCACCAGCAGCTTGCGGGTATGGCGCTTAAAGCCGTTGCGCGCAACCGCCCACGCCAGACCCAGACGGTCGACTTCGCTCAGCGCATCAATTTTCTGCATCGTCTGAATGCGCGAGGCGGTCACGCCTTCCACCTGCCCGGCATGCGCCTCTTTGGACGACTGCAGCAGGCGAGTGAAACCATCGATCGCCAGATGGGCGGTGTTGGCCCAGGAGAATTTGGCCGACTGCGTCAGAGCATGCGCCTTCAGCTCACGGTAAAACGCCTCATCGGTCAGCGCCTTCTCCATCACCCGGCGAATATCCTGCACGTCATGCGGATTGAACATGGCATCTTCCCAGCCAATGACTTCCGGCAGGCTGGTAATGTTTGAACCTAAGGTCGCCGCCCCGCAGCGCATCGCTTCCAGCGGCGGCAGGCCGAAACCTTCATGCAGCGACGGGAACACAAACAGTTTGCACAGGTTGTACAGAGCAATCAGATCGTCGTCGGTCAGGAAGCCGGTAAAGATAAGCTGGCTGCGTGACAGGCCATAGCTTTCCGCCAGACGCAGAATCCGCTCCAGATCCTCCGGGTGCACCTTATACGCCAGCACCATCGGATAGCGCTGCTGCAATTCGGCAGGCAGCATGCTGTAGGCGTGAATAAGCGCTTCGATGTTTTTCCGCGGCTCGATCATCGCCAGCGTCAGAATAAACTCATCGGGCAGGCTGTATTTGTCTTTTAAAGACTGAATACGCTCGGCGGAATAGTCGATAACCGCAAACTCTTCCCCCACCGCCGAGGAGATGTTCAGCACTCGATCGCTGGCGATGTCGGTATATTCGATCACTTCCTGGGCCGCCGACTGCGAAATAGCGAAGATCGCGTCCGCCCGCTCAAACTCCGCCAGCTTGTTCATATAAAACTCGCGGAAATTCGGATCGCCGAGATAACGCTCTTTATTTAACAGCGGGATCAGATCGTGGCATACGCACACTGTCTTCCACGGCACATTGTCCGCCGGAATGGACACGGTATAACTATCCCCATGGCCTTCGAAGAAGCTAATAACATAGACAATATCAGGCGCGATATTGGCGATAGCGATATCGCGGGCCGCCTGGGCGGCTTTGCTACGGCCGTGGTTATCAATATTGCAATAGGCCGTTGGCGCAACGGCGGAGAAGATGAACATATCCTCGTCCGCCAGCAGGTCCCGATAGGCCATTTTTACATCATTAATATTGTCAATGGGATACATACCATTGATCAGAATACTGACGCGATGCTCGCCGGCATTTTCAATAATGGCGCGGCTCATGGCCAGGGTACTGCGACCGATACCGCGGAATTTACTTTCCGACTGGTAACCCTGGACATCAATCAAAATATGCAAGTTAATCTCCTTATTTATTTTTCGTTAGTTTGAGATAAATTTCATAAACCTCCGGAGGTAAAAGCTCCGGATGCATCACTTGCAGCTCAGTCTGCGATAAAATTTGCGCATCAGCCTGATACTGGCTGTGCGGTAGCGGATTCATACGACGATACAAACGGTAGGCCGGCTGATAAAGGCCCAGCTTATGTAACCCATTTACCGCGGTATGTTTTACCTTCGGATGTTTTCTCATAAACGAGAAAACAAACCGCAGGACGCGTTTAATAAAATGTTTACAACGCTGCACGAAACCATACTGCCTCAGCAAATGGATCTGCAGTCCCAGATAACGATAACCCTTGGTCATTCTCCAGGAACGGCTGCGATGGATTTTTTCAATTTCCTGGCGAAGCTGCTGGTTTTCGTTATGTAAATGGTGAATCTCCCGGTTAGCGGCTTCCAGTCGCTGGAGGAGCTCAGCGGTTTCCGGCGGCAGCTCGGGCTGAGTGTCAGCCTGGGCGTGCGCTTGTGCCGACTCCAGCAGCGCGGTCAACTGCGCCATATTCTCAGTCAGCCAGCTCAGCTCATGGCTGACTTCCACTGGCTGTTGCGCTTTCTCGACTAACGCATCCTGTGCCGCCTGCAGCTGAACGATCTGTTGCTCCAGGGCATGGATTTCCCCACGCATCGCCTCCGAGCCGGCGCTTTCATTGCGCACCCGGGACTGGAGCTCCAGCAGCACCGTCTCCTGAGCGATGATCCACTGCTCCGTCGCCCCACGCTGCTGTTCAGCTGAAGGCAGTTTCGCTTTTTTGTCGAACAGCGCTAACAGCAGGGCAAAGTTCCAGCTGTCAACCGGCTCCTGCCAGACCGCATACAGCCAGTTTGACCACGGCTGCGGCAGGTTGAACGGATGCACGGGCGCCGAGCGCCAGAAACCGTTTATGTTTTTGTTTTCGGCAAACAGCTCGTTCACAAACACGAAAAACGACTGGACAAGGTTTGTCGGCCAGCTGCAGTCCTGTGGGGTGGTGACGATAGAGCCGAAGTCGATTAAACGGGCATGCTGCCGGGCATCGACCATCACGTTCCATGGGCGCACATCGTCATGCCAGAACCCTTGCTTCTCCAGCGCCGCTAAGGAACGGAGCAAGGTGCCAAGGATTTTTTCACGATCGATCTCTTCCCCGGCCGCCAGCATATCGCTCAGCAAGCTACCCGGGAGCTTTTCCATCACCAGCCAGCCAGACTGGGCGTTTTCGCCGTGGGCCAGTAATGCCGGCGCGTCAAAGCCCGCTGGCGGTTGCGCCAGGAACTTTATTTCATTATGCAGTTCATGTTTATTACGCTGGCTCTCTTCCGCCGTCAGGATGCCGTGGGGCATGTCGTAATAGAAAAACTTGCACACATAATCTTCGCCAAAGAAGTAGCGACGGCTGCGCTTATGCGCCAGGCCGGCCCCGGCATAGGGCTGATTTTGCCAGTGCTGGAACGGCTGATTAAAATCGTTGAGCAGCACCCGGTGGTTACTGACCAGGTACATCGGGCGCGGAACGGGGGATAAATGGGTATCAAACTCGCCAATCAGGCGATAAAACGCGCACTGCTCAATCAGTTCGCGCGGATCGTCCGGCTGAGAAACGCCCCAGTAGAGCGGTTCTTCTTTCACCGCCAGCTCAAGGATCACCGCCTGGGTGACATCCGCCAGGCGCGAGAGCAGACGTTTAACTTCATCGATACCATGAAGATGAACAATATGGTGAAACACGCTTAAGCCAATGGCCAGATCAAACTCGCCCTCTTCCAGCGCGGCGATCACCTCTTCAATTCTGCCTACCCGGAATTCGGCGGCAAAGTCGGGGTTTTCTTCGGCCAGCGCGCGGCACACGTTAATATTTTCCTGCTGGAAATCGATACCAACGATAGTCGCGCCTTTGCTTGCCAGGCTCAGGCTGAAAAAGCCCTGAGCGCAGCCCAGATCGAGAACTTTAAGCGGGCGGCCCAGCGCGCGGGATAAGTTATCGTACTGTTCGGTAATCAAATCGAGACGTTGATTACAATCGCGAGCGGCGTCGCCATCCCACTCGGGATGGCCAAAAATAGTTTGATAAATCTCAGGTAATTCGCTAACCAGCGTGTTTAAGTTTTTAGTCATGGAATCGTTTTTCTCAACGTCATTGGTAGCTAGTAAAGGACGACTTAAGATCGATGACACCCCAAAAATCCATGCTCTTGGTCACATGTAAAATAATGGAGTCGTAACGTCTGTCCAGCGGCGTCATATCCGTCTGCGGGTTGCCGGCAGAGATACCAAATGACAGCAGGTAATCGCCACTGTTTAAATCCACCGGAAGGCTAAATTTAAACACCCGAACATCGCCGCGGGAAACCGAAATATTCTCGCGCCCTTCTGAGGCGAGGAAAGAGTTGGTTCCGTAGAGGAATAAGCCATCGAGGGTCTTAATCAGGATGCCTGGCACCACGCAATCAAAATCGTATTCAAACACGACCTTCATCAGAAAATCGGTCTGCTGATTGCCCGTCAGCGAGGGCGGAAAATCAACCCCGGCGCTCTGAATATGGTAATCGATGATTTTCGCGCCACCCTGCCCCCAGCGGTACTCTTCCGGACGGTAGCCTGGTCGCGTGTGGTACACATCTTCAATCTCATCGAGCGACATCTGGCTTTCGCCACTGGCTGACGAGGTAGCAGTTTCGCTTTTCTTGGCGCTGTCTTTATCAGGTTTGCCAAACAGCTCATCCAGGTAACGGTTGGTCACATCACGGGCGGTGCCGTCCATGCAAATGTCACCATTTTTGAGGAAGATGGCGCGGTCGCAGTGTTTGACGATATCCCCGGCGCTGTGGGAAACCAGCAGCAGCGTGGTGCCCTGCTTTTTGAAGTCCGCAATGCGGGCGTAGCACTTCGCCTGAAAGCGGGAGTCGCCAACGGAGAGCGCTTCATCGACGATCAGAATATCCGGGCGAGAAGCGGTGGCCACGGCGAACGCCAGGCGCATTTGCATGCCGCTGGAATAGATGCGCACCGGCTCTTCAATGTAGTCGCCGATATCCGCAAAGGCTTCGATCTCCGGCATTAAGCGCTCGATCTCTTCCCGGCTCAGGCCCATCATCAGCCCGGACATATACACGTTCTGCCGGCCGGTAAAGTCGGGATGGAACCCCATGCCCAGCTCCAGCAGCGCGGCGACGCGCCCCTGGATCTCAATGCTGCCTTTGGTGGGCTGGGTGGTGCCGGTCAGCAGCTTCAGCAACGTACTTTTACCTGCGCCGTTCACCCCGACAATACCAACTGCTTCACCGGGTTCAATGCTGAAATTGATGTCTTTTAACACCCATTTTTTGCTGTGCCGCGGCTTATCGCCCGGCAGCAGTTTCTCGATGACCCGGTTCCATTTGGATGGGTAATATTTATACGCCTTGCCGACGTGCTGAACTTTGATACTCATGATTAAATCTCGTCCACAATATCAGCGGCATGTTTTTTAAATAAACGCCAGGCAAATAAAAACAGAATGACCGACACCACAGTGACCGGAAGCAGCGCCATCCAGTCAGGGCTCTGGTGATAGAGCATCACATTCTGGTAGGAACCGATAATAGTCGCCATCGGGTTATAGGCCAGCAGGCCTGAAACCCATTCCGGCAGCGTTTTGGACACGTAAACAATAGGCGTAAACCAGAACCAAAACTGCAGCAGAATATTGACGAACTGGCCGATGTCGCGGACAAAAACGTTCAGCACGCCGAGGATAATCCCCAGGCCCAGGGTGAACAGCATCTGGACGATCAGCACCGGAATGATTTCAAAGAAAATCATGCCCGGGAAATTCCCCGTGACGATCAGAAACAGCACAAACAGACCGAAAATGATCAGAAAGTTAATGAACGCCGAAGCGGTGACGATGATCGGTAAACAGATCCGCGGAAAGCTGAGCTTTTTAAGAATGTTGGCGTTGGTCAAAAAAACGTTGACCAGATTGTTGAGCGTTTCCGTGAACAGCCCCCAGGTTAACACCCCGGAACAGAGGTAGATGCTATAGGCAAAAGGGCCGTCCATGCCCGCCAGGCGGGCACGCATTAATTCAGAAAAGATTAATGTATAGACGGAAATCATGGCGATCGGCTGCAAGATCAGCCATGCCGCGCCTAAAAAGCTGGTCTGGTAACGGGACTGAAAGTCCCGTTTAACGCTGTCAATAATAAAGCCACGGTAGCGATAGATCGCTGAAAACATAGGACTCAAAGCGATTCCTCTTTTAACAGGTTGAGCAGCTCGGCGGTTTTCTCGTTCATCAACGCCGTATCCGCTCTGGACTCAACGTTCAGGCGCACCACCGGCTCCGTGTTGGATGTGCGCAGGTTAAAGCGCCACTCAGGGTATTCAATACTGATACCGTCCGTTGTGTCGATGTGTGCGGCCGCCGGCTCATACTGCGCCCGGATACGGGCGATCGCCTCCGCCGCATTACCCAGCTTGCGGTTGATCTCCCCCGACGCCGGGAACGCCGCCTGGCGGTCCTCCACCAGCGATTTCAGCGAGCTGTTCTTCAGGCACAGCAGCTCCGCCACCAGCAGCCACGGGATCATCCCGCTGTCGCAGTAGGCGAAGTCACGGAAGTAATGGTGCGCGCTCATCTCCCCGCCGTAGATGGCGTCTTCCTGGCGCATCCGCTCCTTGATGAACGCATGCCCGGTCTTCGACATCACCGGCTGCCCGCCGCTGCGGGTCACGATGTCCACCGTGTTCCACGTCAGGCGCGGGTCGTGAATGATTTTCGCCCCCGGCTGCTTCTGCAGGAACGCTTCCGCCAGCAGGCCGACAATGTAGTACCCCTCGATAAACGACGCCTCGTCATCGAACAGGAAGCAGCGGTCGAAGTCGCCGTCAAAGGCGATACCCATGTCCGCCTGATGCGCACGCACCGCGTCGGCGGTGTCCTGGCGGCACTCCGGCAGCAGCGGGTTCGGGATACCGTTCGGGAAATGGCCGTCCGGCTGATGATGCACCTTGATAAAGGTCACCGGCGCCCCGGCCGCCGCGAAGCGTTTCTCCACCTCATCAATCACGTGCCCCGCCGCCCCGTTGCCGGAGTTCACCACCAGCTTCAGCGGACGGGTGAAGTTCGCCAGGTCCACGTAGCCCATCAGGTGGTCGACGTACTCCTTCAGCACCGAAATCTGGCGCAGGGTCCCGCGACGCGCCGGGTCCACCGGCGGGAACTGGTTTTCCTCCGCCAGGCGCTGGATGTCACGCAGGCCGGTATCGCCGCTGATGGGCTTCGCGTTCTCGCGCACCAGCTTCATGCCGTTGTAGTTCATCGGGTTGTGGCTCGCCGTCACCTCGATACCGCCGTCCACCCCGAGGTGGAAAGTGGCGAAGTAAATCTCTTCGGTGCCGCTCAGGCCGATATCCAGCACGTCGGTGCCGGCGTCCATCAGCCCGCGGGCCAGCGCCAGCTTCAGCGACTCGCTGGTGAGGCGCACATCGCCCCCCACCACTATCTTCCCGGGTTTCAGAAATTCGCCGTAGGCGCGGCCGATACGGTAGGCGATGTCCTCGTTCAGCTCCTCGCCCAGTTCACCACGGATGTCATAAGCCTTAAAGCATGTTAACTGTGTCATTCTGCGTTTTGTCCCGAAAAAAATTAGCAACGACCATACTGGTCTTTAATACGAATAATGTCGTCCTCGCCGAGGTACGACCCCGACTGGATCTCCAGCACTTCCAGCGGAATGCGGCCCGGGTTTTCCAGGCTGTGCTCGGCGCCAATCGGAATAAAGGTGGACTGGTTCTCGGTCAGCAGGAACTGCTTGCCGTTGACCGTCACCTGGCCGGTGCCGGCGAGAATGACCCAGTGCTCGGCGCGGTGGTGGTGCATCTGCATCGAGAAGGCGCCTCCCGGTTTCACGGTGATACGGTTGACGTTGAAGCGCGGGGTCTGGACCACCACGTCGCAGCGGCCCCAGGGACGGTAAATCTCGCGGTGGCGCTTGTACTCGCTGCGCTGGTTCTGCTTGAGGAACTCGACCGCCTTCTTCACGTCCTGGGAACGTTCGCGGTTCATCACCAGCACGGCGTCCTTGGTGCTGACAATCACCAGATTCTCCACGCCGATGGCCGCCACCAGCTTCTCGTCGCTGTTGATGTAGCAGTTTTCGCTGTTGTGCACCCACGCGTCGCCGCTGAGGACGTTGCCCTGCTCATCTTTCGGGCTGACCTCCCACAGGGCGGACCAGGAGCCGACGTCGCTCCAGTCGGCATCGAGACCGACCACCACGGCGTCGGCGGTTTTCTCCATCACCGCGTAGTCCACGGACTCGTCCGGGCACTCGCAGAAAATGTCATGCGGGATGCTGATGAAGTCGCTGCCGTTGTCGGCGGCATTGACCGCGGCCTGGCAGGCTTCGAGGATATCCGGGCGGAATTTGGCCAGCTCGGAGAGGTATTTTTTGGCGCGGAACATAAACATGCCGCTGTTCCAGTAGTACTCCCCGGAGGCGAGGTAGGCCTCAGCGCGCTCGCGGTCCGGCTTCTCCACGAAGCGGGCCACCTGGTACGGGGTGTGGGCGCTGTCGGTGAGGGCCACGCCGCGCTGGATGTAGCCGTAGCCGGTTTCCGGGGCGTTCGGCACGATACCGAAGGTGACCAGGTGGCCTTCATCGGCATACTGCTCGGCGACGCGGATAGCGTCGTGGAAGACCGGCTGGTTATTGATGATATGGTCGGCGGCGAGAACCAGCATCAGCGGGTCGTCACCGTGACGGGTGGCCTGAAGGGCCGCCAGAGCAATGGCCGGGGCGGTGTTGCGCCCGACCGGCTCAAGAATAATGTTGTTGGACAGCCTGTTGAGCTGGCGCAGCTGTTCGGCCACCAGGAAGCGGTGCTCTTCGTTACAGATGACCATCGGTTCATGGATTTCAAGGCCCGAGAGTCGGGTGATGGTTTCCTGCAGCATGGAGTTCTGCCCGTACAGCCGGAGGAACTGTTTCGGGTAAAGCTCGCGAGACATCGGCCAGAGACGACTGCCGGTACCACCAGCCATAATTACAGGAAGTAACATAATGAAATCCTTAAATAAATAATTGCTTTATTTTACTATCAATCAATCGACCGTCGGGTGGAATGGCCTTTTTCAGGCACGCTACCGCCATTGGCTGTCGCAACCAAAATGCGTACTGCTCCCGTGCTTCAGGCTAAACGCCACCCTCTTTCGCTTCAGGCTGTCGGCAGAACGTTCACTCAGCAGCCTGAAAAACCAGCCTGACGGAACGGGTGTCCTGAAAACCTAAAAGCAGAGATATGTCCTGGGACATATCTCTGCTTTTAATATGCATCTGTCCTCACCTGGCCGCGAAATGCCCCACACTTTCCGCATTTGCCGCCGGGTTAACCATCAGGACTTTCTCATTTACGCAGGGTATCACGCGTGCGCTTTCCGCCACCGACGAAAGGGAAACGGGCGGCCTGCCGGTGTCAGCAAGCGCCAGAAAGGAGCGTCCACGATGCGGGGAAAGATAAGAAGAGACATCGCTTTCGCCACCAGGGAGACAACGCGCGGCCAGGCTTGATGGCCCTTTGCACATGGCGACGGCGCTTTGTTCCGACAGGAGGGATAAACGACTCATGCTCTACACTGCACATTCCACAAAGAAAATCGTCCGCAGATTATAGCGCTGGTCGCGGGGAATAAAAATAAAAAAGCCTACTGATTAATGGATTACTCAAATAATACACATTATAAACATTCACTAAACAAACAAAACCAATCTAATCCATTGATATTCATCAAAAAACCAGGGGAAACACTACAAAGATTTTGCCCATTTGCTAAATCATCCGCTGACGAAAATATAACTTTAAACAAAATTACGCCATACCGGGGGGATTGGCGACCTTTATGATTGCACCATGAATCGCTAAACCGCTGACAGGTCATAAGGTTATTATTCGACAGCTAACAGTCAAATGAGAAACGTTGTTATTTATCAGCCTTTGCCACCACGATTTTGCCAGAAAAAAGCGCCCTTCACTTCACGCCTGGCGGATAAGACGCGGCAAAGCAAGTGATCCCAGCCGCAAGCCAGTGTAAAATCGGCCGTTATGTAGAACGGGATATCCACACCCCGGAGGAAAAATATGAAGTTTTTGGTCACTGGTGCCGCAGGTTTTATCGGCTTTCATATCGCGCAGCGCCTGCTGAATGAAGGGCATGACGTTGTCGGGATCGACAACATGAACGACTACTATGACGTCAGCCTGAAGCAGGCCCGTCTGGATCGCCTGTCCTCTCCGGCATTCCATTTCCAGCAGCTGGATCTTGCCGACCGTGAGGGTATGGCGACGCTGTTCGCCGCAGAACAGTTTGACCGCGTGATCCACCTGGCGGCCCAGGCCGGCGTGCGCTATTCGCTGGAAAACCCGTATGCCTACGCCGACGCAAACCTGATGGGGTACCTGAATATTCTGGAAGGCTGCCGCCATACCAAAGTGAAACACCTGGTATACGCCTCCTCCAGTTCGGTTTACGGCCTTAACCGCAAAATGCCGTTCTCCACGGAGGATTCCGTCGATCATCCGGTTTCCCTGTACGCCGCCACCAAGAAAGCCAATGAGCTGATGGCGCATACCTATTCCCATCTGTACGGCATCCCGACCACCGGGCTGCGCTTCTTTACGGTCTATGGTCCGTGGGGCCGCCCGGATATGGCGCTGTTCAAGTTCACGAAAGCGATGCTGGCAGGGAAAAGTATCGACGTTTACAACTACGGCAAGATGAAGCGCGATTTCACCTATATCGACGATATCGTCGAGGCGGTGGTGCGCGTTCAGGATGTGATCCCGCAGGCCAATGCCGACTGGACCGTTGAGAATGGTTCCCCGGCCACCAGCTCGGCGCCGTACCGGGTCTATAACATTGGCAACAGCTCGCCGGTGGAACTGATGGATTATATCACCGCCCTGGAAGAAGCCCTGGGGATGGAAGCGAAGAAGAATATGATGCCGATTCAGCCGGGCGATGTGCTGGACACCAGCGCAGACACCCAGCCGCTGTATGACCTGGTGGGCTTTAAGCCACAGACGTCAGTGAAGGAAGGCGTGAAGAACTTCGTGGAGTGGTATAAGGATTACTATCAGATCTAACCTGTCTCTGCCCTGCCGCAATCCGCTGATTGCGGCAACGGATAAGCATCCCGTATTGTCTTCCTTTATCATTCATTTCTTTACCCGAGCCTGGCACAGGCTATACTTTTTTGTGCTAAAGAATAATTTTTACTGGTTTTAACGACGGTGCTGAAACCAGTTTCATCTGCCCGCCAGCGAAAAAGCCAACAACTTTAAGCCTGGTCCCCTGCTGTCACTCTTTTCAATACTATTTTTAATGGCTCCTTCAGCATTTTCTCCTGATAAATAAAAGACATTACTTTCTGTAGGAATTTTCTTAAGAACAGGATATGTTAGAGATCGCAATTCAGCGCTTCCTGGCTGACGTGTTGCTTAACATGCTAATGATTCAACCAACAAAAAGCTGTGGTAGATATTATGGAAAACCTATTTTTCTTAGTGGTCGCTGCCATACTACTTGCTGTGTCTGTTTTCTTTTTAATTTCATATCTGAAAGACAGAAAGAAAACAAAACTGACGTTTAATAAACGCAAGTGGTAAGACTCGCTCCATATTGCATTTAGATTAAGATAATATTAAGAGATAAAAAAATGATATGACAGAATGACCGTTCATTCTGCGTTTTGGCGTGGCCTTAAGGCAAGAAAAAATAACGTTACTCGCGCCCTGTTCCTCATATTTCCCCAGGGCATAAATAACAAAAGCCTGCGTTGCAGGCTTCGTTTTACCTCCCGGCGCTTATCTCCGGCATCTACATCACAGTGACGGTAGCTCTTCACAAGGTAAGTTTAACTTATCGGACCTGTTTTCAACCCGCAACGGGTTTTGAGCAGGATCGTAATGTCCATCACAATTTATTGAGGTTAATCTGAATGTGCGAGAAATACGCGCAGTGAGGGATATAGCGGGGAGATAAAGAAGCATACTGGCGGCGGGGAGCCGCCAGTGTCAGACAGGCAGAATTAATCGTTACCAAACAGATCGCGGGTATAAACCTTATCCGCGACATCCGCCAACTCTTCCGCCATACGGTTAGAAATGATCACATCCGCCTCTTGTTTGAAGGCATCCAGGTTGCGCACGACGCGGGAGTTGAAGAACTCATCTTCCTGCATCACCGGTTCATAGATAATAACCGGGATACCTTTCGCCTTGATGCGCTTCATGATGCCCTGAATAGAAGAGGCACGGAAGTTGTCTGACCCGCTCTTCATGATCAGGCGATACACACCCACCACTTTCGGCTTGCGGGCGAGAATAGAATCCGCGATAAAGTCTTTACGGGTACGGTTGGCATCGACGATAGCCGCGATGATGTTGTTCGGGACCGATTCGTAGTTCGCCAGCAGCTGCTTGGTGTCTTTCGGCAGACAGTAGCCGCCGTAGCCAAAGGACGGGTTGTTGTAGTGGTTGCCGATACGCGGATCCAGGCATACCCCTTCGATAATCTGCTTGCTGTTCAGCCCCTGGCTTTCAGCATAGCTGTCGAGCTCGTTGAAATAGGCAACGCGCAGCGCCAGATAGGTGTTAGCGAACAGTTTGATCGCTTCCGCTTCGGTGGAGTCGGTAAACAGGGTCGGGATATCCTGCTTGATCGCACCTTCTTTCAGCAGGTCTGCGAAACGTTCGGCACGCGCAGAGCGCTCACCGATGACAATACGCGACGGGTGCAGGTTGTCGTACAGCGCACGGCCTTCACGCAGGAACTCAGGAGAGAAAATGACATTATCAATCCCTAAACGTTCTTTGATGTCGCGGGTGAAACCCACCGGGATGGTCGATTTAATGATCATCACCGCATTCGGGTTGATCTCGGTGACATCGCGAATAACCGCTTCCACCGTAGAGGTGTTGAAGTAGTTAGTTTTGGGATCGTAATCGGTCGGCGTCGCAATGATCACGTAGTCGGCATTACGGTATGCGTCTTGCTTATCCGTGGTAGCACGGAAGTTTAACGGTTTTTCTGCCAGATATTCCTGGATCTCTTTATCGACAATCGGAGAGATCTTCTGGTTAAGCATATCCACTTTGGCCTGTACGATATCCAGGGCCACCACTTCGTGGTTTTGCGCAATCAGGATACCGTTCGATAAACCAACATAACCTGTACCGGAAATAGTAATTTTCATTCGATTACACTTTAATCAGTTAACTGGGTAATGGCGGATAGCCACGAAATTAAATAATGCTGTGGGCGGTTTTACGCTTTGACCAGTGGGATGTCAAGAATAAGCCATAAGGTCAATAATACGATTAAAATCTGACCCTATGGCTTCCATTATGGATAATGCATTACTTGAGAAGAGCTAAAATCTCTTCGGTTTTTGCATTCATCAACGCCGTATCCGCTCTGGACTCCACGTTCAGGCGCACCACCGGCTCCGTGTTGGATGTGCGCAGGTTAAAGCGCCACTCAGGGTATTCAATACTGATACCGTCCGTTGTGTCGATGTGTGCGGCCGCCGGCTCATACTGCGCCCGGATACGGGCGATCGCCTCCGCCGCATTACCCAGCTTGCGGTTGATCTCCCCCGACGCCGGGAACGCCGCCTGGCGGTCCTCCACCAGCGATTTCAGCGAGCTGTTCTTCAGGCACAGCAGCTCCGCCACCAGCAGCCACGGGATCATCCCGCTGTCGCAGTAGGCGAAGTCACGGAAGTAATGGTGCGCGCTCATCTCCCCGCCGTAGATGGCGTCTTCCTGGCGCATCCGCTCCTTGATGAACGCATGCCCGGTCTTCGACATCACCGGCTGCCCGCCGCTGCGGGTCACGATGTCCACCGTGTTCCACGTCAGGCGCGGGTCGTGAATGATTTTCGCCCCCGGCTGCTTCTGCAGGAACGCTTCCGCCAGCAGGCCGACAATGTAGTACCCCTCGATAAACGACGCCTCGTCATCGAACAGGAAGCAGCGGTCGAAGTCGCCGTCAAAGGCGATACCCATGTCCGCCTGATGCGCACGCACCGCGTCGGCGGTGTCCTGGCGGCACTCCGGCAGCAGCGGGTTCGGGATACCGTTCGGGAAATGGCCGTCCGGCTGATGATGCACCTTGATAAAGGTCACCGGCGCCCCGGCCGCCGCGAAGCGTTTCTCCACCTCATCAATCACGTGCCCCGCCGCCCCGTTGCCGGAGTTCACCACCAGCTTCAGCGGACGGGTGAAGTTCGCCAGGTCCACGTAGCCCATCAGGTGGTCGACGTACTCCTTCAGCACCGAAATCTGGCGCAGGGTCCCGCGACGCGCCGGGTCCACCGGCGGGAACTGGTTTTCCTCCGCCAGGCGCTGGATGTCACGCAGGCCGGTATCGCCGCTGATGGGCTTCGCGTTCTCGCGCACCAGCTTCATGCCGTTGTAGTTCATCGGGTTGTGGCTCGCCGTCACCTCGATACCGCCGTCCACCCCGAGGTGGAAAGTGGCGAAGTAAATCTCTTCGGTGCCGCTCAGGCCGATATCCAGCACGTCGGTGCCGGCGTCCATCAGCCCGCGGGCCAGCGCCAGCTTCAGCGACTCGCTGGTGAGGCGCACATCGCCCCCCACCACTATCTTCCCGGGTTTCAGAAATTCGCCGTAGGCGCGGCCGATACGGTAGGCGATGTCCTCGTTCAGCTCCTCGCCCAGTTCACCACGGATGTCATAAGCCTTAAAGCATGTTAACTGTGTCATTCTGCGTTTTGTCCCGAAAAAAATTAGCAACGACCATACTGGTCTTTAATACGAATAATGTCGTCCTCGCCGAGGTACGACCCCGACTGGATCTCCAGCACTTCCAGCGGAATGCGGCCCGGGTTTTCCAGGCTGTGCTCGGCGCCAATCGGAATAAAGGTGGACTGGTTCTCGGTCAGCAGGAACTGCTTGCCGTTGACCGTCACCTGGCCGGTGCCGGCGAGAATGACCCAGTGCTCGGCGCGGTGGTGGTGCATCTGCATCGAGAAGGCGCCTCCCGGTTTCACGGTGATACGGTTGACGTTGAAGCGCGGGGTCTGGACCACCACGTCGCAGCGGCCCCAGGGACGGTAAATCTCGCGGTGGCGCTTGTACTCGCTGCGCTGGTTCTGCTTGAGGAACTCGACCGCCTTCTTCACGTCCTGGGAACGTTCGCGGTTCATCACCAGCACGGCGTCCTTGGTGCTGACAATCACCAGATTCTCCACGCCGATGGCCGCCACCAGCTTCTCGTCGCTGTTGATGTAGCAGTTTTCGCTGTTGTGCACCCACGCGTCGCCGCTGAGGACGTTGCCCTGCTCATCTTTCGGGCTGACCTCCCACAGGGCGGACCAGGAGCCGACGTCGCTCCAGTCGGCATCGAGACCGACCACCACGGCGTCGGCGGTTTTCTCCATCACCGCGTAGTCCACGGACTCGTCCGGGCACTCGCAGAAAATGTCATGCGGGATGCTGATGAAGTCGCTGCCGTTGTCGGCGGCATTGACCGCGGCCTGGCAGGCTTCGAGGATATCCGGGCGGAATTTGGCCAGCTCGGAGAGGTATTTTTTGGCGCGGAACATAAACATGCCGCTGTTCCAGTAGTACTCCCCGGAGGCGAGGTAGGCCTCAGCGCGCTCGCGGTCCGGCTTCTCCACGAAGCGGGCCACCTGGTACGGGGTGTGGGCGCTGTCGGTGAGGGCCACGCCGCGCTGGATGTAGCCGTAGCCGGTTTCCGGGGCGTTCGGCACGATACCGAAGGTGACCAGGTGGCCTTCATCGGCATACTGCTCGGCGACGCGGATAGCGTCGTGGAAGACCGGCTGGTTATTGATGATATGGTCGGCGGCGAGAACCAGCATCAGCGGGTCGTCACCGTGACGGGTGGCCTGAAGGGCCGCCAGAGCAATGGCCGGGGCGGTGTTGCGCCCGACCGGCTCAAGAATAATGTTGTTGGACAGCCTGTTGAGCTGGCGCAGCTGTTCGGCCACCAGGAAGCGGTGCTCTTCGTTACAGATGACCATCGGTTCATGGATTTCAAGGCCCGAGAGTCGGGTGATGGTTTCCTGCAGCATGGAGTTCTGCCCGTACAGCCGGAGGAACTGTTTCGGGTAAAGCTCGCGAGACATCGGCCAGAGACGACTGCCGGTACCGCCAGCCATTATCACAGGAAGTAACATATTAATATCCTTTAATTAAAACCCTGTTATTTAACACCCAGTAAATCACTGAGGCCAGAAGCAGACTAATATAGGCGTACAAGATAATAAATATGGCAAATTCTTAAAAAGGTTAAAAATTAGATATTAGAAATATTTTTAGAAAGGAAATGCTTAAGGTCAGGTTGCAACATTAAATATAAAATTAAAACAGTCAGGCCAAATGGCCTGACTGTGTGAAGAAAATTATTCCAACCACTCTGTGTGGAACACACCGTCTTTATCTGTACGCTTATAGGTGTGCGCACCAAAGTAATCACGCTGAGCCTGAATCAGGTTAGCTGGCAAAACTGCGGAACGGTAGCTGTCGTAGTAGGCAATTGCTGCAGAGAACGTCGGTACCGGAATACCATTCTGCACGGCATAAGCAACGACATCACGCAGCGCCTGCTGATAGTCATCAGCGATCTGTTTGAAGTACGGGGCCAGCAACAGGTTAGCAATGCCAGCGTTTTGCGCATAAGCATCAGTGATCTTCTGCAGGAACTGCGCACGAATGATGCAGCCAGCGCGGAAAATCTTAGCGATCTCACCGTAGTTCAGATCCCAGTTGTATTCATCAGAAGCAGCACGCAGCTGTGAGAAGCCCTGGGCATAGGAAACGATTTTACCGAGATATAACGCACGACGCACTTTTTCGATAAATTCCGCTTTATCACCAGCTGGCTGAGCCTGGGGTCCACTCAGCACTTTCGAAGCGGCTACACGCTGGTCTTTAAGTGAAGAGATGTAACGAGCAAATACGGACTCGGTGATCAGAGACAGAGGTTCGCCGAGATCAAGTGAACTCTGGCTGGTCCACTTACCGGTACCTTTGTTTGCTGCTTCATCAAGAATGACATCGACGAGGTATTTACCCTCTTCATCCTTCTTGGTGAAGATATCTTTGGTAATGTCGATCAGGTAGCTGCTTAGCTCACCTTCGTTCCATTCGGTGAAGGTTTGCGCCAGCTCTTCGTTGGAAAGTGCCAGACCGCCTTTCAACAGCGCATAAGCTTCAGCAATCAACTGCATGTCACCATACTCGATGCCGTTATGAACCATCTTCACATAATGACCAGCACCGTCAGCACCGATATAGGTCACACACGGCTCACCGTCTTCAGCAACCGCAGCAATCTGCTTCAGAATCGGAGCAACCAGCTCATAGGCTTCTTTCTGCCCACCAGGCATGATGGAAGGCCCTTTCAGAGCCCCCTCTTCACCACCGGAAACACCGGTACCGATAAAGTTAAAACCGTCGGCAGACAACTCACGGTTACGACGGATGGTGTCCTGGAAGAAGGTGTTGCCGCCATCAATGATGATGTCGCCTTTATCGAGGTAAGGCTTCAGGGAATCGATGGCGCTGTCGGTGCCAGCCCCGGCCTTCACCATCAACAGGATACGACGTGGTGTTTCAAGGGATTCAACAAACTCTTGTACTGTGTAGTAAGGAACAAGTTTCTTGCCTGGATTTTCGGCAATCACTTCTTCGGTCTTTTCACGGGAGCGGTTGAAAACGGAGACGGTATAACCACGGCTTTCGATGTTCAGCGCAAGGTTACGCCCCATCACAGCCATACCGACAACCCCGATCTGTTGCTTGGACATTACATACTCCTGTCAGGTGTGGTCACTGCGACATACTCGCAGCTTAATTTTGATGTTCATATTAGCGCAATGGTGCTTATGTGCATAGGGTAAAATGGTGCGTAACAAAGACAAGCAAAATAGCCTTTATTAAAACAAGCCTTTAGAAGGCATTGTTAGCTGTAGTTTTTTTTTGAATAAATAATGCATGTAATTTCTTTTCAAGTAAGAAGTAACTAAATAACCCTACAATGACCGATAAAATGATAGTTAACGTTCCTATTATAGAAAGCATTAGCATTGAAAGGTCAAATTTCTTACAAACAACACCAAATCCCATAACAATAAAAGTATGGCATAGATATAGAGAGTAAGAGGAGTCACCTAAAATAACTAAGTACTTATTGCATGAGCCTTTGGAAAACCATACAAGAAAGAAAATAATTGCAAAAAAGACCATTGCCACTTTACTAAACTCTTCGGGCACAGCACCCAAAGCGATAACAAAAAACAATACAAAGCAAGTTAATAAACTTAAACACACAGAAATAACAGAAGAGAATAGATTAATAATCTTATCGCAATAATTATAAATAAAAATACCGAAAACAAAAAAATAAAATAACTTTGATGATATAAAAAAATCGATATATGGAATTCCTGTTATCGAACCTTTGCCTAGTACTATTATTAAAGAAAAAAACAAAAAGGAAACAATTAACACCTTGCGCTTAGGTATATTCATTAAAATCAAAATAGAAAAGAAAATATAAAAAAACATTTCATATATAAGAGTCCACCCTTGGCCAAGGACTGGGTTTATTTTGCTGGGTTCTTCATCGGAATATGGTAAAAGCAAATAAGATGAAACTATTTTCTCAAAGGAATAATGATGTTGTTTCAAAGCAAAGCCTGCAAACCAAGCAACGAGAAGTAATGTCAGCCAGAACCAATAAATAGGATAGATACGAATAATTCTTTTCTTTAAAAAAACAGAAGAAGCTTTTTTATCCCATGTTTTATTAAAAGTCGTTAAGGACATTATATATCCACTAACAATAAAGAACACATAAACACCTATAGTGCCAACCCCCTGCAAATTACGTAATATTCCCCCGGTTATTCCTTCAAGATGGTAATATATATTAAATTGAGTTAATGTATGATCCACAACAACTGAAAGCGCAGCTATACCGCGCAGTGTTTGGATTCTAGAGTTTTTGTTAAAGCCAATATCATTAGCCATTTAGACCTCAATTTAAATATTATAAAACATCATGTAAGACTTAGAATACATAGCAGGTTAAGGTAGATATTACTTAATAAGCTGACTTATTGATAAAGCCTTTGAAGATAGTAAGGAAAATAATTTTCAAATCTAGCCATATACTCCAACCACGAATGTATAGCAAATCGTATTCAATTCGCTTCTCCATTTTCTCTAATGTATCTGTCTCTCCACGCCAACCGTTGATTTGAGCTAAACCAGTAATACCCGGTTTAACCTTATGTCGAAGCATATAACCTTGAATAAGAGATCTATATTGTTCATTATGAGAAACAGCATGCGGGCGTGGGCCAACAACAGACATCTGACCAAATAATACATTAAAAAACTGAGGTAACTCATCTAGTGAGGTACTTCTAAGGAAACGTCCAACCTTTGTCACTCGTACATCATTTTTTGTAGCTTGTATTACTTTATCGTCATTTTCCATAACAGTCATCGAACGGAATTTCCAAACCTTAATAGGTTTACCATCCATACCATATCGTATTTGGCGAAAAATAATTGGACCAGGTGAAGAAAATTTTACTGCTAAAGCAATACCAATAAGCACAGGAGAAATTAGTACTAAAATAATACTAGAGACAACAATGTCTTCTAACCTCTTAAACAACATATTAATACCGCTCAATGGCGTATCAAAAAGAGGTACTACAGGTACGCCATTGATTTCTTCAGTTCGAGATTGCAAAATATTAAACGTAAACACATCCGGTATAAGTAACACTGAACAGGTAGTATCTGTAAGTTTTGACACAAGATCTTTTATAATTTGCTCATCTTTCATACTCAGTGCAATATATATACGATCAATTTCACCTGCCCTAGCTTGGGCTATTAATGTAGACAACGAACCACCATAAGGTACATTACCATATTCGATCTGTGGCTTATCATCATAAATACCTTTAACAACGAACCCTAACCACGGTTCCTCTAAAAAACTCTGAAGTAAACTAATAGCAGCAGGGGAAGAGCCGACGACAGCAACTCGCCGTGTATTGTAACCTAACTTGCGTAACACTCCAGCACCAAGACGTATAAAAGTACGGCAAAAAATGAAACCCAACACAACAAAGAAATACCAAAATATAAACACTTTCACACTAATATCGAAATCTGGGAAAAGTGAAATTAATCCAGATGTAAGTATTATACTTAGTGTCCAGTTTTTGATTATCATAATAAGTTCGGCAGAGATCTTCACACCTCTCCATGAGCGATAGAAATCAGTAATTCCGCCGATCATTTGAAATACAACAAGAGCCGTTAGACCGATTAAATTTGCTTTATAAGAAATATTGAAATTATAAAACAAGCAAGTTGTATACAAACCTAAAAAAATAATAGCAATATCAGAAAACCTTTGCACTAAAGAGATTATTGATGCATTAGCATTCGCACGAACACGATGGGAAAATGTTATCATATGTATTTTACTCATATTCACAACTGACTAACAACAATAAATACAAACGTATGTTACAGTTGATAAAAACAACATAATTAATACTCAATACTTTTTGAGATATTAAAATCCAACCATTTTGTTGATACATAAGAATTAAATTCTTCGCGAAATCTTTCTGCAGAAAATTTTAAGGCGTTGTTTCGACAATCACTAGGGTTAATATTATGAGAATTTTCTTCGAAACTATTTACGGCATTGATCAAAGAACTTATTGTTTGTTGTTCAAAAAAGAAACCGGTTGCTTGAGCTACACCATATGGCCTGACCGTTTCCAGTGAACCGCCTTTACCAAAAGCAATTACAGGAGTACCACATGCTTGAGCTTCAACTGGAGTAATTCCAAAATCCTCTTCTGCAGCAAAAACAAAAGCTTTCGCTTTTTTCATATAATCCTCCATGACACTATTCGGCTGATATCCTAATATCTCCACGTTACCTTTAGCTTTATTTTTTATTTTTATCATTTCACTACCATCACCAATAACAACTAATTTCTTATTGGGCATTTTGCTAAATGCCTCAACAATCAAGTCGATTCTTTTGTAAGGAACTAATCGCGATGCTGTGAGATAAAAATCTTCTTTCTGCTCTACTAACTCAAAACGATGAACATCAACAGGAGGATAAATTACATCAGCTTGCCTTCCATATACCTTCATGATACGACGGGCAATAAAATGAGAGTTAGCAATAAAATGATCTACACCATTAGAAGTTCGATAATCCCACATGCGGATATTATGAAGAATCCATTTAGCTAACAATCCTTTGATACCTTTATCAAGACCAGACTCTTTAAGATACTGAAATTGCATATCCCAAGCATATCTAATTGGCGAGTGTACGTAACTAATATGCAACTGATCTGGTCCCGTCAATACACCTTTTGCAACGGCATGACTACTAGAAATAACAACATTATGCTTGGTCACATCTAATTGCTCTACCGCAAAAGGCATGAATGGTAAATATTTTTGATATTTCTTTTTTGCAAAGGGTAAATTTTGGACGAAGCTAGTGGTAGCTTTTTTTCCTTGAAAAAAAATTCTATCTTCATCTGAAAGATATTCGACAAGAGCGTATAATTCAGAACTTGGAAAGAGTTCAATGAATTCTTTAATAACTCGCTCTGCGCCAGCATATGTTACTAGCCAATCAGCTACAATACCAACATTAATATCCTGCGACATAATTTATCCCTTAAAATTTTACTTAGTACAATCGTCAAAGTTAAAATTACTTTTGGTAAACCATTGCTATTGTTTGTTTAATAAAATGTTCTTTTTTAAAAATTAATTTCATCGATATGCTTAATAATTTATTTTGCCGGCTAGTAGCCGGCAGCATTATATAAGGTTATATTCAATCCTTAACAAAGGAGAGACACTTCTCAATTAGATCATTAGCATATGGGACATGTAAATCTTTATTGGTAAGAGTAGTATTCATACCAATTTTATTTCCATCGAAATTGAAGTTACAATGAGATTTACCAGATGCTTCAACATCGATACGGTTAAAGAAATCAAATAGTCCATCAAATCTACAATTATCAACTTTAGTTTTGAATCCACCATTAACAAAAATAACTGGTGTGCCCATTGCCAAACAAGGCAGGGCAGTATGGATTCTCGATGTTACAACAAAGCGTGCAGCAGATAATCGTTTCAAATAAGCGTCAGCTTTTTGGAATCCAACTTCAGCAGAAATATAAGGAACCATTTGATCAATATAGACAGCATTGTCTAAAACATCCTCTTCAAAATATTTTTGGAGAATATCTCTTTTGATCGCAAGCTCTTTAATCCTTCCATTAAGGATTCTTTTTCCTAAACGAAGTGGTTGTTTGATTAACTGCTTCATTGATAATGAGTCATGCATGATATCGACAAAAATTACTTCATCGGTAATTTTTGTACGTTTATATGAATGGCCAAGTGTTAAAGTCATACATCCTGAATAGTAGGCATCAATTCCTTTAGCTAATAGTAGATCTCTAGTATGATTATCTCTACAACCAATTGGTTCATGCTTTTTAAAATGTTCAATAACTTCTGGTCTAAAAATTCTGTCTACTATTGAAGAATTCAGATGCACTGATACATATAATGGTTCTATTTTTGTTGATGGGGGAAAGTTCTCTGGATTGGCCATATACCACGCATTCATTATCATCTTTACAGTTTCATCGTTGTATTGATGCATTCCTTCACGCGTGATGTAATGATCTACTGAAGGTAGAAATTGTTTAGCCGCTGTACTTTGAACATAGTCACCCAGGTTAAGGAGATTTTGCTCTTCAAATTTCCCACCCTCATAAACGATAACACCATACTTACTCATGTTCTCACCTTAAAAATCAATTAAATATCTTACTGTAAATTTTCTTACCTTTCTGATTGCAAAAGTTTTTCTCATCTTTTGATAATACAAAAAAGTAAAAAAGAATCAAAACAAACAAACTTGATAGTAAAGTTAAAGCCAATAGTCCAATATATGTTTCGGGAAGGAATATATCAATCCAATAAGCACTTATAAAAGAAACGGTTGCAACGATGAATAACTTTATCAAAACATTTAATATATACCCTCTTATGTCATAATCTATTACACCACTTACAATTTTCATCCGATAGAATAATAATAATAAAGTAGAGCTTACACGAGCAAATACGACAACATATAATGGCAATCGGCTATATACCAAAACAACTGCAAAAAGTAAATTGAGAAGAATGATACAACTAATTGTTATTTGATAACGTTTTAGTTTTCCAACAGCGTAGATTACTGTTACAAAAGGTCCAGAAAGACAATCAATCAAGACATATAACACTACAATTTTTACAAGTGAAACTAAATACTCGGGTACAGTATTCAACCAAATTGATAAAATAAAATGGGTGTCCGTGAATAATGGAACTACTGCAAGTAAAACAAGTCCAAACGATAATTTGCTTGCTTGTGTGAGTAATTTATTAAGATAAGATAAATCACCCGCAGCATAAGATTTAATTATCTGAGGATTAAATGCAGTTTGAAAATTTCCAGTAACTCTATTAATAGCAGCCAATACTTGATCTGATAAACCAAGAGATGCATTAGCAACAACACCAAAGAATATATTTACTAATATCGCAATTCCTTGAGACAATGCAACAACACTAATTGAACCGAGAAGTGTCCAACCGGAAAACGAAAACATCTCAATAAGTATTTTTTTATCAACTTTCAAATCCATTTTGCATATTTCGAACTTAATAATGCAAAATAAAAAATAACAAAGAAAAATAAACAAATACCCACATAATACTAGAACAGCATATGCCTTTAAATTGTCATTAAAACTAAATGCTCCTAAAAGAAAAACAATGAACCATCGTTGAAAAGCATCCAATACACCAATCTTTGCATAAACCTCCATCCTTTCACAGGCTATTATTGACGCAATAAAAGGTGTTTGTAATATTTGTACAGATAGAGCTAAAAGTGAGAAATGGAAAATCCATGCTACATCTTTTACCCGATCAGAAGGAATACTTAAATGTGAATTTACAAACCAAAGGCCAATTGTTTCACCTAAAAATAAAATAATAATTGCTATACCAAAATGCACTACGACACTTGTATTAAATGCTCTGTTTGTCCAAACATAATCGTTTCGCCCCAATCCCATTGATAGAAATCTTTGAGTTGCGAGAGTAGTAACATTTTGAATAAACCCAAAAAGTACAATTACTCCTGCGATAATACTATATATACCTAGATCTTTAACACCTAAAGCTTGTAGTAAAATTCTTGATGTATATAGCGAAACGATCATAATCATGATCATCCGCGAGTATAGCATTATAGTGTTTTTTGCTATACGTTTATTTTTATCTGTCGACAATTTATTTATCCTTTATAAATAGAATTATCGTTATTCTCAATTAAATCTAGCATTTTTTTTGTTCTCGATTGATATGTATATTGTCGAGCTAGTTCTAATCTTTTCTCTAATGGAATAGCATCACCGTCTAAAGCTTTATCAACACTTTCTATAAATTCTTCATTCGTGGTACTAATATAAACATAGTCCTTAAATTCTTGAATAGCCTTTAAATTAACTGATACAACTTTTCTACCTGCTGCAAGATACTCAAAAAACTTCATTGGAAACATGTTATCTGTGTAAGAATTAATCATATTAGGTAAAAGTGCAACATCAAAATACTTCAGATATGATGGCAACTCATCATATTCCTTTGGTCCTAAGAGGTGAATATTCTTATGATTTTCTAAAATTGAAACACTTGTATTAGGATCACCCTCTCCAACCAAACCTATTAGTACAATATGATATTGTGGTCTGTTTTTTGCCAGCGAAGATAGTAATTCGAAATTAACTTTATAACTACTAATTGCACCGATAAATCCAAGAATCGGTCCTTCAATATTTTTCAAATCTTTTGGTCTCTCGTAACCTTCAGTAATGCTCGTATTGAAATGATTAAAATCAGCTACGTTTGAGTGATAATAGGTGTTGTCGTTTAATAACTTACGAGATTCATATAACTTCGGGGCAGTGACAAATACTATATCAGAATTAACTATTAACTCATTTTCTGATTCTTCTAAAATTGAAACCGGCATTCCTGGTTGAGCCTTAATCTCATCAACGCAATGATAAACAACATAACTATAATCTTTTAAATTAAGTAGTCTTTTAGTAAGTGGATTATACGTCCATAAAACCTTATCTCTGAATTTAAGATACTTTGTCCAAAAACCTATCATCCCTTTCAAATATAGTCTATTAAAACCCCTGATTAGTTTATACTTATTCCATGGGAGAGTTACTGGCGACCAAACCCATAGATTTTCTCGTACATGGCGTGGAGCTTTAAACATCTTGAATATTCGTTTTATTGCTCGAGTTAAATCTTTTTTATTAAGCGAAGGAGCTCTAAGACCAAGGGAATCAATATAAAATACTTTATAGCCAAGTCTGGATAATTCTACCGCAACATGTTGTTTGTTTGTCCAGAAAGGATTATCCCAGTCGGCAGTAGATAATAATACGATATCTTTGTTTTCCATTAGTAACCCTTTTTAGCTTGTAAGTTTTATTAAGATAATTTTTTCAAAGCGGTGATAAAATCATTTTTAAACTGATTTTCATCACGCATTAACACATTACCCAAAGTTGCTTTATAGCATGTGGATTTACCATCAGATTTAATATATTCTTTGATTTTATTTGCTAAACTTATAGGGTTCGATGGTTTAAATAAACATCCAGAATGCAAATAATCATTAAAGCCAACTATGTCAGATGCAATAATATGTTTTTGTAGTAGAGCTGCTTCTAGCAATACGAGAGGAACACCTTCAAATCTTGAAGGTAGTACTACTAAATCACATCCATCCATAATACTTACTAGGTCGTTACGGTTGCCTAATAGGTGAATTGTCTCACTAAGTTTATATTGTTTAATGTGTTCATTAATGATTTTCTTGTCCGGACCTTCACCAACAATATAACAAACAATATCTTTGAAATTTTCGTTTTTAAGATAATTAATAGCTTCAACGAAATCTAATTGACCTTTTTGTTTGTTTAATAACCTGCCTGGCAATACTATTTTAATAACATTTTTTTCATTAAATGAAGGGGGCGGGTTGTCAATTTTTTGATAATTCTTCTTATCAATGAAATTTTCAACTACTAGCACATTTGCAGAAGTCTTCTTCTTAAGATCTTTAGCAACGGCATTGCTTATAGTAATAAAAGAATTAGGTAATTTATAAAGAGGAACACATAACATATCTTTGATTATCGTGGATATGCTCCTTTGCTCCATTTGAAAATGGTAATGGACCATAGGAATGTAAGAGATAATTTTTTTTCTTAATAACCTTGCAGCTATTATAGCTATGTTCCCAGATTCAATTCTACCTTGAGATACGCATAGAGTCTTATAAACAGGGTGTTTGGCTTTAAGCAGTTTAATAAATGAATATATTCTTTTCCATCGAAACCAAACATATAATGATGAAAATTTTGGATCGAAATCTTTGATGGTAATAATTTCTGAGAAGTTTCCATTTTCTTTACAATAATCTATTGCAATAAAGTTTGATTCATTAATAATGATAATGGACTTTTCGGCATAAGACATTGCACATGCAGCAATTAAATACATGCGTTCTTGCCCACTAAAGATTCTTGCCTCACAGTAAAAAATCATTTGATTTCCTTTTCAGCTAAAAATTTTTTATATATACAATCATATTTTTCAGTTGAAATATGGATGTCAAAATTCTCTTCTACATAGTGCCTAGCGTTTTTCCGGATCACTTCTGGTTCTTCTGATTCCATTGCTTCTATCAAACTCTTCTCTAAAGCAAGGCTACTAACTTCTTTACATAAAAAACCTGTATATTTATCGAAAATTTTATCAGGTATACCACCAACAGGCATTGCAACTATAAGAGCACCATGCGTCATCGCTTCTAATGTCGTTAAACTGCTGCCCTCATAGCGGGAGGGTTGAACAAACAAACTGGAACATGCTATTGCAGTTTGTACTTCTTCATCAGATGCTGCGGAAATGATATTAAGTTTGACGTTGTTTTTTCTACAAAAATTTTCAATATCAATTTTATTTTTTCCACGCCCATAGTGATCCCAAGAAAATTTAATTTTAGACCACTCTTTTTTCGTTAAATTAGCAAGTGCTTCAGCAAGAATATCATAGCCTTTGTTATATTCAATTCTCCCAACACTCACTATTTTATAATCCGTCGCTTGTTTTTTTTCCTTTACTAACCGTCTTAAAGTATTTATGTCAATAGTGTTTGGAATTACAGTTATTTTTTCTGTGTTTAAATTTTTTCTAACTATTTCAACCAACTTTTTATCCGTGGCTATAACGGTATCTGCTAAATAGGCCTTGCGCAGTAAATGTTTAGTGAATCCACGATTAATTATACGTAGAATGGAACCTGTGCCAAATTCTTCCATACCATGTGGATTAACAATCGTAGCCTTATTTTTAATAAGCTCTGTGTTTAGCGAAGCTAAAACGCCAGCCGATGCCCCATGAAAGTGTATAATATCAATATTATTACTATATACAACTAATTTTTTAGCTACCTTCTTACACCAGATATAGTATGCAGCCCCCATAGTCATGAGTACTTTATATTTATCCCAAATTGGCCATGGAACATCAATATGCTTTATAAATGATGGTATATTACCCACAACTCTTGTCTTAGGTGCTACTAGATGAATACAGTATCCTTTACTGTGCATTTCATAAATATGCTGTTCAGCAGCTTTTTCCATACCCCCAACACCTTTTCCGAAGGATATAGAACGCACCACTATATAGAGATTTTTCATAAATATACCATTTTATTTTACAGAAACGTCTCGACTTAAATTATTTTGATCAAAATTTTCTGAATTCTGTGTACTAAGTTTTTTTATTGCTAAATATGGTATTCGTCCATTTTGCTCAAGCTGTTTTTCATTCCAATGAATTGTATAATCTTTTTGTGTTAGTGAATCTTTTACTTCTATGTTAAATTGCTGTGCGTTGTTAGTGTTAGTTGTCGATATTTTGTCAATTCTTTTATTGTTTAAAAATTTTTGTAAATTTATAAATGCCTTCGCTGCTGGTTTTGGATTGAAATTAGAATCATAGAAACCAAAGTTATGCTCTTGGTTTTTCATATCCCCACCATCGTTGCTTAAATCATACCACCATATACCTTTTATATAGCTTTTACTTTTAGCCAATAAGGAATATTTAACAACGTAATCAGCGGCTTCAACTGGATCTACTCCACCTAGACCAGCGTGTGTTGGAATTCCGATCTCTGTAATATAAAGAGGAACCTTTTTAATATTTTGGTCTTTAATTTTGTTATAAAATTGATCAATTTTATTAATATTATATTCAGGATTTCTTAATTTCTTATTTGCATTTAGAAATGAATATGGATGTATTGAAATACCATCGATATAATTTAATATGCCCTCGTTTATAAGAATCATGAACCAATCACTATCAGATATATTTAAGCGTCTTCCTGTCGGACTTAGAGGATTAAATGACCCAGCGAGTATGATTGCAGAAGGATCTACAGATTTAATCGCCTGACTTGTTTTCTTTACCAACTCTAAATATATTTGCGGTGGAGGTATCTCCCCCTTCCCTTTCATTCCAGTTCCAACCGTCCATTCATTCCAAATCTCATAATACTTGACCTGCCCCTTATAATTTGAGGCGACCCATTTTGCATATTTGGCAAAAGCTGCAATGTCTTGTTCATTAGTAGGATACCCACCGTTATTGTAATTTTTATTTCCATAGTCAAGAATAACCAGAGGGGATATATTATATTTTTTCGCTTCACGAATTATTTCATCAACTAGTTTGAGCTTTGGCGGTATGGCATATACACCTTTAGTTCTTTCTACAGAATCCCACGTTAAATCCTGTCTAAATGAGTCAAAACCACTTTTTTTTATAAGCTGAAGAAGATTGTCATTTTCTAAGTCATACTTATTTGCATGGATTCCAATACCAATTGTTTGTTCACTTGCAAAAGCATTTGTATAAAAAAAAGCGAAACAATAAATTAATGAGATTAATGTTTTTCTTTTTTTCATAACACCTCCTAAGTATATTATTGATAGTTAGGATTTAACTTAATATCTCGTTCTTTTTTTTCAGAAACTATCATGCCTATAATAACACCACCATATACTGAATAAAAAGATGCTTCAAAGAGATTAGAAGTTATACCACCTGTTAAAATAACTAACGATATTATTAAGAATTGTTTTGTCGATTTTGACAGGGTTAATCCAAAGCTTAAAAACTTCATTATAAAAAAGAATGAGAACAAAATACTAAATACACCAAATATGACATACAAATATACATACATATTATCGGCTGAATTTGCCAATGCTGGCGTGAAGTAATATGTTGGAACGCCTATTGAACCAAAGCCTTTCCCGAAAAAATATTGCAGAGGTGTTTCAAGTAACAACATTGCATTTGGCCATGTTTGATACATTCTTATTAGCATTGTATTTGTCAACATCCCCGTTGATACGTTACTAATATTGAACATGCAATAATATGAGAACAACGTCAGGAATAAAAAGATTGTTTTCACAATATATTTTGTTATAAACGATGAACAAAATATCAAAATAAACACAAAACCTAACGTTACCATCGTTGTCTTAGTTGTTGTTAGGTATATCAAATATGCAGAAACTGCAAAAATCACTAACAGACTGATAAACCTTCTTTTTTCAAGAAGCGTATATCCCAAAAATGTACAAGTGATAATTACTAACGTAGCGGAACTAACCGATGTCCCCGTAAATCCAGGGTTTCGCATCATTCCATCGGAGATCCAATCACGCGAAACAACTTTCGTAACCCCAGCTATCTCCTGTTCCGCACCTATCCATTCTGCCCCAAATTGATTTACATAAAAAATACCTATTGCACAACTAAGGAAATAAAACAAATTGAACTTAAAATTATTTACAAATATCCTTTGATACAATTCTGTTGAATACAAAAACGCGAATAAAAATGGAATAAAAATATAAATACCGAAAACAGAACTAACTAATGAATTGTTATTTATACCAATTAGAACATAGATTGATAGAAAGACCATTAGTAATATATAACTTAATTTCTTAGGAATTATTATACATAATTTATAGCCTACTAATAATATCATCAAAGCTATAGGTGCGAATCGGATATATGCAAGATAAAGTGTCAATGGCCCCGTAAAAGCTTTAACAAATATAAATAAATGAAAGGTAAACCAGACTAACTCATCTATTTTAATTTTGAATTTTATCATATGATTTCTTAGCCGGCTAAAAAGCCGGCCTTATAATTAAAACAATTAATTTTTTTCAGTATATGAATAACCATAGTGGTTATAACCATACCCATATTGGCTACTTGCTCTTCTTACCACTCCATTTAGTACACATCCTTTAACTTTTACATTACTTTGTTCAAGCCGGCGTATACTTACTTCAATTTCTTTAGCGGTATTCTCTTCAAATCGTGCGACTAATAATGTAGTACCCGCATATGAACCGACAATTACCGGGTCCGTTACTGCTAACACCGGTGGTGTGTCAATGATTATTAGATCATAAAAGCGATCGGCCCATGTCAACAATTCTTGCATCCGTGGATGCATCAATAATTCTGCAGGATTAGGTGGGATCTGGCCTCTAGATATAAAGTCAAAACCAGCTTCATCAATTTTCTTTACAACATCTTCTTTTGTACTTTTCCCAGATAAATAATCAGAAAGACCATTATTAATTGAAATACCGAATACCTTATGCACGTACCCTTTACGCATGTCGGCATCAATATATAAAACTTTCTTTCCTGAATTAGCAATAATCGCTGAAAGGTTAGAACTTATAAATGTTTTACCTGCGTTCGGACTTGCACCAGTAATCATTAGCACTTTATTTTGTGCTTCCATCATTGCAAAATGTAAACTTGTTCTTAATCCGCGTATAGCTTCAATAGATATATCAGCGGGATTAGTTAATGATAAAAGTGTATTTTTCGAATTTCCATCAATAGATGTTGTATTTTTGAAAGATTTTTTATTCAACCATTCAGAAACAGGCACATTAGCATAAACATTAATACCGATGTTCTCTAAATCTTCTGGAGATTCTATGCCTCTGCGCAATGAGATTTTAAGAATTATTAATGCAACTGATAAGAACGCACCGGACAATATACCAATTAAAATCCCTAATAATTTTCTAGGTTGTACCGGTTTTGGTTCTGTTACAGCTTGGTCAATAATTCTTACGTTACCGATTGCACTCGACTTGGCAATGCTTAATTCTTGTTGCCTATTTAATAACTGCATATAGACAGCACGACCAGATTCCACATCCCTACTGAGCTTTAATATCTCTTGTTGAGTAGATGGCATTGCTGAAACCTGTTTGTTCAGACGCCCTTTTTCTTTTTCTAAGGTATTTCGTTTCTCAAGTAGCGCTTTATAAGTTGGATGCTCTTTCTTATAAAGTTGTGAGATCTCTGCTTCTTTGAAAGTCAATTCATTAAGCTGATTATCAACATTGACTATTTGATCTAATACAGACTTAGCTTCCAAAGACAAATCCACTGAATCTTTTTGCCTTCTATAAGCATTTAACTTATCTTCAGCAGAATCAAGGTCTTCTCTTACAATCGGTAATTGGCGATTAAGAAAATCTAAGCTTTTTGCATCTTGAGCAGCCTGCCTATCAATATTTTGGCGTAGATAATTATCACTAATTTTATCAAGTATATCAGTGATTAACTTAGGGTTTTCACCAATCAAAGTTAGACTTAACATACCTGTATCTTTGCCTTGCTCATTCACAGCAAAAGCTTTTGACAAATTATTTATCGCTTCTAGTTTTGATACCTTTTGGACGTCAAATACAGAACCAGGTTCTGCTTCAATTCCAGAAATCAATAACTGAATATTGTTGTTATTTAAAGGCTTGCCGACGTGACCTTCATATTCAAACCCCTCACCTTCGACTCTAAAAGCACTTTCAGACAATACTGTAACTGAAATTATATTTGGATCATCGCTTTGGTTCAAAAAATTCAAATTACTGACAGAAATTTTCCCTTCATTTCCGCCTGTTAGCCGCGCCCATCCCTTTCCAAAAAGTGGAAAATATTTCCTTTTTACAATTAACTGCAGATTCAAATCATCAACAGTTTTACCAAGTATCATTCTTGACTGTAATAATGAAATTTCTGGAGCTGATTGAGGTGCTGTATCGGGTAGCACTTGACTTAGACTATTTAATATACTATTTCCCTGCTTTTGTTCCACTTGGATCAACGAACTAGCTTGGTATATAGGAGTGGAAAAAAATACGTACATCACAGCCAGAAGCGTTGTAAAAGATACTATAGCTATAATGATTTTCGTATGATCGATTAGTTCTCCAATCAGACGCCCAATATTGAGTTCATCTGTGTCAGAGAATAGATTATTCTTCTTTACCTCGGATCCCATACTTTATATCCTGATCATTTATTCAGTTTATCAATCCAGCTTTTACAAGCGTGATTGATAGTTCCAAAGACAGATTCAAATGCTTCATAACTTTTACGATATGGATCAGGGATCTCCTTCTGCCCAATCCAATATCCTAGTAACATTGTCTTACCTCTTGCTTCGGGTGCAATTTCAGAAATTTTCTCGATATGTTCTTTTTCCATTACGAGAATAAGATCATATTTCCTAGCAAGAGACGATGTAAATTGCTGTCCTTTATGCCCATCTAATGTAAAGCCATTTTTTTCGCAGATCAAAGCTGCTGTTTCATCTGCTTCGTGCCCGACAAGAGCGCCAGTACCAGCAGAGTCAACTTTTTTTAATGGCAAATGATTTCTTAAAAGTCTTTCTGCTATCGGCGAACGACAAATATTTCCTGTACAAACCACCAATATAGATTCAAACATATATATCACCAAGTCCTAATAAATTTTCCAGTTTCAGTAATATCATGAACTCCGGTAATTGTTGGAACCAATTGCGAAATCACGCGATTCCACCTAACGATAGGTGCAGTTGTTACATATACAATATCATATGGTTGTAATTGGAACTCTGTTCCTAGAACCATGGCAGATGCATCTTGTGCATTTAATTGATAGATATTAGCAATTTTACCTTGTTTATCATCTTTCAATTGTCGAATCACAAATATACCAGTTGCATCACTCATTTCTTGAGAAATACCTTCAGCATTTCCCAAAGCTTCAGCAACAGTCATTCCGCTGCGATCCATTTTCAATGTACTTTGTTTACCAACCTCGCCCATAACAAATACTTTAAGATCATCATTACGTGGTACGAAAAGTATATCCCCAGGGTAAAGTAAATGATTCTCGCTTAAATCCCCTTTTTGCATTAATGCATACAATGAGACTTTAGTGTCTTTTCCGTTATGCGTTAATACAACATTTCTCCAGTCGGCATCAGGAGCGAGACCACCTGCAGCATTAATCGCATCCATCACAGTTAATGGGATGTTGGTAATAGGCTGCTGTCCTGATTTTGCAACCTCTCCTGTAACGTATACTTTCTGGGACCGAAACGCGGCAACGCTTACATCCACCTGCGGACTTTCAATATAGGTGGTCAACCGGCTTGCGATATCCTGGCGTACCTGGCTCAGTGTTTTCCCCGCCACCTGCACCTTACCGATATATGGGTAGAAAATGGTGCCATCGGAGTTGACCCAGTTACCAGTGTCGCTGGCGCTACGGTATTGCCCTGCAGGCGTTGTCAGCTCCGGGTGATCCCAAACAGTAACCATCAATACATCGCCAACACCAATGCGATATTCATAACTGCGCAGTAAATTATCCAATTGTGGGTTTGGACGAGCAAGAACGGTCTCTGGACGAAGCTGATCGATCAGCCCCGGAGTCATAGGATACACATTGACCAGTTTATCCAGATCGTAGTCACTGTCCGGAAGCTCAACCACATTCTTACGCAGGCTATTTAATCCTTGTCCTGGAATAATGGTACAACCCGATAAAAACCCAATTGCCAACGCTAATGCCGAAAATCTAACAAGTTTTTTCTTCATAATGTCACATCATCAGTAAAACAAGATTTGCCAATTCCTGAGCAGCTGTCATCGCCGTTGCTTCCGTGCCGGCTTATGGAGAGAAAAAAGCTGACTGCATCCTGCAGCGCTACCACTCCCTCTCCCCTGTTTTCAGCATTCAGCCTTATAAACTAAACGGTATCTCTATCCCTGCACTGGCCCCAACGTCGTCGCTGTCACTGTTGTTAGCGTTGGTGTACCACAGGGAGGTATTCAGACGTACCGACTGATAAACGTCTCCACTCCAACCAAGCTGAACACCTTTAAGCGTGTCAGAATGAGGAAATGCTTTGTTAATTGTTTGCTCTTTAGGATTGACTTTGGCATAAACCAGACGTGTGCTCCAGCGTTGGTTATCCTCAGTAATCAGTTCAACCTTGCCAGCGAACAATTGACCATCCCCCCCCATCGCATCACCCAGCGGATACCCTTGTTGGTAGTAACCGTCTTTATAGATGTGGTGGGTATAGCTGTAATTGGTCCGGCTCATATTTGTACGCGTATCATGCGCTTCCAGGTACCAGTTTACGGCATCTTTTCCCCAGCCGTGGTGCCCTTCAATCCCGCCGAGGAACATATTTGCCGATGGCAGGTAACCAGCCTCATCTTCACCGATCATTTGCCCGTAGAAACTGACCGGCCAGCCGAGAGTTGGTTCGAGTTTAAATTTAAAATCAAATCCGGCCAGCTGGTTCCCCGGCTCATTATCGGTACCGGTATTATCCTGCCCAGTAAAACCATCCCAGAAGCTGCTAAGGGATTGCGGTCGCCCTTCCCCTCCCCACTGCATTATCCGCGATGCACCTAATTCCAATGACTGGAACGGCGTAAAGGTGAAACGACCGCCGATAATTTTAGTGTGTGGGACAGCAGTGTACTGATTCATTTGGCTGGCAGAGATCTGGTACTGCCATGGGCCTATCCAGCGTAACCACCAGGTCTCTGGCGCCGCCTGCTCTGCTCGCTGCATCAGGAAGCCGGTCATCGGCCGCATGGCATCCCCACGAATTAGGCTGCCTTCATAGCCCGGCCCCCACCACTGCGGTACCTGGCCAAAGGAGAGCCACTGGTTCCAGAACTTCACCGCGCCATAGGCGCCGTTGGCGTTGAAGCGTGATCCGTTACTGATCCGCTCTCCCCCTTCAACGTTGCCCTGGAGGTGGACATCCCACCACTCGCCGCTGTTATTGAACGCCAAACCTAACGAGTTATCTGCCGGCTGCGTCTGACCAAACCCCTGCGGGGTACCCGGCTGGTCGGTCGAAGTGTAGCCGGTGACCCGGAAATCGGCTTTTAAAGCAGACAGTCTCTGGTTGATACGAGCCAGAACCACTTGCTCAGAAGAATAGGACGGTTTGGCCTTTTTTAGCGCCCGGGCGATCTCTTCCTGACTCAGCGGCCAGGTCGACAGGCTCAGATGGATGACCCCGCGATCGGAAAGCCAGGCAAGGTCGTTACGCAGATCGTTATCATTTACCACTAACCCGGCCGCGAAAGCCTGGGCTCCCAGTGAGGAAAGTAAACCCAGCGTCACGGCAATGCGCGCAATTTTTATCATTGTACAAGATCCATTTTCAGCCCCGCTGTCGTATCTCAATGAGAATGAGGGGAATAGCAAGATAGAAAGCGCTCGCGGCACCAGCTGACTTCACTGTGCAACACCGGCGAGGCAAGTACAGTTACCCTAAGCTGCTCGTAACCATTATCACATCCACCCAGCTCACAATGTAGGCGAATTTTACCGTACAGGCTATCGATGAGACGGGAAAGTTGGTATACAGGCGATTTTAGCAGCCGCTCCTGACCCATTTATGCGGATATCTGGGATATCCTATGGTGTTAATCACCCAGCGTGCGTCGATTTTTATAGTTGTTCAAGAAAGGTGTTTTGTGTTGCAGTTGGTGGATTCAGCTACGCTACCGCCCCTGGCTTAACAGCTACCAGCGCACTGACTACCTGAACGACTTATTTTATCGACCTGTGGATGAATAATTGGTCAGGCCTTTATTTTTTGCGGCGTTAAGTTTACGGGATTTCGGTCACAATTGGGAGTCTTGTTACCGAATATCTGCCAATTAATACCGCCTGCCCTTTTATTGGCAAAAATAAGAGATCAACACTTAAGATTATTCACTAAGTTAAACGGCCAGACAGTGCCCCGTTGTTGCAAACCTATCAAGATTGAAGCTAACCATCTGTAAAACAAGATCTTTTATGTTAAGGTTGCGTCATTCAAAAATCAGATGATGGCGTCTAAGTCAACTACAATTTCTAATAGTTTCCTGGTAACGGAATATTCAGTAGACATGCTCCAGCTCCTGGCTCAGCGCATTTAAGAAACGTCTGATCACGGCTATATCCAGACAAATATGCAATATCAATGTAGTAGCACTTCATTATTTCATAAATATGAATTATCAATTGCCCGGCATATAGTAGATTATTTTCTTATTTGACTAATTAACCAGCGAAAACTTAATTTCCCCTGTAAAACAAATGGCAATTACCAAGCCTGCTTGTGCAGATCGTTGCGGGTAAAGGGCTTGTCCAACGGACCAATTGTAGTGGCGATCTGCCCCAGCAGCGACTGAGTCGGCGCTTTACTGCCGCTATGTAACAGGATAAGCGGAACCATCACCAAACATGCAAGTCCTCCCCAGGGAATATACATATATTCGGAATGAGTAGTGCGCTTTTGTAGTAGTAAGAATAGTGCGCTGCCGGTAGCACCCAGCAGCAGGCCGGCGATCACTTCCGAGACGGAATGTGCATGGATGACCAGCCGTGAATACCCCACCACTGCGGCTAAAACATAGCCTGTGGCGACCGCTGCTTTTTGCACACCCGCCGTAAAACGAGCGCTGAGCAGCCACAAGAAGATAGGCCAGAAGGCCGCGGAGAGCGCTGAGTGGCCGCTGAAGCCGGTATAATCCAGCTCGCGAATACCCAGTCCCCAGCCCATAAAGGCCAGTTTGGAGGCGCAGACGATGGCGCCGGTGATGCCGAACAGCAAACTCCACTGCCACGCCAGCAACCGCGACGTTTTACGCAGCATCAGGACAATAAACAGCGCCGCTGCGCTGGGCAGCAAAACGGTGCTATCGCCAAAAAATGAGATGAGTTGCCAGTTCATATACCTGTGATCCTTCGATGATGTCCACTGCCGTGCTCAGGGATTATCCATAATGTCTGTACCAGCTCGCATGCCAATTCATTTCACATTTTTATGCATGCAAGTGAGATGTTTAAAGCGGAAACATGATCGCAGTCAAGTTTTATTTTTGGCTGACGTTGACCGCTTTCCCTGCATTTTAGGAATTGTCGCACTAAGTGACTATTCATAAAGCATTATTGCCGCTACTCCGACCATTGCACCACAGAGGCCAGAGACAAACTACCAGAAGTCTCCGAAGCCATACGTTTCTTTACAATCGTTATAACATTCACGTTATGAATAAATTCTGCATAACGTTATGAGCGGCAGGACCGATGTTCAGAGCCTGCCGCTCAGTCTCAGGCTGGCGTTCAGGCCAGCAGTTTTTTGATGCTTTCGCGGAATTTGGCGCCCTCTTTCAGGTTACGCATTCCGTAGGTGACGAAGGCCTGCATATAGCCCATTTTCTTACCGCAGTCATAGCTTTCGCCAGTCATCAGCATCGCGTCGACGGACTGCTTCTTCGCCAGCTCGGCAATGGCGTCGGTCAGCTGGATACGCCCCCAGGCGCCCGGCTCGGTGCGCTCCAGTTCGGCCCAGATATCTGCCGACAGTACGTAGCGGCCCACCGCCATCAGGTCGGAGTCCAGTGTCTGCGGTTCGTCCGGTTTTTCAATAAACTCGACGATACGTGCGACCTGCCCTTCCGCCACCATCGGCTCTTTGGTCTGGATCACGGAGTATTCGGAGAGATCCCCTGGCATGCGTTTCGCCAGCACCTGGCTGCGGCCGGTCTCGTTAAAGCGGGCGACCATGGCGGCGAGGTTATAGCGCAGCGGGTCCGCAGTACCGCCATCGAGAATGATATCCGGCAGCACCACAACAAACGGGTTATCCCCGACGACCGGGCGGGCGCAGAGAATGGAGTGGCCCAGACCCAGCGGCTGCGCCTGGCGCACGTTCATGATGGTTACGCCCGGCGGACAAATGGCCTGGACTTCCGCCAACAGCTGGCGCTTCACGCGTTGCTCAAGCAGGGCTTCCAGCTCGTAGGAGGTATCAAAGTGGTTTTCCACCGCGTTCTTCGAGGAGTGCGTCACCAGAACAATCTCTTTGATCCCGGCGGCGACGATTTCGTCAACAATGTACTGAATCATTGGCTTATCAACGATCGGCAGCATCTCCTTTGGAATTGCCTTAGTGGCCGGCAGCATATGCATGCCTAGTCCTGCGACCGGAATAACCGCTTTCAAATTCGCCATATTCATCTTCACCTGTTTGGTTGCAAAACACGCGGTTTTGCAAAATTGTACATGTCACAAATCTATTGAAACTGATAATACACGGATACTGCCCGGGCATCTGCCCGCCAAATTCTTAAATTCACTGTCACGTAAAAGAATACACATAACTCCCTTTTACCAACAGTTAGAAGTGAGAATAATCTTATCCTCGATCAGGTTATTCAGCGGTGTGTTTCTCTGCGCCGTGCAAAGTGGCCGCGAACCCCGTCCCCCGGGCGCGGCAAGGCGCCAGCGCTGCCGCGCCGCACTTATGCCCGCAAAGAATAGGTATAGATAATAAATTTATCCAGGCAATATATTTCAGAACTTACCGCTGGACAGTTCGCTATACAAGACATAATCGGCGGAATAAAACCCGGAGCCGCCCTATACTGCGCCCCCTTTATGAGCTGAATTATGCCGAATTTGCGAGGAATTTCGCTCTTCCCCCATGGCGTGGGCATCACCTCTCGCTGCGACGAGCGGTGGCACAGCGCCGCTTTTGCGCCCTGGCGGAAGCGCAGCGGCAGACGTTCTGATATTGGCCCGCTTATTCCAGGGCAACCGCCATGGTGTTATTTTTTCACTGTTCTTTACCGGAACATAATTCTTATCGGTTCGCTTAATCTGCTGGAAATATATCCACCCATGGCAGGGCGCTATCCGAGTCGTTATTGCATTTTATACCCATCTTATCCATGATCGGGGTAACACATACCGCAGTCGTACAGGTTTTAATACATATGGAATGGATTGCCGATCCGTCAATCTGGGCAGGTCTCGTCACGCTGGTCGTTATCGAACTGGTGTTAGGTATCGATAACCTGGTCTTTATCGCTATCCTCGCTGAGAAGCTCCCGCCCGCCCAGCGCGACCGCGCGCGGATCACTGGCCTGATGCTGGCGATGGTGATGCGTCTCCTGCTGCTGGCCTCTATCTCCTGGCTCGTCACCCTGACCAAACCGCTGATTGTTTTTCACGACTTCAGCTTCAGCGCCCGCGATTTAATTATGCTGTTCGGCGGCTTGTTCCTGCTGTTTAAAGCAACCGTCGAGCTTAATGAGCGGCTGGAGGGAAAAGACAGCGATAATCCCACCCAGCGCAGAGGGGCCAAATTCTGGGCCGTGGTGGCGCAGATCGTGGTGCTCGACGCCATCTTCTCGCTCGACTCGGTGATCACCGCGGTCGGGATGGTCGACCACCTGGCGGTGATGATGGCCGCCGTGATCATCGCTATCAGCCTGATGCTGATGGCCAGCAAGGCGCTGACGCGCTTCGTTAACAGCCACCCGACCATCGTGATCCTCTGTCTGAGCTTCCTGCTGATGATCGGCTTCAGCCTGATTGCTGAAGGCTTCAGCTTTATTATTCCGAAAGGCTATTTATATGCGGCAATTGGCTTCTCGGTGATGATTGAAGCCCTTAACCAGCTGGCGCTGTTTAACCGCCGTCGCTTTCTCTCCGCCAATATGACGCTGCGTCAGCGCACTACCGAGGCGGTAATGAATCTTTTGAGCGGGCAGAAAGAAAAAGCTGAACTGGATGCTGACACGGCGTCGCTGGTCGCCGATCAGGACCATCATCCGTTGTTTAATCCGCAGGAACGGCTGATGATTGAGCGGGTGCTGAACCTGAATCAGCGCAGCGTCAGCAGTATTATGACCTCCCGCCATGATATCGAGCGCATCGACCTCAGCGCGCCGGAGGAAGAGATCCGCAGCCTGGTGGAAAAAAATCAGCACACCCGCCTGGTGGTCACCGGCGGAAAGGATAATGAAGACCTGCTGGGGGTGGTGCATGTTATCGACCTGCTCCAGCAGTCCCTGCGCCAGGAGCCGCTGGATCTGCAGGCGCTGGTGCGCCAGCCGCTGGTCTTTCCGGAGGGGTTACCGCTCCTCTCAGCCCTTGAGCAGTTTCGTCAGGCCCGCACCCATTTTGCCTTTGTGGTGGATGAGTTTGGCTCCGTCGAGGGGATTGTGACCCTCAGCGACGTGATGGAGACCATTGCCGGTAATCTGCCCAACGAGGTGGAGGAGATCGACGCCCGGCACGATATTCAGCACCATCCGGACGGTTCGTGGACGGTTAACGGCCATATGCCGCTGGAAGATCTGGTGCAGTATGTTCCCCTGCCGCTGGATGATAAACGTGAGTACCACACTGTTGCCGGTCTGCTGATGGAGTATCTGCAGCATGTGCCGCAGGTGGGAGAAACCCTTGAGATTGACGGTTATACCCTGCGTACGCTGCAGGTCGACAGCCATCGGGTGCAAAAGGTGCAGATCGTTCCGCCGGCAAAGCAGGATGAGCTGGATTATGAGGTGTAATCGTCAGGCATAAAACGGCCCGGGGTATCCCGGGCGGTGGGACGGCTAATCAAACCCATGCCTGATGGCGCTTCGCTTATCAGGCCTACAGGATAGCGACGCAAACCGGGGAATTACCCCTGCCGCACAACCCAGGCCGGGTCAGGCGTAGCCGCCGCCCGGCATCCACGTGACATCATACTTTGACGACATGCTCACATCACAGGGAATTGATGCTCTACCGCCGCCATACTGCCTGATGGCGCTTCGCTTATCAGGCCTACGGGATGGCGACGCAAACCGGGGGATTACCCCTGCCGCACAACCC